>JBHJHH010000001.1:0-40931 GCA_050331015.1 Geminicoccaceae bacterium
CCTGCACGATGGCGTAGTTCTCAAGCGTCCAATCGAAGAACAAGAACACCGGCGGGTCGGCGATTGCTTGCGCTTCGGTTTTGAAGCTCGTCAGGATCGTCCAGAGGATCGGAAAGAAGATCAGGAGACCGATACCCCAGGCGACGGCAGTGTTGATCGCCTTGCGTTTGGTCGTGACGGCACGGGCCATGGGAGTGCCTCCTCATTTATCCAGGTTCTTGCCGACGATCCGCATCAGGAAGATCGCGACGATGTTGGCCAGGATGACCGCCAGGATCCCGCCGGCCGAGCCGAGGCCGATGTTCTGGCTTTCAACCACCCTCTGGTAGATCAGGTAGGTCAGCGTGCGGGTGCCGAAGGACCCTTGGGTGGTCACGAAGATCTCGGCGAAGATCGACAACAGGAAGATCGTTTGGATCAGGATCACCACCGTGATCGCGCGGGCGAGGTGGGGCAGCACCAGGAACCAGAAGCGGGCGAGCACCGGCGCGCCGTCCATCTCGGCCGCCTCCATCTGCTCGCTGTCGAGCGACTGGATCGCGGTCAGCAGGATCAGCGTCGCGAAGGGCAGCCATTGCCAAGACACGATCAGGATGATCGAGGCCAGCGGCGCCTGGCTCAGCCAGTCGAACGCGCCGAAGCCGAACGCCTCGAACAGGTGGCCCAGAAGCCCGTTGGTCGGGTTCATGAACATGTTCTTCCAGACCAGCGCCGACACGGTCGGCATGACGAAGAACGGGGCGATGACCAGAAGCCGGACGATGCCGCGGCCCCAAAACGGCTGATCGAGCAACAGCGCCAGCGCCGTGCCGCCGACCACGGTGATGAACAGAATACCGCCGACCAGGCGCAGCGTGTTCCATATCGCCGTGAAGAAGGCCGGATCGGACAGAAAATACCGGTAGTTCTCAATACCGATGAAGGTCTCCATGCCCGGCATGAGCAGGTTATAGCGCAAGAGCGAAAACCACACGGTCATGCCGAGCGGAATGAGCATCCATGCCAGGAGCAGAACTACCGCCGGGGTGAGCATCAGCCGTGCCGAAGCGCGCGTGTGCAGCGTGGCCATGGTCGTCGCCTGAAAGGGCTGGAGAAGCCGCCGCCGACGCACCGATCGTGCGAAGGCGGCCCCAAAAAACGTGCGCTAGTTCAGGTAACCGCCACGCCGCATTTCGCGCTCGGCGATCTGCTGGGCCGTTGCCAGCGCGTCATCGACCGAGATCGTGCCGGCAAGCGCTGCCGAGAACTGCTGGCCGACCGCCGTGCCCAGGCCCTGGAACTCGGGGATGGCGACGAACTGCACGCCGACATAAGGCACCGGATCGACCGTCGGATTGGTCGGATCGGCCGACATGATGCTGTCCAGCGTCATCTGCGCGAACGGTGCCGCCTCGAGATAGTCCGGGTTCTCGTAGAGCGAAGTGCGCGTGCCCGGCGGGACATTGGCCCACCCCTCTTCGGAGGCCACCAGCTCGAGGTAGTCCTTGCTGGTCGCCCAGGCGATGAAAGTCTTGGCGGCCTCAGCCTGCTGGCTGCCGGCCGGAACCGCCAGCGACCAGGCCCAGAGCCAGTTGCCGCGCTTGCCCTTGCCGGTGTCCGGGGCGAGCGCGAAGCCGACGCTGTCGGCGACCGTGCTCTCGTCCGGGTTGGTCACAAAGCTGGCGGCCACGGTGGCATCAATCCACATGGCGCACTTGCCGGACTGGAACAGGGCGAGGTTCTCGTTGAAACCGTTGGACGACGCACCGGGAGGGCCGGCGTCGTTCATCAAATCGACGTAGAACTGCAGGGTTTCCTTCCAGGCCGGCTGATCGAACTGTGGCTGCCAGTCCATGTCGAACCAGCGCGCGCCGAAGGCATTCGCTGTGGCGGTCAGGAAGGCCGTGTTCTCGCCCCAGCCGGCCTTGCCGCGCAGGCAGATGCCGTAGGTTTCGCTGTCCTGGTCGTCCAACTGTCGCGCGGCATCGGCTAAGAACGTCCAGGTCGGCGCTTCAGGCATCTCAATGCCGGCCGCCTCGAACAGGTCGGTGCGGTACATGACCATGGAACTCTCGCCGTAGAACGGTGCGGCGTAAAGCGTGCCGTCATGCGAAAGGCCATTGCGGATCGGCGGCAGCAGGTCATCGATGTCATAGCCCTCGCCGAGATCATCGAGCGGGACCAGCCAGTCCTGTTTGGCCCAGATCGGCACCTCGTAAGTGCCGATGGTCATGACATCGTACTGGCCGCCCTTGGTGGCGATGTCGGTGGTCACGCGCTGACGCAGCACGTTCTCCTCGAGCGTCACCCACTCGAGCTCGATGTCAGGGTGTTCGCTGGTGAAATGATCGGCCAGCTTCTGCATGCGGATCATGTCGCCATTGTTCACGGTCGCAATGGTCAACGTTTCCGCCTGGGCCAGTGACGTGCCCGCGAGCAGGACAGCAGCAGCCAGTGTCACGGTTCTCATGGTCATAAGTCTCTCCCTGAACAGCATTCGCTGTGATTTTTGCCGGGCATCGCCGTCGGCGCTTGTCAGTGCACCAATCGTTCAACCGATACCTATCGTTGGCAGCGTTGCGCTGCTGGGTCCCGAGGTCAAGTGATCAGGCGTGCGTGGCGGAAAGGAATTGACCGCAGGACGACGCGACACAGCTCAGCGTTCGCAAGCGCGAGATACCTGCTGCATTGGGCAGCATTCGTGCTATGAGGCGGGAGTTTGCACCCCCGGGGGCGGAGGACACGGCGCACATGGCGGCTTTCCCAACCACGCGCGTACGGCAGCACGTACCATGGCTGTTGATCACTGTCTGGGTTGCGCTGCTCTTGCCGCCGCTTGCGGCGAGCGCACAACAGCAAGCCGACACGCCGCCAGCGGTTGGCGTCAGTGCAGTGAAAACCGCTCCCGTAAGCCAGGGCGAGCGCTTCGTCGGCCGCGCCGAGGCGATCGATCGCGTCGAGTTGCGTGCCCGCGTCACCGGCTTTCTCGAGGAACGGCGCTTTGACGAGGGCGGCCGGGTCGAGAAGGGCGACGTCCTGTTCGTCATCGAGAAGGACCAGTACCAGGCGACGCTGGATCAGCGCGAGGCGGAACTGGCCAGCGCCCAGGCTCAGACGGTCAATGCCGAGGCCCAGCTCGCCCGTGCCGAAGAGCTGGTCACCCGCGGCAACATCCCCGAGGCCGAGGTCGATGAACGCCGCGCCGCCAAACAGGTCGCTGATGCCGCCGTACTCGAAGCCCAGGCTGCTATCGAGCAGGCCAGGCTCGATCTCGGCTATACCGAGATCACGGCACCGGTGAGCGGCCGGATCAGCCGAGCGGCCTATTCCGTCGGCGCCCTGGTCGGCCCGGACAGCGGTGCCCTGGCGACCATCGTCAGTGAAGATCCGATCTACGTCAGCTTCCCGGTCTCGGAAGCGCTCATGACCCAGTACCGCCGGCAGCGTTCCGTGGCGCAAGCGGCGCAGGATCTGGTCGTGCGCGTGGTTCTGCCCGATGGCAGCGATTATGGCGAGACCGGCAGTCTGGCGTTTACCGAGGTTGAGGTCGACGAATCGACCGACACGCTGACGGTCCGCGCGCGCTTTCCCAACCCGGACGGCATTCTCGTGCCCGGCCAGTTCCTCGATGTCATCGTCGAGGAAAAAGAGCCGGATACCGAATTGGTCATGCCAGCCGCGGCCATGCTGGTCGACAAGGACGGCACCTATGTTCTCGTCGTCGGCGATGACAACACGGCTCAGCCCAAGCGGGTCACCCTCGGCGATCAGGTGGGCACGAATCTGGTCGTCCGCGATGGCTTGAGCGAAGGCGAGCGCGTCATCGTCCAGGGCATGCAGAAAGTACGGTCCGGCCAGACGGTGCAGGCGACGGTGGTCGATGAAGGACAGGCGTCGTGATTGCCAATCTCTTCGTCGACCGGCCACGGCTGGCCTTCGTCATCTCGATTGTCATCACACTGGCCGGCCTGATCGCCATCCGGGCGATCCCGACCGCACAGTATCCGGATATCGTGCCGCCGCAGGTCTCGGTCACGGCGGTTTATCCGGGTGCCAGTGCCGAAGTCATCGAGCAATCGATCGCCCAGCCGATCGAACAGCAGATGAACGGCGTCGACGACATGATCTACATGAAGTCGAACAGCGCCTATGGCTCCTACAAGCTGACCGTAACCTTTGCGCTCGGCACTGATCCGGACATCAATACCGTCAATGTGCAAAATCGCATCTCGCTGGCTGAGGCGCAGTTGCCGGAAGAAGTCCGCCGCCAGGGCCTGACCGTCAAAAAACAGTCCTCGGCGCTGCTGCAGATCATTCAGCTCTATTCGCCGAACGGCACCCATGACGGGCTTTATGTCTCCAACTATGCAACGCTGAACCTGCTCGATCCGCTCAAGCGCATCAACGGTGTCGGCGACGCCAGTCAGTTCGGCCCGCTCGACTACTCCATGCGAATCTGGCTCGATCCGGACCAGCTCACCGCGTTTCAGCTCAGCCCGGTCGATGTCGCCAACGCCATCCAGAACCAGAACATCCAGGCAGCGGTCGGACGTATTGGTGCGGCGCCGCTCATGGATGACCAGCAGTTCCAGCTGAACATCACGACCCAGGGCCGGTTGAGCGACGTCGAAGAGTTCAAGCGGATCATCGTGCGCGCCAATCCCGACGGCTCGACGGTCACCGTCGGCGATCTCGGCCGCGTCGAACTCGGTGCCAAGTCCTCGGATACGATTGCGCGCTACAACGGCTCGCCCAGTGCCGCCATGGGCATCTACCAGAGCCCGGGCGCGAACGCCGTGGCCGTGGCCGAACAAGTCCGCGTGACCATGGAGGAGCTGGCGCAGCGCTTCCCGGAAGATCTGACCTACGACATCTCGTACGACACGACCGTGTTCGTGGAATCCAGCATCGAGGAAGTCATCAAGACGCTGCTCGAGGCCTTCGCGCTGGTCGGCATCGTGGTGTTCTTGTTCCTGGGCAACTGGCGCAGCACGCTGATCCCGATCATCGCCGTGCCCGTGTCGCTGATCGGCACCTTCGCCGTCATGCTGGTGATCGGCTTCACCGCGAACACGGTCTCGCTGCTCGCCCTCGTGCTCGCCATCGGCATCGTCGTCGATGACGCCATCGTCGTGGTCGAAAACGTCGAACGCGTCATGGAGGAAGAGCCCGAGCTGAGCGCCGCCGAAGCCACCAAGAAAGCCATGGCCGAGATCTTCGGCCCGATCCTGGCGATCACGCTCGTGCTCTTGTCGGTGTTCATCCCGGTGGCCTTCATCCCGGGCATCGCAGGCCAGCTCTTCCAGCAGTTCGCCATCGCCGTTTCGGTGTCCATGCTGATTTCGGCGATCAACGCGCTGTCGCTCAGCCCTGCCTTGTGTGCGGTGCTGCTCAAGCCGGGCCAGCACAAACGCGGTGTGATGCACTGGGTGTCAAAGCGCATCGACAATGTCCGCGACGGTTATGCTAACATCGTGATGCGTCTTGTGCGCGTCGCGTTCTTCTCGGTGATCGCCGTCGCCGCCGCGGGCTTTGGCATCGTCACGCTGATGCAGACGACACCGAGCGGCTTTCTGCCCGACGAGGACCAGGGCGCCTTCTTCACGGTGGTCAATCTGCCCGAAGGTGCCTCGCAGAACCGTACCGACGCGTTGGCGCGTGAGATCGAAACCTTCTCCACCAATCTCGACGGCGTCTCGGATGTGCTCTCGGTGATCGGCTACGATTTCCTGGGCGGCATTTCCAAATCCAACAGCGCGTTCTTCGTCCTGACCCTGGATCCGTTCGAGGAGCGGACGACGCCGGAGCGCTCGGTCGGCGCCCTGATCCAGCAGATGCAGGGCAAGTTGTTCAGCCTGCCGGAGGCGACCGGGTTCGCCTTCAACCTGCCACCGATCATCGGCCTGGGCTCGACCGGCGGCTTCGAATACCAGTTGCAGGATCTCGAAGGCGGTGAAATCACCCAGCTGGCTGCGGTCAGCCGCTCGGTGGTCGTCGCCGCCAATCAGGAACCGAAGATCGCCTCGGCGTTCACCACCTTTGCCGCCGACACGCCCCGGCTCTATCTCGAACTGGACCGGCAGAAGGCCCAGGCGCTCGGTGTCCCGGTCGCCGATGTCTTCAGCGCGCTGCAAGGCACGCTCGGCGGCCTTTATGTCAACGATTTCAACCTCCAGGGCCGCACCTGGCAGGTCAATATCCAGGCCGATGCACCCTATCGGAGCGAAGTCGGCGACATCGATTCGATCCATGTGCGTAGCCAGAGCGGAGCCATGGTGCCGATGCGCTCGCTGGTGACGGCCGAGCTGGAACTCGGCCCCTCATCCCTGACCCGGTACAACGGTTATCGCTCGGTAACCATCAACGGCACGGCGGCCCCGCAGGTCAGTTCGGGCGACGCGCTCGAGGCCATGGAGCAGGTTTCCGCCGATACCCTGCCCGACGGCTATTGGTTCGAGTGGACCGGTACGGCTCTGCAGGAGATCGAGGCGGCCGGCCAGACGACGATCGTCTTGCTGCTGGCTGTCTTGTTCGCCTATCTCTTCCTGGTTGGCCTGTATGAGAGCTGGACGATCCCGGTGCCGGTGCTGCTCTCGGTCAGCGTCGGCGTGCTCGGTGCGATCATCGCCATCGTCATCGCCGGCGCCAGCTTTGACGTCTACGCCCAGATCGGCATCGTCGTGCTCATCGCGCTGGCGGCCAAGAACGGCATTTTGATTGTCGAGTTCGCCAAGATGCAGCGCGAAGCGGGCGAGAGCATCATGGATGCCGCCATCGCCGGTGCGCGCCTGCGCTTTCGTGCCGTGATGATGACCAGCTTTGCCTTCATCATGGGCCTGGTGCCCCTGGTCATCGCCACCGGCCCCGGTGCCGCCAGCCGCCAGGCCGTCGGCATTCCGGTGTTCGGCGGCATGATCGCCGCGGCGACGATTGGCGTTTTCCTGATCCCGATGCTGTATGTCGTCTTCCAGTGGCTGCGCGAGCGCATCAAGGGCGAGCACAGGCGCGAGCGGCAACAAACAGACAAGCCCGCCGAACAGAGCGCCTAGCCGGACCCGACGCTGGCAATCCTTACCGAGGTATGTAGGCTGCCCCAAAAGCCGGGCCGTGCGCCCCGTCGCAGCAAGACAAAGCCCGATCCGTTCGACTATGCGTGAGGGGCCGGCCGCGCGCATCGTGTTCGATCATCCGCAAGCCCGCTCCGGTTCTGTCCTGACGCGCGTCACTGATGGCTTTGTTGTTGTTATGTCTGATCGGGTAGCTCGCCCCTCGACGCCCTGTTTCCTCATCGCCCTGAATGAGATCAACCTGGATTTCGTCCAGGCCTATGTTGATGATGGCGCATTGCCGACCTTTCGTCGCCTGCTCGAGCAGCACGGCCTGACCAGAACCGTCGGGCAGGCCGCTGGCGTCGACGTGGAGCCCTGGATCCAGTGGGTCAGCGTGCACACCGGTCTGGCTTACGACGAACACGGCATCTTTCGGCTCGGCGACATCACGGAACGCGAGCTGGAGCAGATCTGGGAGCACCTCGAGGCCAAGCACGGCTGCAAGGTTGGCGCCATCTCGCCGATGAATGCCGCCAACCGCACCCGCGCGCCCGCGTTCTTCATCCCGGACCCGTGGACGCCGACGCCGGCCAGCGGCGCGCCGTTCCTGCAAGAGCTTGGCCGGGCCGTTGCGCAGGGCGTGCAGAGCAATGCTCAAGGCGGCGGCTCCATGGCCATGTATGCCACCTTGCTCAAGGCCGTGGCACGCAGCGCGCTCGGGCCCAGCGGGCCGGCCCTCGCCCGCCATGCGCTCGCCGCGCGCAAGCGCAGATACCACCGCGCAATCCTGCTCGATACGTTATTGGCGGATGTCTTCGCCCGGGCAACCCGTCGGACGCGGCCGGACTTCGCCTCGCTGTTCCTCAATGCCGGCGCGCATATCCAGCACTATTTCTTGTTCAACGCCAAAGCCTATCGCGGCGACGAGCGCAACCCGGCGTGGTACATCCCGCCCGACCGCGATCCGGTGTTCGAGGTCTATCAGGCCTATGACCATCTGCTCGCGCGGCTGCTGGCGCAGCTTGGCGAAGCGCGTATGCTGATCGCCACGGGCCTGCATCAGGATCCGGTCAACCAGCCGGTGTTCTACTACCGCTTGCGCGATCACGCGGACTTTCTTAACACCCTGGGCGCTGACTTCACCGAGGTCGAGGTGCGCATGGCGCGTGATTTCCTCGTCCGCTGCGCCACCGAAACCGACGCCGCCGCGACCGAAGCGGCGTTGCTGAGCTGCCGGGACGATGACGGCAGGGCGATCATGTCGGTCGACAATCGTGGCAGCAGCCTGTTCGTCACCCTCACCTATCCTCATGAAATCAAGCCGGATTTCCGTCTGCATCACGCTGGCGGCACGCTCGAGGGCTTTGCCGACATGGTCGTGTTCTCGGCCATCAAGAACGGCGACCACAATGGCGAAGGCTACCTGATCGATACCCAGGCCAAGGCCGCCAGCGCGCCGGCGTCGATCCCGCTGACCGGACTATTCGGGCTCATCTGCGCCCATTTCGAAAATCGCTGTGCCAAGCACGCAGGGCGAACGGCATAACGTGTCCGACTTTACCGCGAGGCCAGCGCCCGAGCATGCCGCAGGGCCGCCTGTGGCCCTGATCGTCTCGCGTTGTACCTGGACCTTGTGGGTGTTTCGCCGGCCGCTGATCGATGCCCTGCGCCGGGCCGGCTGGCGGGTCATCGCTGTCGGCGGCTCGACCGGCGATTTCGACGCCAAGCTGCGCGCTGCCGGTATCGAGCTCGCATGCATTCCGCTTTCGCCGCGCGGCACCAGCCCGTTCAGCGAGTTGCGCACCTTTCTTGCGCTCGTGAGGCTGTTCCGGCGCCACCGGCCACTGCTGGTGCACACCTTTACCATCAAGCCGACCCTCTACGGCCGCTGGGCCGCCCGGCTGACCAGCGTTCCGGTCGTGGTCAGCAAGATCACCGGCTTGGGCCATGTCTTTGTCGCCGAAGGCATGCGCGCGCGCATCATGCGCGGCGCCGTCCGGCATGGGTATCGGCTGGCATTCCGCCACCCGCGCTCGGCCGCAACCTTCGAAAACCCTGACGACATGGCCGTGCTGCAGCAGGCGGCAGTGCTGGGGCCCACCCGCGCCGTGGTCATTCGCGGCTCTGGTGTCGACGTCGAAGCGTTTCGCACCAGCCCGGAGCCGGCCGGCACGCCGATCGTCGTCCTGGTTGCTCGCCTGATCTGGGAAAAGGGCGTCGCCGAGTTCGTCGCGGCCGCGCGTATCCTGAAAGACCGGGGCCTCCCTGCGCGCTTCGCCCTGGTCGGTGGCAGCGATTTCGGCAATCCCAACGCCGTGCCGCAAGCCACGCTCACCGCGTGGCTGGCAGACGGCGTCGTCGAGCACTGGGGCTATGCCGAGGACGTCGCCGCGGTTTACCGCAAATGCACCTTGGTCTGCCTGCCATCCTACCGTGAAGGCCTGCCGCGCAGCCTGCTCGAGGCGGCTGCCAGCGGACGTGCGATTGTCACGACTGACGTGCCCGGCTGTCGCGAGATCGTGCACCATGGCGACAATGGCCTGCTCGTACCGGCAAAAGATGCCGTAGCACTCGCTGCCGCCCTCGCTGCACTTCTTGAATCGCCGCAAAAGCGCCAGCGCATGGCCGCTGCCGGCCGACAACGGGTCTTGGACCATTTCGCGCAGGAGATCGTGCTGTCGCGCACCTTCGCGCTCTATCGCGAGCTGGGACTGCCCGTACCCAGCGCTGACCACCTAGGCGACGACGCGCCGGCAGCAGCAGCAACCTCGGCGTAGACGGCGGCATAACGATCGGCGACGACGTCGATCGCAAACCGTGTGGTCACACGCTCACGTGCGGCCACATTGAGCGCTGCCTTGGCTTCATCACCCAAGCTCAAGAGTTGCAACCAGGCATCGGCGATGCCGCCGGCATCGCATGTCGGCAGGACTTTGCCGGTGTCGCCCAGGATCAGGCGGCAATCGCCGACATCGGTGGCGACGCAAGGCACACCGCAGGCCATGGCCTCGCCCAGAACGTTGGGAAACGCCTCGTCCCGCGATGTCAGCGTGGCCAGATCGAGACCCGCCATCAAGCGGGGCACATCGCTGCGCTCACCGAGCAGGTGCACGACATCGCCGACACCGCTGTCACGGCGCATGCGTGCCAGCGCCTGATTGCCGTCGTCCAGACCGCGCCCGGCGACAAGAAAATGCACATCCGGCCGCTGCTCATGCAACGTGGCGACCGCCTTGAAGAAGGTCGGCAGGTCTTTTTGTTCGTGAAAGCGCGCGATCAGACCGACCAGCGGGGTATTGCGCGCCAGACCGAGCTCATCGCGCACATCGGCACGCCTGGCCGTGTCCGGGCAAAAGCGCTGCACATCGAAGCCGTTCGGGATGACGACCAACTTGCGCGCATCATAGCCCAGCGCGACATGCCGCTCGGCCGCGCTTTGCGAACAACACACGATCCGCTTCGGCAGCCAGGGTGACAGCCGCGCACATGTCCTTACCACCAACGCCGTACGCGGGCTGAGGCAGTCATAGGCTTGGCCAACGCCCGCAGCGCCAGCCGCTGGGACACCGCGTGCTGGCCCGGCCAGGGGCGTGCCGTGATGCAGCCCCCAGATGACCGGAACGCCGAAGGCCCTCGCTGGCGGCGTGCCATTGCGCACGCCCCAGGTGACGTGACGCCCGGCAAACCAGGCGGCTGCACCGCCCAATAGATCGGCGTGATACATCCAGGTCTGCACGACTTCGGCGCGCGATTGCCTCAAGCACCGCACCAGCGTGGCCACAGCGAGCGGGTTTGGCCGGCGCGCGTCAAGCTCCAGCGATGTCACCGGCACGCCGAGGGCTTCGAGCTTGGGCGCAATCGGCCCGGACGGCAGCAGCGAGATGACCTGCTGTTCGTAGCGTCCGCGCAACTGCGCCGCCAGCTTGACGAGCATGATCTCGGCACCGCCGGTGTCCAGGCTGGTGATGATGTGGGTCAGCCGCATGCTAGCGCGCCGAGCCGTGGCGATGGTGCTCGGCACCGCCGCGAATGGCGCTGGCATTGCTCGCCAGGGCACGCCGCGGCTCTCTCGAGCGTCGGATGCTCCGCTCGAGATGGCCTTGCAGCGCCGGTGCCGCCACCAGACAGAGCAGCCAAAAATGGGTCAGATGGTGGCGCGAGCCGTTGCCGTAATTGCTCGTGCCCAGCGACCAGAACAAGGCCGCGCCCAGATAGAGCGTCAGGAGCATGCCGGGCGTGCCACGCCACCGGCCGCGCCCGCTGAGCACGTAGTGGAAAGCGCAAGCCAGCAGGATGAAGCGCAAGATCGCCTCCATGCCGGCGACCAGGTCGGACAGCCCTCTGATTTCCCAGGGAAACGGCTTGAACAGATAGTAGATGAACTGCAGCACGATGCCGTTGTCGGCGCCGTAATCGGTGCGCGGCCGCTCGGCACTCAGGTGGCGGCGAACGGCCTCGGCCTTAGTGAGGAGCCGTTCGGAATCGCCGGCGACCAGGGATGAGATCGTCTGCCCGCCCGGCAGTGCCGTAACATAGCTCAACAGGCCGATCAGGGCGCCGAAGCCGACGAACATCAAGGCCAGCATAACCGCCAGCCCGAGCGCGGTACGTCGGGCACTCCCATCCCCGGCATTATGCCAGCGTTGCGGCCAGAGCACGAGCAGCAGCGCGGCAGCCATGGTGAAAGCGAGGAAGGCGTGATGCCACAGTCCGGCGAACACCAGCGATGCAAGCATCAACGTCAGATGGCCGTTGTTCTGGCTTTGCCGCCAGCGCAGACCGTAGTACACGCCGACGATCAGGAAGGTCATCTCGAAGACGTCGCGCAGCGTGATCGAGAAAAACAGGATCTTTGACGGCAAGAAGGCAAAGAGGACGAACAGCACGAAGACGCGTTCGATCTTCAAATGGCGCGCAATCAAGCAAAGGTAAACGAAAGCCAGCGCTGTCGTGGCAATGGTCAGCGCCTGGCCCAAGAACAGCGACGACCCGAACGAGGCGTAGAGGATCTGCAAAGTCGTTTCGTAGAGATCGGCACCAATACCGGGCTGCCACAGGCCCCGGCCGGCGTTCTCGGATGCAACGCGATGAAAGGTGACAGCGTCCTGACCGGCCCCGATCAAGGTGTCGACATAGGCATTGTAGAACGACACGACGACATGGGTCGCGAGCGAGGCAACATAGATCGCCAGCAACGGCAAAGCGTGCCGCGGGTCGACGATGCGCCGCAGGACAAGCGGCAGGGGCAACAAGACCAGAAGCATGACGATGGCGGCAAGATCCGAGGCGTTCACGGGTTTGCTGACAGCGCAGGGAGTCCGAGCACGTCGAGATGGGCGCGTGCGGCGCGTTGCGGCGCATGCTTTTGCAGCAGCGGCTCGGCGTGAACGGTCCAGTCGCTCGCCGTCAGCGCTTTTGCCAGCGCGGCGGCCAGGGCGTCGACATCGTCCACGGGCACCAGCAGACCGCAGGCATTGTCGCTGAGGATCTCGCGCGGACCCGATGGGCAGTCGGTCGCGACCACCCGGCAGCCGCAGGCCAGCGCCTCAATGAGCGCGTTGGGATAGCCCTCCAGCCGCGAGGCGAGCGCGAACACGGCGGCGCGGCGCATGTAGCGAAACGGGTTCTGGTCGAAGTCCAAGACCTGCACGTCATCGGCAACCCGGCTCGCGGCGGCCTGGCGCAACAGCGTCGCGCGCAAAGGCCCGGCGCCGAGGATGACCAGCCGGGCGGCGTGCGCCTGCCGCGTCTTGGCGAACGCTGCGATCAACGTGTCGAAGCCTTTGTCCGGCACGAGGCGACCGCAGCTCAAGATCACCGGCGGCATGCCTTGAGCAAACCAGGGGTGATCCAGCGGGCAATCGGCCAACGCGCGCACCGTGTCGCTGTCCAACGGATTGGGCAGCGTCTTGATGGCGCCGGCGGGCAGTCGCCAAACCCGTTCGGCATCGCGCGCGACACAATCGGACACCGCACCGACCGAGTCGGCCAAGCGGTGCAAGTAGCCGGCTGCCCGGATTGCCCAGCTCGTTCGCCGGTCGCTTTGCAGCGCCAAGGTGGCGCTGGTGTTGTTGTGCAGGGTGATCAGCAGACGCGCCCGCGATCGGGTCACGAGCTTGGCCAGGGCGGCGATGTTGTTCGCCTCGTGAAGCGACGAAATCATGATATCGGGTCGCGCGCGACGCAGATAGCGGCAGAGCCCGGGCAGCGCGCCAAGTGTGCGTGGCGCGCCCAAGGCGATGTAGCGGGCATCAGGCGGCATCTCCGGCGCCAGAACTGCCGAACGCCGCGTGGCAACCACGATGTCGACCTCATGACCAAGCCCGATCAGACCCGACGCGAGCCTGAGCTTGGCGCGTTCCGTGCCGCCACCGGTGAGCGAAGGTATCAACAACGCTATCCGCATCAGCGATCGGCCAGCCGGCGCCCTGGATCGGGAGCGCGAGGCTCAAACAGGGCAGTAGTTCGGGTCGAGGTCATGACGCTTTCGATGTTATGGGCTCGCACGGATTGCGGAAGCCGCTTTTTGTGCCCGATCTGCATAATCCGATACACAATCGGGCCATGCACGCGGCAAACCGGCCGATGGTCACTAGCCCTGAGCGCATCGGTGCGCGCAGGATCCGCGGCCGCCTCCTGCCGTAGCCCGTCGATCTGTGAGCCGATGACACTGCCTTGTTGATCCAGCTTCGTCAGTACGCGCCGGCAGCGCTTCGCTCGGAGGCGGTACGGACCAGCCTGGCCGTGCTCATGTTGAACGGCGCCGGCCTGATCCTGGCCTATGGCGTCCAGTTTCTGATCGCCCGGCTGAGTGGCGCCGAAGCATTCGGCCAGTTCGTTGCCGCCACCGTGTGGATCCAGGCGGTCTCGCAAGTGTTCGCAACGGGCTTTGCCCTCACGGCCTTGCGCGTCGTTGCCGAAGCCCGCGACGATCGAAACAGCGTTGTCGAACAGCAATTCATTGGCTTTTTCGCCGTGCTGCTCGGCTTTGGTGCGGCGGCCGGCCTGGCGATCGCGGCAACCGTCATGGGCAAAGGCTTGGGAACGATCGGCCTGCTCATCTGGCTCGGCATCGTCGGCAACGCCCTCATTACCTTGCTGGGCGGGCTTGTCCGCGGCTATGGCCAGACAACCGCGAGCATTCTGCCTGAGCGGCTCGGTCGCGATACCGTCGCTCTCATCGTGGTCGCGAGCGTGCTGAGCATGACCGGCGCGCTCTTGGCTTGGCAGGCCCTGCTCGCCTATGTGCTCGGGGTTTGGCTGGCGGGTGCCGCGTTGCTGGTCATCTGGAACCGTGCGCACCACTGGCAGACCGCCGGGTTCTGGACAGCCCTGGTGAATGCCGATGCGGGCCGGCGCTATCGCCAATGGATGGGTCTGCACAGCAATCTGGCGGCAACCAAGCTGGCCGGCATCGGCCTTGCGCGCGGTGATCTGATCATCTTGTCGCTCATCGCAGCGCCTGACCAGGTCGGCATCTACGCCAGCGCGCTCTTGATCGCCACCGGCATGCAGCAACTCACGCTGGCGGCCGATCTGGTCGTCTCGCCGCGTCTCGCCCATCATGCCGTGCGCAACGACACGAGCGCCATGGAACGTGCGTTTGCCCGGGTCGCGCGCGGGCTGACCTTGTCGAGCGTTGCCCTTGCACTTGTGCTGATCGCCCTTGGCCAACCGCTGCTGAGCTGGCTCGGTGACGCCTTCACGGCCGGATACGATCTCCTGCTGATCTTTGTGGCACGCTCGTTTTTGACCAACGGCCTCGGCTCGATCAGTGTCCTGCTCAACCTGACCGGGCATCACCGGGTGGCGACCATCATCATGGCCGTCCATGCCCTGGCCCTGGCGCCAAGCGTCTGGCTGGCATTTCAGGCAATGGGCATCACCGGCGCCGCGCTCGCCGCGTCGGTGATTGCGGTGAGCGCACAGGTTGTCCTGGCGATCGCCGTGCACAGGCGGGTCGGCGTCAATCCCTGGCGTTGGATCATCGATCTGGCTGGGCCGTCGCCGGAACGGACATCGTGAACCGCGCAGCCACCGATGGCGCGCTCATTGGCGGGCTGACGGCGCTCGTCGACATCGCCCTTTTCGCCGTTACCGGCTGGGTACATCCGATCCAGCACCACGCCGTGGCCGAGAACGACCGGTTTTTGCGAAACGCCGTGGTGGTTGTGATCGACCAGCTCTGTGCGTCCGGCGCCCATGTCCTGATCGTTGACGACCGTTCGCTCACCGGACGCAACGGATACGCATCCGCAACCGCTCTGTTCTTTCCGCTCGATCTGCTCTTCCTCGATCATGACGCCACGCGCTTTGTGCGCATCGCGAAAAGACGCGGTGGAACTGCCGTTCAGATCGAGAGAGCCCAGTGTGCACGCAGGATGTCCAACCAAGCCGCCTCAAAAGAAACGCAGAACGCGCAAGACGCCGAGTAAACTGGCCAGAATAATGCCGATCAGGGCGACGACTTCCCAAAAACCATAAGGATCGGTGCTGAAGGGCATATTGCCGACATTCATGCCCCAGAGGCCGACGATCAGGCCGGCCGGCAGGAAGACGACGGAAAACAGCGTCAAAACGTAGAGATTGCGATTGGTGCGCTCGGCGACTTGTGCGCGCAATTCGTCGAGCAGGAACTGACAGTGATCCGCCATCTCGTGCGCGTCTTCAACGATGGCAGCATAGCGTTCGACTTCGCGCCGGAAGTGTCGGAGCTCCTGATTGCTGGCCATGGGCGGTTTATCTTGCAACAGCTCGCGCATGGCGACGCGCTTGTAGCTCATGTCTCTGGACAAACGGATCGCATCGCGACGCATTTCCAGCAACTCATCGCGAAATTGGCCACCGGATCGTTTGAGCAGCGCCGCGCCGATCTCGCTCAAGCGCCGCGTTGCCCGCTCGATCAGGTCCTCGGTCACCTCGTTGAGGACGTTGAAAAAGCCGGCAAGCAAGGCATACGGCCCGCTCGGCGTCACCGCGCCGGCCTCGATCCGCTGGCGCAGCACCTCGACGGCCCGCAGAGGAATGCGCCGCCCGCTAACCACCAGCTTGGCGGTCAGCAGAATGCACAGTGAGCCCGGACGCAGGTGCTTGTCGTCTTTGACAACCCGAAGATCGCGCAAATGGCCGTAGACGACAGCGTCAAACGCAAACAGCCGCCCGCGCTGCACCGGTTCGGACACCGCGTCCAGCACGTCGCGCGGGTATGGCAACTGCCGCAGCCATTGCTGCGATGCGTCGGCCCCCAGATCGAGATGCACCCAGACAAATGACGCCGTTTCGACCGCGCGCTCGATCGCGGCGAAGTCGTACAACGGTTCGGCCCAGCCCTCTCGAAAGGCGAAACCGAACAGGGGCCGCGCTTCGTCTGTCTGCGGCGACACATCCGTATCCGTCATGACCTGATCGCGCTTGTTACCGCCACCTGGGTTCAGTCTTGCGCGCCTTTGTGACAGCCACGCAAGAACCGCCTTGGCCGTGTTCGAGGCACCTGCGTGCCTCAAGCACGAGCAATGCCCCAGTTCATGGTCTTGCACAGACGTACGAACAGGTCGACGACCGGCGTGTGCGGCCGACCGCGCCGGGTAACCACGGACACGGTCCGCCGGATCTCCGGCTCGATCAATGGTCGCCAGGCCAACTCCGGATGGCATGCCAGGCCTTCAGGCATGACGGCACAGCCGAGCCCGGCGATGGCCATCGCCTGGACCCAGGCTTCGTGCTCGCTCTGGAACCGAACGTCCGGTTGCGGTCGCGCCTCGCCGCAAGCGCTGTCGAAATGATCGAGATACTCGCAGTTGAGCCGGCGCAAGTACCGTTCACTGTTGAGCTCGCACACCGGGACAGCGTCGAAGCCCTCGAAGCGATGGCCTCTTGGAAACGTAATAACGTAGCGCTCAACAAACAGCGGATGGGCGGCGAGCGCTTCGTCATAGGCCGGCAGGCCGACCAGGGCGACGTCGAGCTCGCCAGCCAGAAGCCTCTCGACCAGCCTGTGGCCCGAACCTTCCTGCAGTTGCAGGGCAAGTTGCGGCAAGCGATGGCTGAAATGTCCGATCAGACTCATGAGGCTGCTCGGTGCGATCGTGCACATGCAGCCGAGCACCAGTTTCGCGGTCACCAAGCTGGCAAAATCGAGCGCTTCGGTGCGGGCGATGTCGGTCAGCGACACCGCCTGCTCGAGGCGCGGCCGGACCATGCGGCCGAGCTCGGTCAGATGGGTGTGACGGCCTTCGCGGCGGAACAGGGGACCGCCGAGTTCTTCCTCAAGACGCTGGATCGCGCGCGTCAGCGACGGCTGCGATACGCCACAAGCCTCGGCGGCACGGGTGAAGTTCAACTGCTCCGCCGCTGCGAGAAAGTACCGTATCTGATAAAGCTCCAAACAAGCGCTCCCCGCTCACGCTCCGGTTACCGCGACCCAATTGATAGCCTTTGGCTATGGGAACAATAGCCAGGCAACCGATTATGCCGCCTCGAGGCACATGCTATGGCACCGACATCACGTGCCGCCGCAACCGTGGCCGTCGCAAACGTGCACACAGCGGGAGATTGATCATGTTCATGGTAACCACGCGCAACGCCGCACTTGTGCTGACTTGCCTTGGTGTGGTTGGCATCACCACCGGCAGTTATGCCGCGACCTGCCCGGAAGACCAGATCCTGAGCGAGCCGCGCGAGCTCGAGCAGGCCCCCGACATCGGCGTCGATCGCCCGATCCTCGGCACGGTCGATTTGACCGGCTGGCGTGAGATGGGCAACTTTATGCTGCGCCTGCGCAAGCTGACCATCGCGCCTGATGGCGTCGTGCCGACCCACAACCATGCCGACCGGCCGTCGATCGTGCACATCGTCGAGGGCGAAATCGTCGAGCACAACGCCTATTGCGCCGTGCCAATTGTGCACAGAGCCGGCGACACCGCGCCGGAAGCCGGTGAAGGGCACATTCATTGGTGGGAAAATGTCAGTGGCGAGCCTGTGGTGATCTTCTCGACCGATGTCGTGCCGTTCCAGGCGATGGACGTCGGCGATATGTAACGCGTCAGCTTCGGTGCGGCCGGCAAGAGCGTTGGCCGCGCCCCGTCGCCGGTAAGAAACCCGATCGTCTAGCGTTGACTTTGGATGAGGCAAGCGGATGCAGCGCCTTGCAGCTCTCCTTGTGCTGTTTTTGTGTGCACTCGGCCACGACGCCAGAGCGCAGGTCGAAGACGAGATCCTCGAGGTTTACAAGCAGTTTGCGCAAGCGCAGAACGCGCGGGATCCCGAGCGCATCGGCGCGTTCTTCATCGACGCGCCGCAGTTCCTGTGGGTCAGCGACGGCAAGAGTTTCTGGGGTCGCGATGCCGTCCTCGCACGGATGGGTTCGTTCCAGAAAGCCGAGATCTGGCGGGTCGAGCCGGCCCTGGATGAAGCTGAGGTGGTGCCGCTGGCCGATGGCGCGGCCATGCTGCACATGCCACTCACGCTCGTGATCGGTCAGGCCGCGGCACCGAACCAACTGCCCTTTCTGGTCAGCATTGTGTTCACGCGCAAAGACCAGGAACCCTGGCGGATCGCTGCCCTGCTGACCACGGGCGAGAAGCCGTAGACCGCGCACAGAGCGCACGCAGGCCCCAGGGCCTCAGTTGGTTCTCTTCAACGTATCGTTGATCCGCAATTGATCGACGATCATGGTATAGTTGACCTTGACGATATTGGCACTGCGGAAGAAACCCAGGAGCTCGCGCCAGGGACCGTCAATGCGCGACAAGCCGCTCAGGCTGGCCACGACGACGCCGATATCGATCTTGCCGTTCAAAGCGAGAACGCCGCCCAGGAACAGGATGGAGACCGATCCGAGCGCGGAGATCAGGCTGATGGCGAATTTCGATGACAGCTTGAGCAAGAAGATTTTCTGACGGTGGTCGTAAATCTCGTCGAAGTCGGCGAGCAGGGCGTCACGTTCCGCTTCCAAATGCTCGGCGGTGACCAGGCTGGCGGCGTGCCGCAGGCAGGTCACCCGATCGCGGACGCAGGCGTTGATGAGCTTTTGCTTGCCGATGACGATCAGCGCCTGCGGGATGATGACCAGGCCGGCGATCAAGCCCAGCCATGGCTCGCTGACCACGATATAGGCAAACACACTCAACAATGTGCCAGCCTGCAGCACAGGTGCCGAGAAGGCCGAGCCGGCAAAGGCGCCGACCGACTCCGCCTCCGCCGACAGCATGGTGACCAGCGTGCCGCTGTCGACCGTCGGGGTTTCGCCGCGAGCAACGTCCTCGCTGGTGGTGATCACCAGGCGCTGGCGAATACGGCGAATGACGCTCTCGCCCAAAATCGCCAGCCGGAAGTTCAGTGCCCATTTCAAGGTCAGGCTGACCAGTACCACACCGATCATACCGGCGCACAACCAGATCAGGCCGCGGATATCACCTTCGTACGTCAGGTGATTGATGATCATCTCCTGGAATTTCAGCGGCACCGCGGCGAGGGCAGCGACGATGATCGACAAGGCGATGACCATGATCTGTTGACCTGCGGTCACCCGCCACACCGCCCGATACAGGGCCGCGAGCGTGATCTCGTCGAGTTTCGATAAAGGCATGGCGGCGGCTCATAAGGCAGGCGCGAGGTGCGACTTCACGCCCGGCTTGTAGCCAGTTCAGAGGCCACATGAAACGCAAAGTTGCGCCGGCACGGCGTCATTAAGAAACGCTAAAGCGCGGTCTTATTCCGCCGTCCTGATCATCAGCGGCAAACCGCCTGCCAGCCCCGGCAAGCTGGCACAGGATTTGCCTAATTTTACGGCAGGAGCCGGCCGCGACGCGCCACGGCCGGGCGAAATCAACGGGAAACACGCCATGCGCTGCCGCCTGCTCGCCGCTTTCGGCCTTGTCGCCGCCCTGCTCGCCACCGCACCCACGGCTGATGCCCAGGAAAAGACCAGCTTTCGCATCGCCTGGTCGATCTATGTCGGCTGGATGCCCTGGGGTTATGCTGCCGATGCCGGCATCGTCGACAAATGGGCGGAGAAGTACGGCATCGAGATCGAGGTCGTGCAGATCAACGATTACATTGAGTCCATCAATCAATACACTGCCGGCGCTTTCGACGGCTGCGTCATGACCAATATGGACGCGCTGACCATCCCGGCCGTGGGCGGTGTCGACAGCACCGCCTTGATCATCGGTGACTTCTCCAACGGCAATGACGGCATCGTCTCGAAGACCGCCAAGGATGTCGCCGGACTGGCCAACAGCGAGGTCTATCTGGTCGAGCTGTCGGTGTCCCATTACCTGCTCGCCCGGGCGCTGGAAGAAGCCGCTTTGAGCGAGCGCGATCTGACCGTGGTCAACATGTCGGATGCCGATCTGGTCGGCGCGTTCACCTCGAGCGACGATATCGGCCATGTGGTCACCTGGAACCCGCTCCTAGCCGAGGTTGCCGCCTATCCCGACGCGTCCAAGCTGTTCGATAGCAGCCAGATCCCAGGTGAGATCATCGACATGATGGTCGTCAACACCGAGGTGCTCGATGCCAATCCGGACTTCGGCAAGGCGCTGACCGGTGCCTGGTACGAGACCATGGCGCTGATGGCCGGTGATGACGAGGCAGCGATCGCAGCGCGCACGGCCATGGCCGAGGCCTCCGGTACTGACTTGGCGGGCTATGACGCCCAGCTCGCCTCGACCCAGATGTTCTTCGATCCGGCCGAAGCGGTCGCCTTCACGGAAAGCCCGGATCTGGTCACCACTATGGACAGCGTGCGCCAGTTCTCCGATCGGCACGGCTTGCTCGAAGGCGGCGTCGATTATGTCGGCATCGGCTTTCCCGATGGCAGCACGCTTGGCGATGAAGGCAATATCAAGCTGCGTTTCTCGCCAGCGTTCATGGCAATGGCCGCCGAGGGGGCGCTCTAGGCACAGGGCAGTCGGCGGACATCGCCCATGCGTCTGATCAATCGCCGGCCAGGGCGGCTGAGTGCCGCCGTCCTGGTCGCCTTGCCCTTTGTACTCGTTCTAATCGGCTATCTGATCGCCTCCGAGGCGCGTCTGGCGGCCAATCCCAATGACAAGCTGCTGCCCTCGCCGGCCGCCATGGCCGAGGCGATGAACCGGATGGCGTTCGAAGAGGATCGCCGCACCGGCGACTACCTGCTTTGGGTCGACACCGGCGCCAGTCTCACCCGACTGGCGCTGGGCGTCGGCAGCGCCGCCTTGATCGGCCTGGTGGTCGGCATTGCCATCGGCCTGATCCCGCTGGTCGGCACAGCGCTCAATCCGTTCGTCGCGGTCCTCTCGATGATCCCGCCTTTGGCGGTGCTACCAATCCTGTTCATCGTCTTCGGCCTCGGCGAGCTGTCGAAGGTCGTGCTGATCGCCGTCGGCATCACGCCGTTCTTGATCCGCGATATCGCGTTTCGTGTCGGCGAGTTGCCGCGCGAATTGCTCATCAAGGCGCAGACCCTTGGTGCCAATACGCTGCAGGTCATGCTGCGCGTGGTCCTGCCGCAGATCATGCCCAAGCTTTTCAGCGCGCTGCGCCTGGCACTCGGTCCGGCCTGGCTGTTCCTGATCGCCGCGGAAGCGATCGCTGCCACCGAAGGGCTCGGCTATCGCATTTTCCTGGTGCGCCGCTTTCTGGCCATGGATGTCATCTTGCCGTATGTCGCCTGGATCACGCTCCTGGCCTTTGTCATGGACCGCCTGCTCGCCCTGGCGTCCCGCCGGCTCTATCCCTGGGCCGACCCATGAGCGCGGTTAGCATGCACCATTTATGGAAAAGCTACGGCGACCGTTCGATCCTCGAAGCCATCGATCTCGATGTCGAAAGCGGCGCGCTGGTGACCATGGTCGGCGCCTCGGGCTGCGGCAAGACCACGTTCTTGCGCATGCTGCTCGGTGACGAGACGCCGACACGTGGCGTGATCACCCTCGATGGCGACAAGCTCAAGCCCGAGCCAAGCCCGGATCGCGGTGTGGTTTTCCAGCGCTATTCGGTCTTCCCGCATCTGAGTGTGCTCGACAATGCCACGCTTGGCCTGGCCTTTCGTGACGGCGCACCGAGCGGTCACCTCATTGGCAGCCAACGCCGGCAGGCACGCGATCGAGCGGCAGAACTGCTGGAAGAGGTGGGTCTAGGCCATGTCCTGGATGCCTGGCCGCACAGCCTCTCCGGCGGCATGCAGCAGCGTCTGGCCATCGCCCAGGCGCTGATCCTCGAGCCGCGACTGCTGTTACTGGACGAACCGTTCGGCGCGCTCGATCCCGGCATCCGCCTGGACATGCATACGTTGCTGCTGCGTTTGTGGCGCAGCTCAGGCATGACTGTGTTCATGGTCACGCACGATATTGGCGAGGCCTTCAAGCTCGGCACACGTGTGCTGACCTTCGACAAAGTGCGCCGCGACCCGCACGCGCCCGAGGCCTATGGTGCGACCATTACCTATGACCTGCCCGGGCGAAACCCGGGCCGCGATGTCACTTACCCTGCGTGATGCTTGAGGAATAGAAGGATGCGCCTGACCCACCTGCCGCCGCGCTGGCCGAGCCGACCGCACGAACGCCGGGCACATCACCCGTCCTATGCCAAGCTCAACAGCATGGGCTGGCAGGCGGTCGAGAAGGAGGGGCGTCTGCCTGAGGCTGGCTGGAAACGCGAAGTCGCCTGGGCGCTCGATATGGGCCTGCCGGGCGCCGACTCGCTCACCGACAAGGATATCCCGACCTTCGCGCGCGGCGAGCTGCCCCATTTCGCCGGCATCAACACGTTTTTGAAAGCGCCTTACGTCGAAAACGTGCGCGATGTCGGCAAGTATGACGCCGCCGTGCTCGGCATCCCGTTCGACAGCGGTACCACCTACCGCCCGGGCACGCGCTTCGGTCCTCAAGGCATCCGGCGCATCTCGGCGCTGTATACCCCCTACAACTATGAACTCGGTATCGATCTGCGCGAACAGATGACGCTGTGCGATGCCGGCGATGTCTTCACCATCCCGGCCAACCTGGAAAAGAGCTTCGATCAGATCACCCGCGGCGTCGCTCATGTCGCCAACTCGGGTGCCCTGCCGCTGTTGCTCGGCGGCGACCATTCCATCGGTTTTCCCTGCGTGCGCGGCATCGCGCAGTGTACCAGCAAGCGCATCGGCATCGTCCATTTTGACCGGCACATCGACATGCAGGCGAAAGACCTGGACGAGCGCATGCACACCACGCCGTGGTACTGGGCGACCGAGTTGCCGAATGTGCCCGCGAGCAATCTGGTGCAGGTCGGCATCGGCGGCTGGCAGGTCCCGCGACCGGGCGTGCAGGAAGCGCGCCGGCGACAGAGCAATGTGCTGACCATCGACGACATGGAAAAGCTGGGCGTCGAGAAGACGGCGGAAATCGCCCTGGAGCTCGCCTGGAAGGATGCCGATGCCGTCTATGTCAGCTTCGACATCGACAGCGTTGATTGCGGTTTCGTGCCGGGCACCGGCTGGCCGGAACCGGGCGGTTTTCTGCCGCGTGAAGCCCTGAAAATGCTTGGCATCGTCGCGCGCGAAGGCATTTGCGGTTTGGAAGTGGTCGAGGTCAGCCCGCCCTACGACACATCAGACATCACCGCCTTGCTCGGCACACGCGTCGTCGTCGAAGCGCTCGGCGCCATGGTCGCCAACGGAACGCTCGGCAAACACAAGGCGATCATCGACCAGCCGGTGAGCTACTGATGCACGATATCGACGGCAGCGCCGGCGGCATCGGTCACAACCATGCCAAGCGGCCGGCACAATGGCAAAACCTGCACGATCCGGCAGGCGCGGACGGCGAACCACCGATCAGCGACGCGAATAAGGACCTCGATCTGGTCGAGGCCGCCTTCATCGAGGGCTTTGCCGCCTGCAGCGATCCGACCAGCTTCCTGCGCCTTGCCGGCATTCCCTTCGACGCCGTCGACGCCCACGGGCGGCAGCTCAAGCTCTTACGGGTCGAACACAGCCTGATCGCTGACGTGGCCAGCGTCACACCAGTGCTGGGCGGTGGCCTGCGTCACGCGCCATTGCCGGCGAGGCTGGTCAGCAAACGGCCATCGCTGACCTTTCACTACCTGCATGACAGCCACGTGGTCGCCTTGAGCTTCGCAGACGCGCGTGCCCTGACCCCTGCCAAGCCCACCACGGCGGCTCCATCGCCAAAGAGCGCGCGCCTTTGACCGGGAGCTAGCGGGGCTGGTAAGCGGCCGCCAGAGCGACGAAACCGGCGATGCGCGGATTGCGCGGGGTCACCCCGGCCAAGCGCTCGCGAAGCATGAATTCCTCGTCGTCGATAAACTGGAAATCGCGCTTCGGCCCGAACAGGTACCCAGCTGCCTCGCCGGCTGCGTGCGCCAATGACTGCAGGAAAACCGGCCCGAACATCTTGTAGTTCGCCGGCGTCGCAGGCACATGGCGAAGCCGCTCCATGCAGGTGCGCATGATGCTCAAGCTCAACAGCGGGAACAGCGCGGCATAGGCCAGCCGCCGCAGCCACGGCCAGTTTTCCGAGCGCTCGCCGCCATAGCGCCGGCCATTGACCCAGTTCATGCCGAGCACGAGGTGCCAGGTGGCCTCGTTGATATGGCGCGATGTCGTCTCGGGCTGAAAGGCGAGCTGACCGCCCTGACTGACCAGCCGCCGCTGCATGAGCCGCTCGTCCGCCATGAGATCTTCGAGCTCGTTGTCCAAGGGCAGCAACGCGCTACGCCGGTAGCTGGCGTTGTGGATCGGCAGCTCGGCGAGCATCCGCGCCGGACGCTCGGGCGTGTAGGCGGCGTAGCCAGCGCCGTAGATCGTCCAGCTCAACAGGGTTTCCGGGTTGGCATTGGCGATTGCCGGGCCGACGCCGACGACGCCGTCATCGACACGATCGAACGCCGCGACCAGAACCTCGGCCCAGTTGGGATCGGGGAAACAGTGGTGCTCGGTAAAGGCGATGATCGGCGCCTCGGCAATGCGCACGCCGGAAGCGGCCGCCCGGCCGCGATTGCCGACAACGTCGACATACGCCACGGAGAACGCCAGGAAAGTGTCATGCAGCGCCGCAGGCAGCTCGACAGGTGCGTAGCGTTGCGGCGTCACAAGGCAGATCTGCAACTGATCGGCGATCGTCTGCTCGCTGAGGCAGCTCAAAATCGGCCGCACGCCAGCGATGCCGTCGCGTGAAACCATGACCACACTCATCGCGGGCGCCGTCGGGCTGCTCATGTTCAAGGATCCTCTATGCTTGCGCTAGCGGTTGCGCGTTCAGGCTTGGATCAGGCGCACGCGCTGCTGCGCGGGCATCGAGCATGTCGCCATACACGTTGAGATAGGCCTCGACCCAGGCGCGCTCGCCGTAGCGCTCTCGGGCGACACGCTGGCCGGCCTCGCCCATGGCAAGCGCGAGCGCGCGGTCACGCGTCAGCGTCACCAGAGCCTGCGCCAGCGCCGCAACATCGCCGGTGGCGACGACGAGACCGGTCTCGCCATGATCGACGATCTCGCGCGGTCCGCCGCTGTCACTGGCGATCACCGCCGTGCCGCGGGCCAATGCCTCGGCAGCGACGAGGCCGAACGGTTCCGGCCAGAGCGACGGCACGACCTGCACCCAGGCCCGCTCCAGCCGCGCCTGGCTCGCCATGCGTTCGAGATGGCCGAGGAACTGCACCCGGTCGGCGAGGCCGAGCTCGCCACTCAAGCGTTCGAGCGCCTGCCGCTGAGGCCCGTCACCGATGATCTCGACGCGTAAGCCGGGCAAGGCAGCATCCGCTTGGGCGACGGCCTTCAGCAACCAGCCGGCACCCTTTTCCTGCGTCAGCCGTCCGGCGAATGCCACCAAGGGCGTGTCGGATCTTGCCTGCCGCCGTCGATGCGCGGGCACGGCGTGGGGGATGACGTGCTGGCAGGGCCAACCGTGTTGCGCGAAGATGTTGGCCATGACCGAGCTTGGCGCGATGAGCCGATCGATCGAGTCGCCAAAGCGCTTGACCAGCGCCAACTGGACTTGGCGCGGCACGGCACCCAGTCTTGACAGGCAGCCGGCCATTGCACACGCCTCGCCGGCCGGGCGTTGGCATAAGCCCTCGCCCGGCGTCCAGCGCAGGCCGGTGGGGCAGACCAGGCGATAGGTGTTGATCGCGTAAACTGTCGGCGTTGCCCGCAAGGCGGGCAGGATGCTCGGCGAGAGCTGGGTCAAACATGGCGATGTGCACGATGTCCGGCCGAAACGTCGCGATCGCCCGGCCGACAGCGCGCGCGGCACCGGCGTTCCAGGTCTCACGCAGCCCACGCAACGCCCCGTTGCCGCCCGTGCACATCATGTCCGGCGCATCATGCGCGGACCACGGATCGGCGCTCGAGGCCAGCAGTCGGGCATCGACACCGCGCTCGCGCAGCAAGCGGCGCAGATCCAGCGCGACGTGCTCAGCCCCGCCGCGGCTGCCGGCATAGTCGTGCAACAAGAGAACCCGTTGCGGCCTGGGCATGTCAGGCGACGTGCTGCGCGGGTTCGGCGTCGAGATCGACCCACGCGCCACCACGCGCTGCCGAACGACGTGCCGCGTCGGTGGCTGCCAGGACCTGGGCGCCATCCTCGATCGTCGGTGCCGCCGGCGTGCCCGATTGGCAGGCGGCAAGAAACGCTGCCATGGTCGCGGCGAAGGAAGCTTCGCGGCCGCTGTGCACGAAACGCTGCGGCTGGAGCCCGGCCAGCGCGGCACGCAGGCGCTGGGCGCGGCTGCGCGGCGGATCGCCCGTCAGGACCGGCGCGGCGTGCGGGTCGGTCAGGTCGATGGCGACATGGCCGCGCGTGCCGATCAGGCGCAGCGCGTTGGCATTGCGGCCGGCGGCACCGCTGGCGTGGATCGTGACGTACACGCCATTGTCGGTGCGCAACGCGATATCGGCCGTATCCTCGGCATGCCTGATGCCGCGCAGCGTCGCCGACACGGCGCGGACCGGCGCGCCGGCCAAGTAGGCTGCCAGATCGATGTGATGACTGGCCAGATCGTTCAGCGCGCCGCCGCCGGTGCCCGGATCGGCACGCCAGCCGGTCGCGCCCGAGGATTGCCAGGTGAAATGGCCATGAACGGTCAGCAGCTCACCGAGCTGGCCAGCGCGCAAGGCTTGCGCGGCAGCGAGAACAGCCTCGTGCCGACGGAAATTGTAGCCGACCAGGTGGATCGTGCCGGCCCGGCGGGCAGCGGCGAGGAGACTGCCCGCCTCGGCAAGCGTCGTCGCCATGGGCTTTTCCAGAAAGACATGCTTGCCGGCAGTAAGAGCCTGCATGGCGAGCGGCGGGGTCGCGCCGGGTGGCGTGGCGATGACCACGGCATCGATCGACGCGTCCGCCAGCAGCGCTGCCGGATCATCGCCGGCATGTGCGTCAGGGAAGAACCGCCGCGCCACGTCGCGTCGCTCGGGCATGCGATCGACCAAACGGACAACACGGGCGTGCGGCGACGCGGCCAAGCTTGGCATATGCGCCACTTCGGCGATCCAGCCACAACCGATCAGGCCAACCGACAGCGTGCGCTTGCTCACGAGCGCGCGCCTTGAGTCTGCAACGGTTCGCGCTCGCTTGGCTTGGCCTGCGGATCATAGGAAAAATAGCCGGCGACCATGGCGATCTGCGAGAGCACAAGCAGGGCTGACTGCGCCCAACGGTTGCGTCCCTGGGCACGCAACGGAAACGTGATCAAACGCAGGTAGAACCGCACGGACTCCAGCGTTGGCCGGGGGTCACCGCGTTCGCCCAAAACCGCGTGCAGACGCCGCGCGCCTCGGCCGTAATTGGCGTGCTGGCGCATGAAGCCACGAAGATCCAGGCGGTGCGCGTGGCCGACCACGGCTTCGGGAGCGTAGACCAGCGCGCCACCGGCAGCGCGCCAGCGAAGGCCAAACTCACGATCCTCGGCGGCGGCGAGCGGAAAGGTCTCGTCGAAGCCACCAATCTGTTCGAAGACGCGTCGGCTGCAGGCCATGTTGTTGCTGGTAAAAAATGGCATGTTGCCGGACGCGGCGCCAAAGTAATCGTAAAGAAAGTCGCACAAGCTCTGGCTTGCCGAAGAAAAGGTGTTGTCGGTCAAAAGGTTGACCACCCGACCGCCGGCCAGCACATGCGGCTGCCCTTCGGCACAAGCGCGCATGGCCTGCAACCAGCCGGGCTCTGGCTGGCAATCATCATCGGTGAAAACAAGGAAATCCGCGCGCGCTTCGCGAACGCCAACATTGCGCGCGCTGGCAGGACCGCCATTTTCTTTACGGATAAAACGAACGCGATCGGCGTAGTCGCGGCATGCTTCTGACAGCGGCGCGGTACTGCCATCGTCGACCACGATGATTTCATAAGCGTCATCGTCAAGCTTGAGCAAGGCATCCAGGCATGCTTGCAAAACTCGCGGCCTATTAAAGCTTGGCACAATAATGCTCGCGGTGACTTCAGCTGCCACGCTCTCTTCCTAACGATATTATCTACACGGCACTCAATTCAGCATCAAGACGGCGGGCTCACCCTATGATCGGCGAGGCATTCGCCGGCGACAATCCAGCTGAAGACGCTCCACGCACCCATCACGAAACCACGCGTTCGTGGCACCGACATGAGCAACTATCAATCATGATACCACGCGTTCATGGCGGCGACACGAGCAACAAACATACCATCGGGCTGTCGCCCGCGCACAAAACGATCAAGGCCCGCGCGATGGCGGGCCTTGATCTTGCTGATCCGGCAGGCCGCCTTGGCGGCGGCGCGCTTGCGGTCCTGGTGCGTGGCGGGCTTGAAGCGGCTGACCGCCCTGCCCGCCTCCCGGCGCGCCGCAGCATGCCGGGGATCTTTGCGTTTGCTCATCAGTCATCCCAATCAAAGCTGTCGTCATCGTCCGCCATGGTGCGCGCATCGGCGGCCAGGTCATTGACCTCCCAGTCCTCCGCATCCGGCAGATAGGCACCGAACGACGAGCGCTCGGCAACCCGCATGACCACGGGTACGCCCGGAAAGCGATCATGCAGCTTGTCGATCGTGGCCTCCGCGGCATCACGCGTGGCGAAGGCGCCCTCGAAGCCCCAGACATGCGAGCCAATGGCGTCACCACGCATGAGGACCACGATCGGTTTCCCGGTCGGGACCTGATAGGTGGTGCCGTCCGGTGCGCGCACAAGCAACGGCTTGTCAACAAGAGACATTATGCATTCCCTGGTGCCAATCACGCCTGCGGATACGTCACCCGCAAACGACATCGCCATATTAGATCCGCCTAATGCGCTTGCGTTTCAACCCCTGCGCGATCGCACGCGATTGGTTTTCGCAGCATTCGAGGACCACCAGAACGTGGCATGCGGCGCACCTCGGCCAACGGCGGCTGACGCAACCGACGTGGGCATGCACGTTTACGCCCGTTCGGATCCTTGCGCTGTGGTTGTCGGCCAGACATCGTCCGCGCGCGCGCAAGAGGTGGTCGCGGACGCGCATGTGCGCGATGGCCAGAGCGGCCAAGCATAGGCGCAGATTGAAGGACAGAGCGGTTTTGCGGAGGGTAGCATGGCCGGGTTTCCCAACCAGGCGAATGTCGTCATCGTCGGCGTCGGCGGCATCGTGGGCGCCTCGGTAGCGCACCACCTGATCGAACGTGGCTGGAGCGATATCGTCGGCATCGACAAATCTGCGATCCCGACCGACATCGGCTCAACGTCACATGCTTCGGATTTCTGCTACGGCACCAGCCACGATTTCCTGTCGTGCTGGACGACGCGCTACTCGATCAACTTCTTCGATAAAATGGGCAACTACGCCAAGGTCGGCGGCCTGGAAGTCGCTCGGGTCGGCGATGATGCCCGCATGGACGAGATCAAGCGCAAGGTCGCCTCGGGCAAGGCCTTCGGCACCGGCGTGCATCTGGTCACGCCCGCGGAGATCAAGGAGAAGTTCCCGCTCATTGAGGAAGATCAGGTCCAGGGCGGCATGTGGGACCCCCATGCCGGCCTGGTCGTGCCACGCTCGCAGGTGGTTGCCGGTAATCTGGTGGAGGCGGCCGTCCAGACCGGCAAGCTGCAGACCTTTGCCAATCTCGAAGCGTCGGATCTGATCATCGAGGACGACCGCATCAAAGGTGTGGTCACCGCGCGCGGCACGATCGAGGCCAAGCACGTGATCGTCTGCACCGGCCTGTGGGGCCGGTTGATCGCTGAGATGGCCGGCGAGGATCTGCCGGTGTTCCCGGTCGACCACCCGCTGCTTTGGTTTGGCCCGTACAACGAATTCGCCGGCACCGGCAAGGATATCGGCTGGCCGCTTTTGCGCGATCAGGGCAACTCAGCCTATATGCGCGACACCGGCGATCCAACTACGACCGAAGGCGGCATGATCGAGTGGGGCTATTACGAGGAGCGCGAGCCGCGCTTGTGCCACCCGCGTGACATTCTCGACAAATCCCAGGCCCGTCTGTCGCCGTCCCAGCGCGATCTGGACATGGAACAGGTCATGGAGCCGCTCGAGCGCGCGATCGAACTGACGCCGATCCTGGGCGAGCTCGGCTACGACGAGAAACGCTCGTTCAACGGGCTGCTGCAGGTGACCACCGATGGCGGCGCCTCGATCGGCGAGAGCCAGAAAGTGCGCGGCCTTTGGTATGCCGTGGCCATCTGGGTCAAGGATGCGCCGGGCATGGCCAAGCTGCTGGTCGACTGGATGACCGATGGCCGCACCGAGATCGATCACCACGCCATCGACTACGCCCGCTTCTACCCGTTCCAGCTCGAGGAAGACTTCATTCACGCGCGTTGCACCGAAACGGCGATGAAGATCTACAACCCGGCCGTGCATCCACGCGAACCGTTCGGCGGTGGCCGCGATGTTCGCCGCAGCCCGTTCTACGAGCGCGAAAAAGAACTCGGTGGCTATTTCATGGAGCTGGGCGGCTGGGAGCGCGCGCACGGCTATGCCAGCAACGAGCACCTGCTGGACAAATACGCCAACCGGGTACCGGTGCGCGAAAACGAGTGGGACAATCGCCATTTCTGGCGCGTCTCCAATGCCGAACAACTCGAAATGAGCGCCGACGTCGGCATGATCAATCTGTCCCACTTCGCCGTCTATGACGTGACCGGGCCTGACCATGTCAGGTTCATGGAGAATCTTTGCGCCGCCAAGGTCGGTGGCGACAACCAGGTCGGCAAGGGCATCTACACCCATTTCCTCGACGAGCACGGCATGGTGAAGGCCGACTTTACGGTTTTGCGCATGGCCGATCGCATGCGCTTCGTCGATGGCGCCGATGCCGGCAATCGCGATTTCACCTATATGAAGCGTATGGCGTCGGATCTCGGCTATGAGGTCGAGATCAGCGATCGCTCGGCGCAGTTGATCACCATCGGACTGTGGGGCCCGAACGCGCGCGCGACGCTGCAGCGGGTCATCGACGATCCGGACGTCGTGACCCACGAGAACCTGCCGTTCGCCAACTTCCGGCAGGTCAAGATCGCCGGCGTCGACGTCATCGCTTTCCGCATCTCGTATGTCGGCGAACAGGGCTTCGAGCTGCACATGCGCTATGATGACGGCCCCGTTGTCTGGGATACACTGCGCGCGCTCGATGTCATGCCGTTCGGCGTCGAGGCTTATGCCAATTCACGCCGCATGGAAAAAAGCCTCAGGTTGCAAAACGCCGATCTGCTCACCGAATACAATCTGCTCGAGGCCGGTCTCGCGCGCCCGAAAGTCAAAGAAGCGGATTTCGTCGGCAAGGCGCAGCACCTGCAGCATCGCGCGCGTGACCACCAGCCGGCGACCTTGTGCACCCTGGTCATGACCGACAATCGCGACGCCAACGGCGTGGCGCGCTACCCGGTCGGCACGCTGCCGATCATGGATCCGGCCAGCGGCGAAACCCTGATGGATAGCGAGGGCCGGCGCTCGTTCACCACTTCGATCGCCTTCGGGCCGTCGATCGGCAAGAACATCGCGCTGGCGTATCTGCCCCATGAGCACGCGGTGCAGGGCAAGAGCTTCGTCGGCGACTATTTCGGCGAAACCTACCCGTTCGAGGTTGCCGGCGTCGGCTACCAGCCGCTGTATGATCCGGAGAACCTCAAGCCGCGCACCTAGGGGCAAGCGCAGCAAACGCCGGCCTGCCCGCTCACCGGCGGTTCAGATCTCGTCGATCGCCTCGAGGGATTCCGGCAGGATCTGGCCGCCATCGACCACGATGGTCTGGCCGGTGATGTAGCCGGCTTCGTCGGTGGCGAAAAACAGCGCCGCATGGCCGATATCGGCGACATCGCCCAGCCGTTTCAGCGGGATCGAGGCGGCCATGGTCTTGAGATAGTCCTCGCCGAGATCCTGTAGGCCTTCGGTGTAGATATTGCCCGGCATGACCGCGTTGATCGTCGTGTTGTAGCGAGCGAGTTCCATGGCGGCGGTCTTGAGAAAGCCGAGCTGGCCGGATTTCGACGCGCCGTAATGGGCCCAGCCAGGAAAGCCGGTGATCGGGCCGGTGATCGACGAGGTCAGCACCACGCGGCCCTTGCCGCGCTTCTCGAACGCGGGGATCGCCGCCTTGACGCACAAGAATGCGCTCTTGAGGTTGGTGCGCAGGACCTGGTCCCATTCATCGGGGTCCATGTCGATCATCTTCGTCTGCGGGAAGGCGCCGGCATTGGCGCAGAGCACATCCAGCCCGCCCTGTCTGGCGACCGTCTCGGCGACCATGCGCTGGACATCGTGCCACTCACCGACATCGCCCAGGACGTAATGCGCGCCCAGCTCGTCGGCGGTCGCCTTGGCGGCCTGCTCACCACGGGCGGCGATGGTCACCTTGGCGCCGGCACGCGCGAAGACGCGGGCTATGCCCTTGCCGATGCCTTTCGATCCGCCGGTGACCAGGACGCTGCGGCCTTCGATGGAGGTGAACATGGACCGTCTCCCTTGTTGGTTTGTATTGGTCGTGACGCGTGCAACCGCCTGGCCCCCATCGACCAGGCGATCAGGCGCGGCACGCCGAGCGCCAGGGCGAGCAGCGTGGCCGAGGCGATCACGGTGAGGATGCCAACAGTCGGCACCAGAGGCGAATAGCCCGAGACCATTTTGGCATAGAGCCATTCCGGCAGGGTCGAGTCCGCGCCGGTGGTAAACAGGGAAAGCGGGAAGTTGCCCCAGCTCAGCAGGAACGCAAACAGACCGGCGGAAACGATGCCCGGTGCCAGCAGTGGTAGCGTCACTTCACGCATGACCTGCAAGGTCGAGCAGCCCAGATCGCGCGCGGCTTCTTCCAGGGCTGGATCGAAGCTGTAGGCGCGGATGGCGACGATCAGCGTGGCGATCGGCCCGATCCAGACCAGATGCGCGACCACGGCCGTGCGCCAGTCGGGCACGACGCCGATGGCGTTGAACCACATCAGCAGGGCCAGGCCGAGCACGGTTTGCGGAAAGAAAATCGGCAGCAGGATCAGCTTTTGGAACAGCTTGCGATAGCGCCAGTGATAGCGGGCATAGGCCAGCGCACCGAAATAGCCGACCACCATGGAGATCACCGTGACGATCAAGGCGACCTTGAGCGAGGTGGTCACCAGATCGCCAACGGTCGGGCTGTTGAGCGCCTGTTGATACCAGCCAAAGGCGTAGCGGCGGATCGGAAAGGTCAGATAGCGCGCCTGGGATACCGACGCGAATGCAACCGAGACGAGCGGCAGGTAAAGAAAGGCGAGGGCCAGAAAGCCGTAGAGGTAAAGCGCGATGCGCGTCGACCGGGCGGGTTGCATCAGCGCCTCCGCCCGATCAGGGCATCGAGATCGACCCGGTTGATGGCGGCAAGCGCGAGCGCTGCGACGATGGTGATCAGGACCATCGACAAGGCCGAACCAAGCGGCCAGTTCTGGCCATAGGTAAACGCCGTTTCGATCTCGTCACCGATGACGATGACCGTCTGGCCGCCGAGCAGCTTGGATTCGGCGATCGCACCAACCGAAAGCACGAAGCAGAGCAGGCTGCCGATAACGATGCCCGGTGCTGCCAGCGGCAGCTCGATCTCGCGCAGGATCGTCCAGCGATCGGCGCCCAGATCGGCGGCCGCCTGACGGGCATCGTCCGGCACCATGGCAATGCCCTGGGCGAGCGGAAACAGCATGAACGGGAAATAGACGTAGACCAGGCCGAAGATGATCACGGGCACGTTGTAGAGCAGCCCGTCAAAGCCGCTGCCGGTCAGATAACGCCAGTGGCCCTCGATCAGCCCGCCCTTCATGAAGGTGATCACCCAGCCGAATAGGCGGATATTCTCGGACACGAACAGCGTCAGCACGACGCCGATGGTGAGCACCAGGGTGAAGCGCTTGAACACCTTGGCCATGCCGAACGCCAAAGGCCAGCAGACCAGAAACAGGATGATCGTCGCCGCCAGCGCCATGCCCAACGACCAGGCCAGCGAGCGCCAATAGCCTTGCGCGATGACTTCCCGATAGGCCGAGAAATCCGGCATATGGGTCAGCGTGAACACCTTTTGCGGCATGACCGAGAACGCCGCGACGACCAAGAGCGGTGCCAGGAAGGACACGGCCAGCAGTGCGGTCAGCGGCAGGGCCGAGAGCAGGCCGATGCGGTGATCGAGACGCTGCATCAGTTGTCCTCGATGACATACCAGTGGTCGGGATCGCAGCCGACCCGCACCGTCGCGCCTTGTGCCAAATCGGGCCGGGTCTCGCGCAAAGTCTCGACCGTGATCTGACCGGCGTCACTGTCGATCAGGAACTGGAAGCGCGCGCCCAGATCGTAGTCGCTGTGCAAGTTGCCATCGATCTCGAGCGGTGCCGTTTCGCCGGCACGTAGAAACCGCAAGCTCTCCGGCCGGACCATCAACAGACCAGCGCACGGCGTGACGCCTTCGGCGACGCGAAAGCGTCCCTCGGCCGGCAGGGGCAGCAGGTTCACCTCGCCCATGAATTCGGCAACAAAGCGCGACAGCGGGCGGGTGTAGATTTCGTCCGGCACGCCGATCTGTTCGAAGCGGCCCGCGCGCATGATCGCGATCCGATCGGACATCACCATCGCCTCTTCCAGCGAGTGGGTGATGTAGACGAAGGTCTTGCCGGTGCGCTCGTGCAGGTCTTTCAGCTCTTTTTCCAGCGTCTTGCGCAAGCGGAAATCGAGCGCGGACAGCGGCTCGTCGAAAAACAGGATGTCCGGATCGAAAGCGAGCGCGCGCGCCAAGGCGATCCGTTGCCGCTCACCGCCCGAGCAGTCCTGGATGCGCTTGCCGTAATAATCGACAGGCAGGCGCAAGAGTTGCAGCAGCTCCAAGGCGCGCGCGCGGCGCCTGGCCTTGGCTTCGCCGCGGATCTTGAGCGGAAACTCGATATTCTCGCCGACGCTTCGATGCGGAAACAAGGCCAGCGACTGGAACACCATACAGGTCGGTCGCCTGTTCGCGGGAACGTCGTTGATCCGTTTGCCGCGCAAGAACACCGCGCCCTCGCTCGGTTCCTCCATGCCCACCAAAATGCGGATCAGCGTGGACTTGCCGCTGCCGGACGGACCGACAATGGTCAGAAACTCGCCGTCAAGGACATCCAGATCGATGCCGGCCAGGGCTGTGAAGTCACCGAAGTCCTTACGCAGGCCCTGGATCGACAAGATCGTTGCACGGGCCTGCGTTTCACCTGCCGTGGCCGGCAGATCAGCCACGCTTTGCAGCATTGTAGATCGTATTCAGCTCATTGTAGGAGGCGACCACGTCGTATTCGACCGAACGCGCCATCTCTTCGGCCAGGCTGTCCCACTGGATCGCGTCCAGCTCGGTTTCATCCCACAGCGCGAACACGTCCGGATCGCCCATCTGGCAGACCGGGTTGTAGGTGCCTTCGGCAAAGCCGACCGCCTTGCAGATTTCCGGCGTCTGGACGAATTCGAGGAAGTCCTCGGCCAGGGCTGACGGATCGGGATTGTTGACCAGCGAGGTCAGCTCGATCCAGACAACGCCGCCTTTGCCGTCGATCGGCCCGGACTTCGGCGTAACGCCGCGGATATTGGTCAGACCATCGAGCCGCGCCGGGCTGGCGGTGTAGGTGCCGCCGGTGAAATAAGCATCGATCTCGCCGTTGATCAGCGCCGTGTTCATGGCGACCAGATCGTCGGAAATCAGCTTCGCACCGCCGAAAATGGCCTCTGCCGTGCCCCGGAAGACCTCAAGCCCGTCGCCCTCGATCGGCTCGAACGGGTTCTGGTCGCCGGTGATGCACATGTGCATGATATTCCAGTTGTCATAGGCGAGGATGCCGTAGCGATCCTGCATGGCCGGATCGAGGAACAGCTTGAAACCCTGATCCTCGGCCATTTCCCGGCTGATCTTGTCGGTGTTGACGACGAAGCTGAACGGCCCGTAGCGCTGCGGCATGCCGATCAGCTCTCCGTCGTCGGCAAACGCCAGCGGATAGGGCGGGTCGGCGAAACCTTCCGCCATGGTCGCGAAATAGGGCAGGAAGCGATCCTTGTTGAGCGGCTTGATCAGGCCTTCGGGATAGAGCTGCGCCTTGGCCCAGGGCTGGTTGACGTTGATCAGATCCCAGACCCTGACCTCGCCGGCACGCAGCTTGTTGATCATGTCCGGATCTGAGGTGCCACTTTCCGCACGGACCTCGGCATCCGGATGCAGCTGGCGGAACGGCGCCAGGACGTCGTCGGTGTTGTACCCCTCCCAGCACAGGATGTTCAGGCCGTTGCGCGCTGCATGGGCCGATCGGCCAAAACCGGCCAGGCCCAGGGGTAAGCCTGCCGACAGCGCAGCCGCACCGTGTGCGAAGGTTCTCCGGGTAAGTCGCATGGATGTTCTCTCCCTTTTGCCGCGTCACCTGCCAGGCAGGTTCTGCCCAGGCACGTCTTGGCAAGCGCCGGCGTCCCGCACGTTGCCACCTCGGCCGTTATGCAAACATCATTCCTTGCGGCCGGAACCGTTGCAAGTGTTTTTGTTGTAAGGCACAAGTTTTCTGTTTGACTTCGCACAAACGTTGGAGGATGAGCGTGGGCGATATGTACACGGAAGCCTTCCTGACCGACCTGGAACGTGGCCTGGCCAACAACCTTGGCGCCTGGGGGCTGTCGGCTGACACCCAAGTGACGCTGCTCAACATCTCCGAGAACGCGACCTTCCGCGCCGACGACCCGGTGGCCGATGCGCCGGTGATCTTGCGCGTGCACCGTCCGCACTATCACACGCGCGATGAAATCCTTTCCGAACTGGCCTGGATCGATGCCTTGCGTACCGAGGCGATCGCGCCGATCCCTGCCCCTCTCGCGCTTCAGGCCGGCGGCCACATCGCCGCCATCGATACAGCCCAGGGCACACGCGACGTGGTCGCCTTCGAATACATGAGCGGCAGCGAACCGGCGCCCGGCGACGATCTGACCGACGGCTTCCACCAGCTTGGTGCGATCAGTGGCAAGCTGCACGATCACGCCCGCGGCTGGACGCAGCCGGCCGATTTCGTGCGCAAGAGCTGGACTTTCGACACCACGGTCGGCCGGACGCCGCATTGGGGCGGCTGGCGTGATGCGCTCGGCCTGACCGACGACGGCCGGACCGTCCTGGAGCGCACCTGCACCGTCCTCGAGCGCCGGCTGCATGCCTTTGGCACCGGCCCGGATCGCTTCGGCCTGATCCACGCCGATCTGCGCCTGGCCAACCTTCTGGTCGATGGCGATCGGATCGGCCTGATCGATTTCGATGACTGCGGCTTTGGCTGGTTCGCTTTTGACTTTGCCGCGGCGATCAGCTTCTACGAGACCGACCCGTCGATCCCTGCATTGCAGGATGCCTGGTGCGCCGGCTATCGCAGCGTCGCCGACCTCGACCCGGAGGTCGAGGCCGAGCTGTCGACCTTTATCATGCTGCGCCGGCTTCAGCTCACCGCCTGGATCGCCAGCCATGCCGAGACGCCCACGGCCCAGGAAATGGGCAGCGCGTTCACCGATGACACCGTGGCCATCGCCGAGCGCTATCTGAGCGAGCGGGGCTGAGCGCCATGTCGCAGGCGTTCAAGGCGCAGCGCGGCAAGGCGGCCAAGGCGGCGCGCAAACCGACGGCCGCGCTCGAGGCGTTGCCCGAGGTGCGTCAGATCCTCGATATGAATGCCTTTGACGCCGCCCGCGACGGTGCGCTCGACGATGCTCTGCTCGCGCGCCGACAAGCCAATTACGGCGCGGCCTCGGTGCTGTTCTACCAGCAGCCAATCGAGATGGTCCGCGCGCGCGGTGCCTGGATGGAGGCCGCCGACGGCCGGCGCTATCTCGATTTCTACAACAACGTGCCATCCGTCGGGCACGCCCATCCGGCGGTCGTCGCCGCGGTATCACGCCAGATAGCGACGCTGAACACCAATACCCGCTACCTCAACCGCGACACGGAAAGCTACCTCGAGCGGCTCAAGAGCAAGCTGCCCGGCGAACTTGCCAATATCGTGCTCGCCTGCTCGGGCAGCGAGTCCAACGATCTGGCCATGCGCGTCGCCATGAAGGCCACAGGCGCGTCCGGCTTTGTCGTCACCGAGGCCGCCTATCACGGCAACACCCATCTGGTGATCCAGGCCTCACCCTCGTCCTACAAGAAAGGCGCGCCGCCGGATTTCATCGAAACCGTGCCGGCGCCATCCGTGGCCCACTACGGTGCCGATCTGGCCAGCGGTTTCGCCGAACACGTCCGCCGCACGATCAAGCGCCTGAAACGCCGGCGCTGCGGCTTTGCCGGCTTCCTGTGCGATTCGATCTTTTCTTCCGACGGCGTGTTCGCCGATCCGCCGGGCTTTCTCAAGGACGCGGTCGCGGTCGTCAAAGCCGAGGGCGGCCTGTACCTCGCGGATGAGGTCCAGCCGGGCTTCGCGCGCACCGGCAGCGCGTTCTTCGGCTTCGCCCGACATGGCGTGGCACCGGATATCGTCACCATGGGCAAGCCGATGGGCAATGGCTTTCCGATGTCGGGCATGGCCACGCGACCGGACCTGCTCGCCGGCTTTTGCGAGGATTTCGGCTATTTCAACACCTTCGGCGGCAACCCGGTCGCGGCGGCAGCGGGCATGGCGGTGCTGCAGGTGATCGATGACGAGAACCTGCTCGGCAATGCCGCCCGCGTCGGCGCGCATCTGAAAGCCCGTCTGAGCGCCTTGGCCGATGCGCGCGTCACCGAGGTGCGCGGCGCCGGACTGTTCATCGGCGTCGATCTGTGCGCTCCAGGTGCGCCCGAGCAGCCCGATCCAGCGCTGGCTACCGATGTCATCAACGGCCTCAAGGAGCGTGGCATCTTGATCGGGGCCGCAGGCAAGTATGGTCACACCCTGAAAGTGCGCCCGCCGCTATGCCTGAGCCAGGACGAGGCCGACCGGTTCGTCGACGGCCTGGCCGATACGCTGGCGCATGTCTGAGCGCTCAGGCGACGATGATCTCGGTGCCGGACGCGCGAGCCGGTGCCGCCACCTCGTCGGGCGGCTGGGCGTCGGTCACCAGGCTGTCGATGCCCGTCCAGGTCGACCACAGGGCCGGAAAACGGCGCTCGAACTTGGTGGCATCGGCCACGATCATCGTCCGCGTCGCCCGTGAGGCCATCTTGCGATACACCTCGCCGGCCTCGATGAGGGCATCCATGGCGCCTTCGCCATCGAGCCCGCTGGCGCCGAGGATCGCCCAGTCGACATTAAAACCGTCGAGCCATTCCAGGGTGGCCGCCCCATGCACGGCGCCTTCGCCGGCATGATATTGCCCGGGCGCCAGCAAGACCGTGATGGTCGGGTTGAGCGACAGCACCGTGGCCACACCGAACGAGTGCGCGATCACCGTCAGATTGTTCATCTCGAGGGCGAGCCGCCTTGCAACATGCACCGTGGTCGCGCCCGAACCGATCATCACATGGCTGCTGCCGGCAAGCCGCGGACAGGCGGCGCGGGCGATGCGCTCGCGCTCGGTCGCCTTCATGTTGTGCCGCTCGCTGACACAAGGCTCGAGCGAGCGCCGGCGGGTCGCGCCACCATAGGTGCGATCGATCAGCCCTTCGTCGGTCAGCGCATCGAGATCGCGCCGGATGGTCTCGGCGGAAACACGCAAGCGCTCGGCCAGTTGCGACACCCTGAGCGACGGCCGCTGCTCCAGCTCGGCCAGAATGCGGCGATGACGGGCGGTCCGGTCCTGTTTCATGGACAAACTATAGCGCAGCCGCCGACCGACACTACCGACCCTGTGTGCGCAACGGGTTTCAGCGTCCACCAATGTCCGACGGGATCGTGCTTCCGGCGGCGGACAGTTCTCCCGAATAACGGTGCTGAACGGCGTCTAGGCGTCGGCTGGCGCCGCGTGTTCGAGACCATCGACGTGTCGTCCCGGGACTTCGATCGCCACTCGCGCCTCCAGGTGCGGGTGCAGATCGATCACGGCGTCAAGCATGCCGTAGCGCAGCCAACGCCGTCGCTCGGTGGTGATGTCTTGCGTGATCAGAACGATCTCGTGTTCCAGCAAAAAGCAAGTCGAGTGCGCGTCGTCCATCGTTTAGTCCGGCGTGACAAGCATGGGAGGCAATCATGGATCACAGCGCGCCCGCGTCGAACAGCGGCGATAGCATCTGTCTCGGCGTCAGCCCGCTTTCCTGGGTCAATGAGGTGTTGGAAGATCTCGGCCGCGGCACGGCGGCGGAAACCTGCCTCGCCGAGGCAGCCGCAGCGGGCTACGCCGGCGTCGAGCTCAGCCGTATTTTTCCGCGCGACGGCATGCAGCTCGCCGAACTGCTGGCCCGTCACAACCTGGCCCTCGTCTCCGGCTGGTACAGTGGCTTCCTGGCCGAGCGCGCGGTCGATGCCGAACTCGAGGCGGTTGCCGATCATGCCCAGCGCCTGCGCCAGACCGGTTCGACCGTCATGGTCTACGGTGAATGCGGCGCCATGGCCAATAACGCGCTCGATGTGCC
>JBHJHH010000002.1:0-4211 GCA_050331015.1 Geminicoccaceae bacterium
TCCAAGACAAGCGTCGGCACTTCGCGCCGGCTCAGCTCCAGCGCCGCAGTCAACCCTGACGGGCCGGCGCCAATGATCACCACGCGCTCAGTCATACTGCGATATTCCTGTCGTTACTTGAATGATTCACGAACATTGACCAAAAACTTGGCATGCCGGACAAAAGAGCGATCAACGCAGATTTGCAATCGGATTCGCCAAGAAAGAACCCCAATCGAGAGATAGCCGCACACGACGATCGCTAGCCAACCGGTTCCTGTAGGTGCATCATGCTAATTATAGACACAACCCCGCCTTTTAGCCGAAATGCAGCTTCAATTACTCGAACTTGTGCCCAGCATGCCAGCGTTTTCGCGCCACACGAGCGCTACAATGGCGAGCATAGCTCAGCATCTACCTGTACAAGCTTATTCGGATAGTTGATCCGGCTGAAATAGTGCACTCAGGTTGAAAACTCGGCCTTGGTCAGGCGACATGCAAGGTACCGCGTGAGGTGATTGGCGTGACGGCAAAAGAAAACAGGACACCACTGAGTGCGACCGGCGCCCAGAGACGATACAGCACCTTCGTCCCGCCGCCGGTGTTGCTCTGGCTTGGCCTCGCCTGTGCCGTTTTTGCCGCCGGTACGCTGAGCTTCAGCTACGATCCCATACCGGGCGTGGACAACGTGGCCGCCATCGCACTCGTCGTCCTGGCGTGGCTTGGCCTGGTTGCATGGGCCGGCCGCAATCCCGATCTGGCTCTAGCCAGCGACGCCCTCGCGCAGCGCAGCACGTCGTTCGCGCAAGCCCATCAGGGCTGGCTCAGGGCCGCGCTCGTGCTTGGCGTCGGCCTGGCGACCTGGCTGAGCGGCTGGCTAGTGCTGGATCACTTCGCCAACTCGGCCGACGAGTACGCCCTGCTCTTTCAGGCCGAAACCTACGGCCACGGCCGGCTAGTCAACCCGGCCCCGCCGGCGCGCGAGCTGTTCGAGGTCCAGTTCACGGTCGTGCGCGACGGGCACTGGGTCGGCATGTATCCGCCGGGCCTGGCGCTCGTCTATGCCGCCCTGGCAGCCCTGGGTTTACCGATCTGGCTGCTCGGCCCGATTCTCGCGGCACTCGGCGCTTGGCTGATCCTCGCGATCTGTGACGAACTCGAGCTGCCGCCGACCTTCGGCCTGCTGGTCACAGCTCTGAGTTGCCTGAATGGCTTCTACCTGTTCACCGCCGCATCCTACCTCTCGCACCATGCGACCTTGACCGCTTCGCTCGGCTTCGTGCTGTGCGCCCTGCGCGCCCAACGCACGCTAAGGCCGCGCGACGCCCTGCTCGCCGGCGTGGCCCTTGGGGTCGTCGGCGTCATGCGCCATCCAGAGGCCGTGCTCATCGCGCTGCCCTATGTGGTCGCGAGCCTGATCAGCCGTGACCTCCTCGCCGCAGGCAAACGGCTGCTGCTGATCGCCGTCGGCGGGCTGCCCTTCCTGATCGGCCTGCTCGCCTACTACCATCAGGTGACCGGTGATCCGTTCCTGCCGACCATGCTCTGGCGCGACCCGAACGATACCTTGCGCTTTTTCGCCGAAGACCCCGAGCGCCACAGCGCGCGCTGGGGCGTGCTGGCGACGGTGGCCCGGCTGGTGCAGTGGTCCGAGTGGCTGGCCCAGCCGTTCCTGCTCGCCTGGGCGCTCGCGATGGCCGTGCTGGCCTGGCAGGGGCGGCTGCGGTTTTTCGACCTGTACCTGCCAATTTTGGTCGTGGCGTATTTCTTCTATTGGGGCCTGGGTTGGAACCAGTACGGCCCGCGTTACTATCATCTGGGTCTGCCCTTTGCGGTACTGACGCTGGTGCGCGCCCTGGTGATCCTCTGGCCGCGCTTCGAAGCCCGTGCACGCGCCGTTGCGGCTGCCGGCGTCGCGACCTTTTTGCTCGCGCCGCTGATCGGCCTGCCCGTCTGGGCGCTTGAAGTGCGCCGCGAAATCCACGATCGCCAGGCGGTCTACCGCGCCGTGGAACGCCAGGGCCTCGACCGCGCGATCGTCCTGATCGCCGATAGCACCGGCATCGAGTACGAGATGACGCCCATTGAACTGATCCGCAACGGCGTCAGCCTGGATGGTCCCGTGCTTTACGCCCGCGGCGATATCGAGGGTGCTGCCGAGCGTCTCGCCCGGGCTTTCCCAGAGCGCGCGCTATGGCGCTACACCAGGCCGGATCCGTCCAGCGATGGCCGGCTCGAACAGCTCGATGTCCGGCGCGGCGCATCCGGCAGTTGAAGGCAGCACGGCGCGCGGCTTCGGGCTCAGCGGCTCGAGGGAGGCACGGCACGGCGACGCAGATCGGCTGACCCACAACGGCGTTCCATGTAAGGGCAAAGGTGTGGCCGGATCAGGTGCGCGCGACCGCCTTGGCTTGCGCGCGCATCTCGCGCCTGGCCTCGAGCGTGCCCCAGGCAAAGCCAATGCCGCCACAGACCAAGTGCAGCAGATGCACCGGAAAGGCGCCGATCGCAAAACCGACACCGCTATTGTGCGCCAGGAACCGGAACAGGCTGGCGTTCAGTGCGAGAACGGTCGCCAAGGCCAGTGCCAGGGTGATCGCGCCGATGGCCGGCGCCAACCACATCGATGCCAGGGACAGGCCGGCGATGCCGGTGGCCATGACGCTTAACCGGTTGGCCAGGCCGAGATTGAGCGCCCGGCTGGGCGTCTCGTTGCGCGCCAGCAGGCGTGCCCAGGGCCGCGCACGACCGTGCAGGTCGGTCGAGATCATGTTGCCGAGCGACCAGTGTTTCAGGTGCTTGCCCTGCAGCGCCGGATCGAGCCAGAGGCGGAAGCCCTTGGTGCACAGGCGCATGCCGAGATCGACGTCCTCCAGATAGCGATGTGCCGGATCATAGCCGCCAACCGCGAGAAACGCCTGTCGCCGCACCGCACCCAGACCTGACCAGAAGGTACTCGCCTCGCCGGCGCCCTGCTGGTGCACATAGTGATGCAGCAGGTTGCGGTAGCGGCTGACCAGACCGGGCGCCGCAGGGTCGGCATCGTAGGCGCCGAACACGCCGTCGAGTTCCGGCCGCTCGGCCATATGCTGCAGAACACGCGCGCGCGCATCCGGCGCCACGACCACATCGGCATCGACGAACAACAGGATGTCCGCATGGGTTGCCGCAGCGCCGGTGTTGCGCGCGGCCGCCGGTCCGCGGCAGCTCGCGTGGCGGATCACGTCGACCGTATGCGCCTGCGCCACGGCCGCCGTGGCGCCGCCGTCATCGGAGGCGTCGTCGACAACCACGATGTCGCTCTGCGCAACGCCAGCGCGTACCAGCGCCGGCAGGCACACGCGCAGCTCCTCCGCAGCGTTGTAGGCAGGCACGATGGCAACCAGTCGCATGGCAAGATCAACTCGCAAGAAAACGCCAAAAGGCTTGGCACAGCCGGACACGAAGATCCCGTCTTTTCCGCCCCTCCGTCGCTGTCGCCGGGCGAATCTGGGGCGAAAACGTCACGCAGTAGATGATTGCCCATGCAGACGCTGAACAATGTCGGTTCGTAGCATACCGAAGTGCCCGCTTGCGCAGCTCAAAGGCGCCGGCGGCAGAAAACCGCCAGCGCGCCGATGCGCACGGTGCCCGTGACCCGATCCTGACGCCCCTGCAGGCTTGAGGCGACCCCGAGCATCGCCTGTTCCAGGCGCTCTGCCGCGGTGAACACGTCCTGGCCGGCTTCGGTCAACGTGCAGCCACGGGTCTAGCGGTTCATCAATCGCTTGCCGATCGCCGTTTCGAGCGCGGCCAGCCGTCGGCTCAAGAGGGCCTGGCTGGCCCCGAGCCGCCGCGCGGCGCCAAGCATCTGGCCATCGCGGGCGACCGCCAGGAAGTAGCGGGCATCTTCCGTGGCCGTGCCGGTGACCGATCGTGTCGCCGATGCGCTGATCGACAAGCTCGTGCCGAAGATCGAGGCGCTTAAGGTCGGCCCGGCATCGGATCGAGCTTGCGACAGGGGCCCGGTCGTGACCCAGGCGGCCAAGGCGAAGATCCTCGGCTCTAGCGATCAGGGTGCGGCCGAAGGCGGCCGGCTGGTCGTCGACGGGCGCACGTTCCGTGCGCCGCAAGGCGAAGAGCCGGGCTTTTTCGTTGGCCCGACGCTGATCGACAAGGTCACGCCCGAGATGACCATCTGGAAGGAAGAGATCTTCGGCCCGGTGCTTTCGGTCACGCGTCGCGAGAACTAC
>JBHJHH010000003.1:0-74109 GCA_050331015.1 Geminicoccaceae bacterium
CATCGCCGCCCCCCCTCCGGGGGTATTGGGCAGCAGGCGCGGGCGCAGGGCCGCGGCCGCGCGCACGGCGCCGGCCACGGTATTGGGGATGTCGTGAAACTTCAGATCGAGAAAGAGCGGCAGCCCGACCCGGCCGAGGGCCGCGACGCCTTGGGGTCCGTTGGCGGTCACGAACTCCAGGCCGAGCTTGATGCCATCGACCGCCGCCGCCAGCCGGCGCGTCAGATCGAGCGCGCCGTCAAGATCCGTGCGATCGAGCGCACAATAAAGCGCCGTGCGTTTGGCCATGGCCCGTGCCGGCTCCCTCACCTCAGCCGAAATGCGTCGCGGGGTTATAGCAGAGCGCGCGCGCCAGACAATCGCCAGCGCGCCGGGTTCGGCAGAGGCGTGCTAGAGGCGGACGCCAAGGCCCGCGGTGGCGGCCGGCAGCAGCGTTCCCCGGCAGACGCGCAAGGTGCCCTGCGAGCGCCTCAGCCCCGGCTGCCGCCCGTGACCGCAACCGCACGCGACGAGGCCGGGGCCATCAGGCCAGGTGCCGTGCTCGCGGCACCTGGCAACGCCGGGCCGGCGGCCGGCCGCACCACCGTTTGACCCTTCTGCCCGTCCTGCTTGGCTTTGCGCTTGGCGGCGGCCTGACGCACCGCTTCGCGCTCGGCCTCGTCTTCCTTGACGCGCTCGCGGGCCTCGATCGCCTTCAGGCGGCGCTGCGCCTGACCCGCGCGCGCCCGGACGCTCCACGAGGTCAACCAGTTGAAGGCATAGCCGACCACGGCACCGAAGAAGACTGCCCCAATGACGATGGCAAACAGCGGCAGCTCGAGATCTTGCGGCAACGGCCAGAGATCGATCGGCACCGAGCCGCGATTGTCGATGGAAAACAGGATGATGACGGCCATGACGACCAACAACAAAAGCGCCTTGATGACGCTAGCAAGCCAACTCATTGCACCCTTCCCACCCCTATTAGGCACCGCGCGGCGCGCGGCCGCGGCTCAGCTTTGCAGGTTCAACCGCTCGCGTAACTCCTTGCCGGTCTTGAAGTAGGGCACGACCTTATCGGGCACCTGCACCTCTTCGCCGGTACGCGGGTTGCGCCCAGTCCTCGCCGCTCGTTGGCGAACGGAAAACGCGCCAAATCCGCGCAGCTCGACCCGGTCACCGCGCGCCAGGGCATCGGTGATTTCGTCGAACACGGTCGAGACAATACGCTCAATATCGCGCAAATACAGATGCGGATTGGCATCTGCCAGAGCTTTGATCAGATCCGACTTCGTCATCCTTCGGCCGCCTTGTACTTTTTCTCTTCCGTCGTATCCGCGCGTCGGTAGATGGAGCCTAAGCAAGCCAAGCTGTTCGGTCAAGCGAAGCCTTTTGTTTTCAAGGACATGAGTGCGAGACGCGAGACGCGCATAGCGCGCTTGCGGCGGCAGCCGCTTGACCGCGCCGCGCGGGCCAAGTACCGCCAGCCGTTGCGTCACGACAACAAGCGGCACGGCATCAGGCTATGGCAACAGCGTCGGAGACACCGTCGGCACAATTCACGCTGCAAGGGGCTTGGCGCGGTGCGCGCGCGGTCGCCCCGATCCTGATCGTCGCCGCCGTGTTTGGGCTGGCCTTTGGTGCCGCCGCCAGCGAAGCCGGGCTCACGCTCTATGCCACGACCCTGATGAGCGCCGTGGTCTTCGCCGGCGCGTCACAGTTCGCGGCGCTCGATCTCTGGGCCGAGCCGATGCCCTGGGCCGCTTTGATCACGATCACATTTGCCATCAACGCGCGCCACATCCTCATGGGGGCCGTGGTCTATCCCTGGATGCGGCCCCTGCCGCATTACCAGCGCTACGCCGCACTCGTGGTCATGACCGATGCCAACTGGGCGGCAGCCGTGCGCGCACGCAGCCTGGGCGAAACGGATTTTGCCTATCTGATGGGCAGCGGCCTGATCATCTGGGTCATCTGGGTGCCGGGCACGATCGCCGGCGCGCTCGCCAGCAACCTGATCACCGCGCCGGAGAAGCTGGCGCTCGATGCTGTCATGGCCTGTTTCTTCGCCGCCCTGCTCGCCGGCATGTTCGAGCGCGAACGCGACGTGCCACCCTGGCTGGTCGCGGCGGCCACCGCCCTGGCCAGCCAGTATGTCCTGCCCGGGCACTGGTACATCGTCGCCGGCGGGCTGGCCGGCGGCCTGATCGGAGCCCTGCGCTATGCCAAGTGACATGGTGAGCACGCTGGCGGTCATCGTCATGGCGGCCGTGACCTACAGCACGCGCTTCATGGGCATGTGGATCATGAGCTTCGTGCCACTGACCGGACGGGTGCAGGCATTTCTGGCAGCGCTGTCCGGCTCGGTGCTGGTCGCTCTGGTCGTGCCGGCGGCGGTCAACGGTGATCTGGCGGTCAAGGCAGGCGTGCTGTGCGCGTTTGCCGTCATGCTGGTTACGCGCCATACCCTGGCGGCAATGAGTTCGGGCATCGTGCTGGCCGCTTTGCTGCGCAATCTCATGCCGATCTCGTGACTGGAGGGCGAGCCGATGACGATACCGGCCAAACGCAACCTGAGCGCCGACTTCGCCGTTTTCAGCGACTGCTGGAGCCCGCGCATCGCCGGCGAGGTCAACGATACACACATCAAGCTGGTCAAGCTGGAAGGTGCGTTCGCCTGGCATCACCACGCGCACGAGGACGAGCTGTTCCTCGTGCACAAGGGCCGGCTGCACATGAAATTCCGTGACGGCGATGTCGTACTCGAGCCCGGCGAGTTCATCATCGTGCCACGTGGTGTCGAGCACTGCCCGGTGGCCGAAGACGGCGTCTGCGAGGTCATGCTTGTCGAACCCAAAGGCACCCTCAACACCGGCAATCTCGACAACGCGCGCACGGTGCGCGACCTCAAGAGCCTGACCTGAGCACCAGAAAAAAGGCGGGCCGTCGCCGACCCGCCTATGTTTGAGCGAACATGCCGCCTAGGCGGCGACGATCACTTGTCGTCTTTGCTGGACTCAGCCTTCTCGCGCAGCGCCGCACCGAGAATATCACCCAGCGAGGCACCGCTATCGGTCGAGCCGTACTCGGCCATAGCCTGACGCTCGTCCTCGATCTCGAGCGCCTTGACCGAAAGCGTCAGCTTGCGGTTATTGCCGTCGACATTCATGACCTTGGCGTCGAGTTTCTCGCCGACGGCGAAGCGATCCGGACGCTGCTCATCGCGATCACGCGCCAGTTCGGCCTTGCGGATGAAGCCGATCGCACCGCTGGAGGTACTCACCTCAAGCCCGCCCGAGGTGACCTCGGTGATCGTGCAGGTGACGCGATCGCCCTTCTTAAGGCCAACTGTGGCCTCCTTGAACGGATCGCCCGTGAGCTGCTTGATACCGAGCGAGATGCGCTCCTTCTCGACATCAACATCGAGCACGACGGCCTCGACCATATCGCCCTTGTTGTACTTCTGCGCCGCCTGCTCGGGATCCTCGTCCCAGGACAGATCGGACAGATGCACCATGCCGTCGATATCGCCCTCGAGGCCGATAAACAGGCCGAACTCGGTGAGATTCTTGACCTCGCCGGTGACGTTCGTGTCGTTCGGATGGTTGGCCAGGAACGCCTCCCAGGGATTGTCCATGGTCTGCTTCAGGCCGAGCGAGATGCGCCGCTTGTCGCTGTCCACCTCGAGGATCATGACCTCGACCTCCTGGGAGGTGGAGACGATCTTGCCGGGATGGACGTTCTTCTTGGTCCAGCTCATCTCGGAGACGTGCACCAGACCCTCGACACCCGGCTCGAGCTCGACGAACGCGCCATAGTCGGTGATGTTGGTGACCCGGCCGGTGAAGCGCGCCTTGGGCGGATACTTGAGCTCGACGCCTTCCCACGGGTCCGCCTCGAGCTGCTTCATGCCGAGCGAGATGCGCTGGGTGTCGCGGTTGAAGCGGATGACCTGAACCTTGACGTTCTGGCCGACGCCCAGGACCTCGGTCGGATGATTCACGCGGCGCCAGGAGATGTCGGTGACATGCAATAGGCCGTCCAGGCCGCCGAGATCGACGAAGGCGCCGTAGTCGGTGAGGTTCTTGACCACACCGTCCAGGATCTGACCTTCCTGCAGGCTCGACAAAAGTTCGGCGCGCTGTTCGGCCCGGCTCTCCTCGAGCACGGCACGGCGCGACACCACGATATTGCCGCGGCGGCGGTCCATCTTGAGGATCTGGAAGGGCTCGGTCTTGTTCAGCAAGTGACCGACATCGCGCACCGGGCGAATGTCCACCTGTGAGCCGGGCAGGAAAGCGACGGCACCGCCGAGATCGACGGCGAAACCGCCCTTCACGCGGCCGAAGATGTGGCCCTCGACCTTGGCACTGCCTTCGAACGCCTTCTCCAGACGGTTCCAGCTCTCTTCGCGCTTGGCTTTCTCGCGCGAGAGAATGGCCTCGCCGTTCTTGTTCTCGAAGCGCTCGACATAGACCTCGACCTCGTCACCGACCGCCACTTCCGGCGGCTGGCCCTGGCCGGGGCTGAATTCCTTGAGGGCAACGCGGCCCTCGGCTTTTAGACCGACATCGACGATGGCGTCATCTTCGGTCAGGGCAATCACCGTACCCTTGACGACCGTGCCTTCGATCCGGTCCTTGCCGCCGAAGCTTTCTTCAAGAAGGGCGGCAAAATCCTCCGTCGTCGGCATCATTTCTGGGTCGACGGGGGCGGTATTGGTTTGGCTCATAAGCTATCCAAAAGCCTTCGGTGATCCGGCCCGCAGGCCGCATCGGGTTAGGGTTGTCACAGCACGCAGACAGCCACGGGCTGCCAGCGCATCGATACGTTCTTGGCGATGTCGCGCCGAACCTGGTCGCTCAATCAATGCCGGGCAACTTGACCGCATCGATTGCAGCACAAACGGCCGATACCGCCGCCTCGAGATCCATAGCGGTGGTATCGAGGAGGATGGCATCGGCTGCCGGTTGCAGCGGGGCAAGCTTTCGCGTGGTATCCCGCGCATCACGGGCGCGCACCTGCTGCAAAACGTCGGCGTATATAACGTCGACGCCGGCCGAGCGCAACTCTTGGAAACGCCGTTGCGCTCTGGCTTCGGCACTGGCGGTCAGGAAAATCTTCGGTTTGGCGTTCGGGCAGACCACCGTGCCGATGTCGCGACCGACCAGAAGCGCGCCTTCGGGCTGATCGGCAAAGCGCCGCTGGTAGGCCAAAAGCGCATCGCGCACCGGCGGCAGAGCGGACACGCGCGAGGCGGCATCGGCGACCGCCTGGGTCTGCAAGTCGTCGCGGGCCAGATCCTCCCTACCCAGATCGGCGGCGATCCGACTGGCGAGCTCGGCGTCGTCGGGGTTGCCACCGGCATCGAGCACGCGCGCGCCCGTGGCACGATACAGTAGTCCGGTGTCGAGAAACGCCAGGCCGAAACGCGCCGCCGCACGCCGCCCGATGGTGCTCTTGCCTGACGCGACCGGTCCATCCAAAGCGACGACGCGATGCATCAGCCGGTCTCACCGGGCGCGGAGTCGATCTGTCCGCCCAACGACGCCATCAAGGCGGTGAAGCCGGGGAAGCTGGTTGCGATGGTCTCTGAGCCATCGACGGCAATCGGCGCCTCACTGATCAGGCCGAGCACGAGGAAGCTCATGGCGATGCGATGGTCGTGCTCGGCATTCAAGACGGCGCCACCGGCAACCTCACGGCGGCCGCAGACATAAAGGTCGTCGCCCTCGACCCAGCTTTCCACGCCGCAGGCGCGCAGACCCTGGTCAATCAGGGCAAGGCGATCGCTTTCCTTGACGCGCAGCTCGCCTAGACCGCGCATGATCGTGACACCTTCGGCGCAGGCCGCCGCCATGGCCAGGATCGGGTATTCATCGATCATGCTGGGAGCGCGCTCGGGCGGCACCTCGACGGCTTTAAGCGCCGAGCCGCGCACGACGAGGTCCGCGACCGGTTCGCCCGCCAGTTCGCGCGGATCGGCAAAGTGCAGATCGCCGCCCATGTCCAGAAGCGTCGTGAACAGGCCTGTGCGCGAGGGATTGGTGCCGATGCGCGGCAAGCGCACCTCACTGTCCGGCGTGATCAGGGCGGCAACCACCGGGAACGCGGCCGAACTCGGATCGCTCGGCAAATCCATGGCGCAGGCGCGCAGTTCGGGCTGGCCACGCAGGCTGATCCGGTTGCCTCCGCTGTCGTCCACCTCGCTGGTAAGGTCGGCACCGAGATTGCGTAGCATGCGCTCGGAGTGATCGCGCGAGGCATGCGGCTCGATCACCGTGGTCGTGCCCGGGGCGTGCAAGCCGGCGAACAGGACGGCCGATTTGATCTGCGCGCTGGCCACCGGGCTCTGGTAAACGATCGGCAGCAAATCGACCCGGCCGCGCAGGGCCAGCGGCAGGCGCTGACCGCTGCGTACCCAGGCTTGCACGCCCATCTGCTCGAGCGGTGCCAGAATGCGCCCCATCGGCCGCTTGCGCAGTGACGCGTCGCCGGTGAGAAAACTTGTGAACTCATGGCCGGCGAGCAGGCCCATGAGCAGACGGACGCCGGTACCGGCATTGCCCAGATCGAGCGGGCGATCCGGCTCGGCGAAACCGCCGACGCCGACACCGTGCACCAGCCACTGGCCGGACGAATCGCGCTCGATGGCGACGCCGAGGGCGCGCAAGGCATCGGCCGTGGCCAGGACGTCCTCGCCCTCAAGCAGGCCGGTGATCGTACTGGTGCCGACCGCCATGGCACCGAGCATGAGGGCGCGATGGGACAGCGACTTGTCACCGGGTACGACGGCTTCACCAGATAGACGGCCGCTCTTCGTGGCAGTGAGACGCATGATGCGGGCTATGGCTCGAACGGCTGCAGGACGACGGGCTTGGTCGACACCCGGGACGGCGTGTCCCGAATGCTTTTGACAGCGTGTTCGGTTCATGGCAATTGCCGAGGCCGATTTTCAGCCATCCCATCGGGGAGCGGAACGCTTGGCCAAGCCGGAATGGGGCGCGAAACGCATCTGTCAGAGTTGCGGCGCGCGGTTCTACGACTTTCACAAAGACCCGATCGTGTGTCCGTCCTGCGGTGCCGTGTTCGATCCTGAGATGATCGGTCGCTCGAGGCGCACGCGCAGTACGCGCTCGACCAAGGCGGTTGCGGCGAGCGAGGCGGCTGCCGAGCCGGCACTCGAAGAGACTGAGGACGAGGCCGAGGAGGCTGTTGTCGAAGACGTCAGCGACGACACCACCAGCGATGACGACGATGAGGACAGCGACAGCATCGCCGATACGCCGGTCGAGGACGAGGACGACGGTGACGACTTCATCGAGGATACCGCCGAGCTCGACGACGACGACATGAGCGACGTTATCACCGGCGAGGACGACGACGAGGAAGAGACCTGAGCGACCGCGCGAAAGGGCTTGCGAGCGGCCATCGAACCGGATAAACGCACGCCCACTTCGCGCGGCGCAGGCGTCGCAGGTGACCCGGGGCCATAGCTCAGTTGGGAGAGCGCTTGAATGGCATTCAAGAGGTCGGGGGTTCGAATCCCCCTGGCTCCACCATCACCTGAAGCGGTAAGGAAGCTCGGTGTCACAGCCGGGCTTTTTTGTTGCGCTGCGGATCGCTGGAAGGGGGCTTGCGTATGACGGAACGTCTGCATTGGCTGGTCGCTGCTCTTGTCCTGGGCGTCGGCATCGCACTGTGCGGCTGGTTCGTCGCTCAAGGCCTGATCCAGGCACGCACGGGCGATCGCTATGTCACGGTGAAAGGCCTCGCCGAGCGGCCGGTCGAGGCCGATCTGGCGCACTGGTCCTTGCGTTTCGTGGTCACCGACAACGACCTCGATCGCGCACGCAGCCAGCTCAGCGAAGACGAGCAGGCCATCCGCCGGTTTCTGGCCGATCACAACCTCGCCGAGGATGCGATCGAGCTGGGCGGCCTCGAGGTCACAGATCTGCTCGCGCAGGCCTATCGCAACGCACCGATCGACAGCCGCTTCATCCTTGCCCAGACCATCGTCGTGCGCACCGGTGACATCGACGCCGTAACCCGGGCCTCGCAGGCCGTCGGTGATCTTCTCGACGCCGGCGTCGTGCTCGGTGGCCAGGGCCAGGCGCAAGGACTGCCCGCTTATATCTATACCGAGCTGAACGACATCAAACCGGACATGCTCGCCGAAGCCACCGCTCAGGCGCGCGCGGCCGCGGAGCAGTTCGCCGCCGACAGCGACAGCCGCGTTGGCGCCATCCGCAGTGCCAGCCAGGGCGTGTTTCAGATCCTGGCGCGCAATGCAGCGCCGAACACGTTCGAGCCGAATGAGCGACTGAAGACCGTGCGCGTGGTCACCACGATCGAGTACCGGCTGGTCGACTAGCGGCCACGTTCAGTTCGGCAGGTCGACCGGGAAGCGCGGGATGTACACGTCCCTGTGCACATCGACGCAGAGCAGCAGGCCAAAGCCGACCAGCACGGTGAGCATGGCCGTGCCGCCATAGGAGACCAGTGGCAGCGGCACGCCGACCACCGGGATCGCGCCGGTGACCATGGCGACGTTGATCACGACGTAAAGGAAGAACGTCACCGAGATGCCGCAGGCAAGCAGGCGGCCGAACTGCGCCCGTGCGCGCAAGGCGATGAAGATACCGTAAACGACGATCACCATGCACAAGATCAACACCAGTACGGCGCCGAAGAAGCCGGCCTCCTCGGCCAGCATGGTAAAGATGAAATCGGTGTGCTTTTCGGGCAGGAAGTTGAGCTGGCTTTGCGTGCCCTGCACAAACCCCTTGCCCCAGGTGCCGCCGGAGCCAAGCGCAATCTTGGATTGGATGATGTGATAGCCTGAGCCGAGCGGATCGTTTTCCGGGTCAAGAAAGGTCAGCACGCGCTGCTTTTGATAGTCGTGCAACTGCTCCCAGGCGACGGGCAAGGCCGCGCCGACCGCGCCGATCACCAAAGCAAACAGCCACAGCGGCACACCGGCCAGGAAGAACAGCACACCGCCGCCCGCCACAAGCATGACGGTCGTGCCCAGATCCGGCTGCCTCAGCACCAAGAGCGCCGGCATGATGATCAGCAGCGCCGGCAGGACCAGGGAAAACGGCGAGCGCACGTCTTCCAGATAGGCAGCATGGAACAGCCGCGCGAGTGCCAGGACCAGGCCGATCTTCATGATCTCGGAGGGCTGCAACTGGATGACGCCCAGATCGATCCAGCGCTGCGCGCCTTTGCCGATCTCGCCCATGATTTCGACGCCGATGAGCGCGATGAGCGCGACGACGTAGATCAGCAGGGCGTAGCGGAACCACAGGCGAATGTCGATCAGGGCCACGACCAGCATGGCGCCCGCGCCGACGGCAAAGCGCATGGCGTGGCGCCAAGCCCAAGGGCTGTGTTCGCCGCCGGCGGCCGAATAGAGCATGCCGTAGCCGACCACAGCGAGCAGGACGACGATGATGACGAACGGCCAGCTCACATTGGCGAGCTTTTCGGCCAGGGTCATGTCGCGCGCGCGCAAACGGCTTTCCGCAGCGCTGACCACCGCGTCAGGCACCCTGCCCATCGGTCATGGCCATGCGCGCCGACAGAGCGCCCATCGGATCGATCTTGAGCACGCGGTCCATGATGTCGCGCGCGATCGGTGCCGCCGCCTTGCTGCCGCCACCGCCATGATCGACGACCACGGACACGGCGTAGCGCGGCGCATCGCTGGGGGCCAGACACACGAACAGGGCGTGATCACGGCGCTCCCACGGCAGATCTTCGTTCTTGGAAATGCCGGCGAGCCGTTCGGCCCGGGTGATGCGGCGCACCTGCGACGTGCCGGTCTTGCCCGACATCTGCACGCCTTCGGTCTTGATTGACGACGCCCTGGCCGTGCCGCGACTGCCGTTGACCACTTCCCACATACCGCCGAGCACGGCCTGACGCGCGCGCTCGGATACCTCGATGATCGCCGGTGTGTCACTTGGCGGCGTCACCAGCCACGGCCGGATCGCGCGGCCGCTGGCAAGACGCGCGGTCATGATCGCCAGCTGCAACGGCGTGGTCTGCATATAGCCCTGGCCGATGCCAATCACGAGCGTCTCACCCTGGTGCCATACCTCGCCGCGATTGGCGCGTTTCCAAGCCTTGGTCGGCACCAGGCCGGGGCGCTCTCCGGGCAGGTCGATGCCGGTCGGATCGCCGAGGCCGAACCGTCTCGCCATAGCGGCGATGCCATCGACACCGACCTTGCGCGCCACCTCGTAAAAATACACGTCGCAGCTTTGCGCCAGGGCCTGCCGCAGCGACAAGCTGCCATGGCCCCACTTCTTCCAGCAATGAAACCGGTGACTGCCGAGACGCAGGTGACCGGGACAGAAAAAGCTGCTCTGTTCGCTGACAACGCCCATTTCCAGCGCCGCCAGCGCGACGATCATCTTGAAGGTCGAGCCCGGCGGATACTGGCCGGCGATGCATTTGTTCACCAAAGGCGCGCGCAGGTTGTTGATCAGCTCGTTCCAGGTCCGGTGGCTCAGACCGTTGGTGAAATCATCCGGGTCGTAGGCCGGCACCGAGGCGAGCGCCAGAACCGCACCGGTCTGGGTATCGACCACGACCGACGAGGCGCTGAGTTCATTCGACAGGCGCCGATGGGCGAATTGCTGCAGGTTGATGTCGATCGAGAGCTGGATATCGGCGCCCGGCTCGCCCTCCTTGCGCATCAGCTCACGGATCTCTCGGCCAAGCGCATTGACCTCGACGCGCGACGAGCCGGCCGAGCCGCGCAAGGCCGTGTCGTATTCCTTTTCGATACCGTTCTTGCCGATGCGAAACTCCGGCATCTCCAAGAGCGGATCGCCGTTCAGTTCGCTTTCCGAAACCGGCGCGACATAGCCCAGAAGATGGGAAAGCATGTCGCCATAGGGGTATTCGCGCCGCCGGCCGCTCTCCAACAAGATACCGGGCAGTTCCGGTGCGCGTACGGCCACCTTAGCGACCTCTTCCCAATCCAGCCCCTCGCGGATCGTGATCGGCACAAACGCCCGATGGCGGCGCGCCTCCGCGATGACGGCCTCGACCTCCTTGTCGCTGAGCGGCAGGGTCTGGCGCAGCTTTTCAAGCGTTTCGCGGATATCGCCGGCGCGTTCGGGGATCAGGCGCACCAAGTAGGTCGGCGTGTTGTAGGCGAGCGCCACGCCGTTGCGATCGAGCACCCGGCCGCGCTCGGGCAGGATAAGCCGGTGATTGACGCGGTTTTCGTCCGCCAGCGTGGCATACTCGGCGGCATCGACCACCTGCAGGTAGTAAAGCCGCGCGGCCAGTGCGCCGAACACGGCGACCTGCGCGCCGCCGAGCACAAAGGCCCGTCGACTGAACACGGCCGCGCGATCGGCCTCGTGGTTCATGACCTTGGTCATGATGCGTCCAACACCTTCGGAATGCGGTCGTGCACGCCGATCAGCAAACGACTCACAACCGGATACATGGCGACCGTCAGGCCTGCCTGGAAGAGGGCGGGCGTCACGTCGAACAACCGCCCAAGCCAGAGCACGGCGAGAAACCAGCGCAGAATCTCCACCAGCGGCGCCAGGACAGCAAAACACAACCACACGATGAGAAACGGCGCCGACAGGAAAAACGCCTGCTGGCTGAGAACGACATAGCGTACCAGCAACAGCACGGTCGCGGTCAGGCCGAGCGGCATGCCGACCAGGGAATCGTAAACGATGCCGGTCAGGAACACGGCCCCTGGCGTCATCAAATCCGGGCGATACAGGCACCAGAAATAGACGACGGAAAGCGAGAAGAAGGCGGTGAGCAAATCCAGGCCGCGAAACGGCAGCGGCATGGCATCCAGAATCACCGCCAGCAGCGCGGTCGCCAGCGGAATGAGCGACTGGAGCTGGCGCGCGAGCTGCTGGCTCAACGGCGCACTCACGGCCACGACCTGTGTTGCCCCATTCACGGTTGGCTCTGCGCGACGCGCGGGCTGGCGCCGGAAAGCTCGTTGCCTGTGGGCGGCGATTCGATCGGCGGATAGTCGATCAGACGGACGTAATCGACGCGCTGCCAGTCGACAAATGGTGCCACGCGCAGGCCGTGTTCGCTGAGGCGATGCACCCGGCCGATCGGCAGGCCCGGCGGCAGGAGCCCGCCCGAACCGGATGTGACGATGCGATCCCCTTCCTGCAATCTGGGATTGAGCGGCAGGAAGATGAGTTCCGGATAGAGTGAATTTGTCCCGGCGAGAATGGCCGGATCGCGCGATGGCTCGATCAGGACCGGGATACGGCTGTTGAAGTCGGTGATCAGCAAGACCCGCGCGCTGCGCCGGCCGACACTGATGACACGGCCGAGCATGCCTTCGTCATTGACCGCCGCCATGCCGTCGCGCACCCCGGCATCGCTGCCGGCATTGACCAGCAACGTCTCGACGAAGGGGCCATGATTGTCGGCGATCACCCGGGCGGTGACGACGATCGGCAGGCTCGGCTCGTCCACGGCATTCACGGCCTCGCGCAGCGCTGCGTTCTCCAGGGCCAAGCGATGCGCCGTCGCCTGCCATGCCAGCAGGCGCCTGTTCTGTTCGCGCAGGCGGGCGTTCTCTTCATGCAGGGCGATCCAGCTGCCGATGGCGCTGGCCAGATCGCGCGAGGCCGACACCGGCTCGGAAACCAGGTTCAGGACCGGCGTAAGGGTATCGTTGACCCGTGTGGCGATGGCATCGGAGACACGCCGGTCGAGCTTGCCGACGAACAACAGGCCGATCGCCAGGACGAGCAGCACGGCAAAGGCGAACCGATCCATCATGGCGCGGATCGGAATCGCGAGGCGCGGCAGATTGCGGCGCGCTGACATACCGTGAACAAACCCCTATGCGCAGGGACCTTAAAAGAGCGAAGCGTGGCTCCGCTAGAACGCTGTAACGGACGATCCGGGTGCGATACAAGCCCGGCACATCACCTGATGCTGCGCCGGGTTGAGAGCAGGCTGCGCTCAATAAGCCGTATGAAGCACGTGGCGCAGTGTCTTCATTTCTTCCAGGCAACGGCCGGTGCCAAGGGCGACGCAATCCAGTGGATTGTCGGCTAGGCTGACCGGCAGCCCGGTGGAATGGCGCAAGACATGATCGAGATTGCCGAGCAGCGAGCCGCCGCCGGTGAGCACGATGCCCTTGTCGACGATGTCGGCCGAAAGCTCCGGCGCTGTGTGCTCGAGCGCCACCTTGACCGCCTCGATGATCGCCGCCACCGGCTCGGCCAGGCTCTCGGCAATCTGGCGCTCGGAAATGACGATCTCCTTCGGCACACCATTCATCAGATCGCGGCCCTTGATCTGCATGAGTTCGCCGTTGCCGTCTTCCGGCAGGCAGGCCGAGCCGATGGTCTTCTTGATGCGCTCGGCCGTGGCCTCGCCGACCAGGAGGTTATGGTTGCGGCGGATATAATTGATGATCGCCTCGTCCATCTTGTTGCCGCCAACGCGGATCGAGCGGGCATAAACGATGCCGCCCAGCGACAGGATAGCGACCTCGGTCGTGCCGCCGCCGATGTCGACAACCATCGAGCCGGTCGGCTCGGTCACCGGCAGACCGGCGCCGATCGCAGCCGCCATGGGCTCCTCGATGAGGAACACGCGGCGCGCGCCGGCGGCCTCGGCGCTCTCCTGGATGGCGCGGCGCTCGACGGCGGTCGAGCCCGAGGGCACACAGATGATCACGCGCGGGCTGGCGAAGCCGCGGCGGTTATGCACCTTGCGGATGAAATGCTTGATCATCTCTTCCGCGACCTCGAAGTCGGCAATGACACCATCGCGCAACGGCCGGATCGCCTCGATATTGCCCGGCGTGCGGCCGACCATTTCCTTGGCTTCGGTGCCGACCGCCAGCACCTGCTTGCGCCCGCGCGTCGAGGCGATCGCCACGACCGAGGGCTCGTTCAAGATGATGCCCTTACCTTTAACGTAAACGAGCGTATTGGCCGTGCCGAGATCGATGGCCATATCCGCCGAAAGCAGGCCGAGCAGTCGAGAGAACATATGTGCGGGATCCGAACCTATGGGGCAGCGCAATCAAAACGCGCGGACCATAGCAGAAACGCTCGCGCTGTCTGCCAGGAATAGCGCACGAAACGCGCCAAGCTCGCTCAACTTATAGGCTCGATCGGCCGATTCTTCGACAAGATTCCATGCGGCGCATGCCGGGCCTCGCTGCATTTTTGCAACAAGACGCGGCCCGAATGCAACGACAGCACCCGGGCCGCGACCAAGGCCCTATCGACTAAGCGCTCATCGCCTGGGCGCTGCTCTTGCCGCGCTTGGCGAACAGCTTGTTCAGGGCAGCAACATAGGCCCGCGCCGAGGCGACCATGGTGTCGGTATCGGCCGACGTGCCATTGCCGGTGACGCCGTCCTCCTCCAATCGCACGGTCACTTCGGCCTGGGCATCGGTGCCTTCGGTAACCGCGTGGATCTGGAACAGTTGCAGGGTTGCATCATGGGGGACGATTTCTTTGATGCCGTTGAAGATGGCATCGACTGGCCCGCAGCCCTCGGCGACGGTGGTTTTCGTTTCGCCCTCAACCGACAAACTCAACTTGGCCGTGGGTTTGACGCCCATGCCGCAGCGCAACTCGAGATCGACGACGCTGACCCGCTGCCCTTCGACATGCAGCCCTTCGTCGACCAGGGCGATCAGATCCTCGTCAAAGATCTCCCGCTTTTTGTCGGCCAGCGCCTTGAAGCGGGCGAAGGCATCCTGCAGGGCGTTGTCGCCCAAATCATAGCCCAGTTCCTGCAGCTTGCTGCGGAAGGCGTTGCGCCCGGACAACTTGCCCAGGGTCAACGAGGACTTGTTCAAGCCGATGTCTTCCGGCTTCATGATCTCGTAGGTCTGGGCGTTCTTGAGCATGCCGTCCTGGTGAATGCCGCTTTCGTGCGCGAAGGCGTTCTTGCCGACGATGGCCTTGTTCGGCTGGACGACGAAGCCGGTGATGGCACTGACCAGCCGCGAGGCGCGCATGATCTGGCGCGTGTCCATCTTGACATCGTAGGGCAAGCGGTCCTTGCGCGTGCGGATCGCCATGACCAGCTCTTCCATCGAGGCATTGCCGGCGCGCTCGCCGATGCCGTTGACCGTGCACTCAATCTGCCGGGCACCCGCTTCGACCGCGGCCAGCGAGTTGGCCACCGCCATGCCCAAATCGTTGTGGCAATGCACCGAAATGATCGCCTTGTCGATATTGGGTACGCTGTTCTTGATCTCGCGGATCAGGTCCGCGAATTCTTCCGGATAGCCGTAGCCAACCGTGTCCGGAACGTTGATCGTCGTGGCACCGTTGTCGATAGCCGCTTCGATACAGCGAAACAGGAAGTCCGGCTCGCTGCGTGAACCGTCTTCGCAGGACCATTCGACGTCGTCGGTATAGCTGCGCGCGTGCGCCACGCTCTGGCAGATGGCGTCATAGACGTCATCGGGCGCCATCTGCAGCTTGTACTTCATGTGCAGCGGCGAGGTCGCGATGAAGGTGTGGATGCGCCCGCGCTTGGCCGGGCGGATGGCCTCGGCGGCGCGATCGATGTCGCGGACCTGGGCGCGCGACAGCGAGCACACCACGGCATTGCGGGTCTGTTCGGCGATCATGCGAATGGCCTCGAAATCGCCTTCCGAAGAGATGGCGAAACCGGCCTCGATGATGTCGACACCCATGCTGTCGAGCAGCTCGGCGATCTCCACCTTCTGGCGCACGGTCATGGCCGCGCCCGGCGATTGCTCGCCATCGCGCAAGGTGGTGTCGAAAATGTAAACGCGATCTGAAGTCGTCATGAAACTCTATCCCTGCCTTTGAGCACGAAGCGGATCGTGATTCTCAAGGCCGCGTCAAGCGAAGCGCGGCGTCTTCCCCTGAACACTCGCAAGCCGAACGGGCCCGCTGCGGCTCAGGGGCAGCTAAGTCGAAGGAGGGAGAGCGCCAGCGAGCCAACGCCATGCGTGCGCGCGGTCGTTGGCGCGGACAGCGCCAAACCGGCTTCGGCATGCATGGGTGAACGCCAGCTCATCAATCGCTGGTCCGGATACGCGGCCGATTTCCCGACGACCGCGCTCGAATAACAACGGATCACGCTTTGGATGTAAAGCAAAAAGCCGCTAGGGATGGAGGATCGGCACGGAGCCTGAACGCGCTAGCGGCACGCACCGTGCTTGAAGGGGACTTGAGACAGACCGGGATACGCCTGGCTGCTGGGGAGGGACCGCTCGTGACACTCGAGACCTTTGTCAATGAGGGCAACAACATCTTGTGGGGCCGCTTCGGCCTGATCGCCCTGCTGTTGTTCACCGGAGCATATTTTACGCTCCGCTCAAGTTTTGTGCAGGTTCGCCACTTCGGGCACATGTGGGGCGTCTTGAAGGACAGCCTGAGCACGCCGCATGGCGGTGTGTCGAGCTTCGGCGCGCTGTCGATGTCGCTGGCCGCCCGTGTCGGTACCGGCAACATCGCCGGCGTCGCCGTTGCGCTGACGCTCGGTGGCCCGGGCGCCGTGTTCTGGATGTGGGTCGTCGCCCTGATCGGCATGGCGACCTCGTTCTACGAGTGCACGCTCGCCCAGGTGTTCAAGATCCAGGACGAAGACGGCACCTATCGCGGCGGCCCGGCCTATTACATGGAGCGCGGCCTCGGCCAGCGCTGGATGGGCGTCCTTTTCGCCATCTTCTTGATCATCAGCTTCGGTTTCGTGTTCATCGCCGTGCAGACCAACACGATCGCAAGTGCGGTAAACGAGGCCTTCGCGGTCGATGAACTGACCACCGGCATCATCGTCGCCATCGTTGCCGGCGTCGTCATTTTTGGTGGCGTGCGCCGCATCGCCTCGGTCGCCGAAATCATCGTGCCGTTCATGGCGCTTGCCTATTTGATCATCGCGCTGATCGTCATCGCCTTCAATATCGAGAAGATCCCGGGCATCTTGTTGTTGATCGTGCAGAGCGCGTTCGGGATCGGCGAGATGGCCGGCGGCGCTGTCGGCTACGCGATATCGCAAGCGATGCTGAATGGCATCAAGCGCGGGCTGTTCTCGAACGAAGCCGGTATGGGTAGCGCGCCGAACGCAGCGGCCACCGCCGATGTGCCGCACCCGGCGATCCAGGGCTATGTGCAGATGCTCGGTGTCTTCGTCGACACCATCGTGATCTGCACCTGCACCGCCTCGATCATCCTGCTGGCTGGCGTCTATACGCCAGGCATGGATATGGCCGGCGTTACCTTGACGCAGGAATCGCTCGGCTCCGAAGTGGGCGCCTGGGGGCCGATCTTCGTGGCAATCGCGCTGATCTTCTTCGCGTTCACCTCAGTGATCGCCAATTACTACTATGGCGAATCCAACATGCTGTTCATCTACGATCATCATCACTTGCTGATCGTCCCGTTCCGCGTGTTGGTGTTGGCCTGCATCATCGCCGGTGCGGTCACTGAGACGCCGCTGATCTGGAGCATCGCCGATCTGTCCATGGCCTGCATGGCAGTCTTGAACCTGATCGCGATCCTGCTGTTGTCGAACCTCGCGATGAAGGTGCACGAGGACTACGAACGCCAGCGCCACGAACTCCGCGCCTACATCCGCGACGTTCAGCGCGACCCGAGCCTGGCCAGCACGGTACCGCACCGCCCGGTGTTCGATCCGAGCCGCTTCCCCGAACTCGAGGACAAGATCGACGATCGCGTCTGGCAGAACGGCAAGCTCTAGTCAGCTACGCCCTGATAGCCAACAGAACGGGCCGTTCCTGTCCGGGGCGGCCCCTTTTTTTGCGATAGAGCGTGGCGCCCGCGTCAGTCCTTGGTGCCGGCGACCAGCTTGTTGGCGCTGATCCAGGGCATCATGCCACGCAGCTTGGCACCGACCTCTTCCAGCTCATGGGCGGCGTGCCGGGCGCGGGTGGCTTTGAAGCTGGCCTGGCTGGCGGCGTTCTCGAGCACCCAGTCGCGGGCGAACTTGCCGGACTGGATGTCGGCGAGCACGCGCTTCATCTCGGCCTTGGTCTCATCGGTGATGATGCGCGGGCCGGTGACATAGTCGCCATACTCAGCCGTGTTCGAGATCGAATAGCGCATGTTGGCCAGCCCGCCTTCGTACATCAGATCGACGATCAACTTGACCTCGTGCAGGCACTCGAAATAGGCCATTTCCGGCGCGTAACCGGCTTCGACCAGCGTATCGTAACCGGCCTGGATCAGCGCCGACAGGCCGCCGCAGAGCACGACCTGCTCGCCGAACAGATCGGTTTCGCACTCCTCCTTGAAGGTCGTCTCGATAACGCCGGCGCGGCCGCCGCCGATGGCCGACGCATAAGACAGACCGATCTCGAGCGCGTTGCCCGAGGCGTCTTGATGGATCGCGACCAGACAGGGCACGCCGGCACCGCGGACATACTCGGCACGCACCAGATGGCCCGGCCCCTTGGGCGCGACCATGAACACATCCAGATCGGCGCGCGGCTCGATCAGGCGGAAATGGATGTTGAATCCATGGGCGAAGGCGAGTGCAGCGCCCTCTTTCATGTTCGGCTCGAGCACCTCGCGATAGAGCGCGGCCTGCAGCTCATCCGGTACCAGCACCATGACGACATCGGCCCACGCCGCGGCCTCGGCCGGGGTCATGACGGTGAGGCCGGCCTTCTCCGCCTTGGCCCGCGACGGTGAGCCCTCGCGCAGGCCCACGACCACCTCGGCGACGCCGCTGTCCTTCATGTTGTTGGAGTGGCCGAAGCCCTGGCTGCCATAGCCCATGACCGCGATCTTCTTGCCTTTGATCAGGTTGAGGTCGGCGTCGATGTCGTAATAGACGCGCATCAATCGGTATCCCTTCTTGCTCTTATCTTCTGCTGTTGGCGTCAGGCGGCGGCGCCGCTGGCGTCTTCGGTGCTGTGACCATTGCCGTTGTCGCGCTCGCTCAAGGTGCGCAAGCCGCGCGACATGGCGACCACGCCGGCACGGGCAACCTCGGCCGGCTCGACCAGGTGAATGAAGCTGTCGATCTGGTTCGGGCGGCCGGTGATCTCGAAAACGAAGCTTTCATGCGTGCTGTCGACCTGACGCGCCTGCATGAAATCGGCGATGCGTAAGGCCGAGATCAGCTTGTCACGATCACCCTGCACCTTGACCAGGGCCATTTCGCGCTCGACGGCATCGCCATCGAGGGTCAGATCGCGCACGGTGTGCACCGGCACCAGGCGGCCGAGCAGGTTCTTGATCTGCTCGATGACCACTTCCGGACCATGGGTGACGATGTTAATGCGTGACAGTCCGCGCTCTTGGTCGACCTCGGCAACCGTAAGGCTGTCGATATTGTAACCGCGACCGGAAAACAGACCGATGACCCGGGCCAGGACGCCGGGCTCGTTATCCACCAGGACGGCAATCGTGTGCCGTCGCTCCTGCATGTCCATGAGATGTCGATTCCTTCAAGGCGCTGAACCCTCGCGCGCTGCTCGATCGGCGCGCACGCAGAAAAGAGCAACGCCTCCCAGGCCAGGTGACCGGGAGGCGCGCTGGTTCAGACCAATACCATGCCCTTTTCGCTGATCGGCGCTTCGTGGCCGCCATTGGGCCGAAGCTTGATTTCGTTATGCGCCGCACCGGCCGGGATCATCGGATAGACGTTCTCAGCGCGATCCACGACCATGTCGACGATCACCGGCTTGTCGACCGCCATCATCTCCTTGATGACGTCATCGACCTCGCCGCGCTTGGTCGCACGCAGACCCACGGCACCGAACGCCTCGGCCAGCTTTACGAAGTCCGGCAGGCTGTCCATGTAGCTCTCGGACTTGCGATCGCCGTGGAACAGCTCCTGCCACTGGCGCACCATACCCATCCAGGAATTGTTTAAAATGAACGCCTTCACCGGCAGGCGGTACTGCATCAGGGTCGACATTTCCTGCATGTTCATGACCCAGGATGCCTCGCCGGCGATATCAATCACCAGGGCGTCCGGATGGGCGAGCTGCACGCCCATGGCGCTCGGATAGCCGTAGCCCATGGTACCAAGGCCGCCCGACGTCATCCAACGGAATGGCTGGTCGAACTTGTAGTGCTGTGCCGCCCACATCTGGTGCTGGCCGACCTCGGTGGTGATGTAGGTCTCACGGTCCTTGGTCAGCTCGTACAGGCGCTGGATGGCGTATTGCGGCTTGATGACCGCCTCCTCGCTCATGTCCTGATCGAACGAGAAGCTGTCCTCGGCGCGCCAGCCCTCGATCTGCTGCCACCAGCCGGCAAGGCGTGACCGATCGAAGGCGTTGCCCTTCGCTTTCCAGGCCTCGTGCAGCGCCTTGATGCAATCGAGCGCATCGCCGACGATCGGCACGTCGACGAGGATGTTCTTGTTGATCGAGCTGGCATCGATATCGACGTGGATCTTGCGGCTGCCGGGCGAAAAGCGGGCGGTGTTGCCGGTGACGCGATCATCGAAGCGCGCACCGATATTGATCATCACATCGCAGTCATGCATCGCCATATTGGCTTCGAGCGAGCCGTGCATGCCGAGCATCTCGAGGAATTGCGAGTCGCTCGCCGGATAGGCGCCAAGGCCCATCAGGGTCAGCGTGATCGGAAAACCGGTGTCACGCACCAGCGCGGTAAGCCGCTCGCAGGCTTCAGGGCCGGCATTGACCACGCCGCCGCCGACATAAAACAGCGGCTTCTCAGCGCGCAGCATGAGCTCAACCGCCTCGCTGATCTTGGCCGGCTTTGGCTCAACCTTGCTCGTGTAGGCGCGCTGGCTGACCTGACCGTTCGACTTGTACGGGCAGACCGCGTTCAAGATGTCCTTGGGCAGATCGACCACTACCGGGCCGGGGCGGCCGTTGCGAGCGACATGGAACGCCTCGTGAATCGTCGAAGCGACCTTGTTCTTATCGGTGACCAGATAGTTGTGCTTGGTGCACGGTCGCGTGATGCCGACGGTGTCCGCTTCCTGGAAGGCGTCGTTGCCGATCATGTGCGACGGCACCTGGCCGGTCAGGCAGACGACCGGGACGCTGTCCATGAGCGCATCGGTCAAGCCGGTGACCGTGTTGGTCGCACCCGGGCCTGACGTGACCAGGACGCAGCCGACCTTGCCGGTCGAGCGGGCATAACCCTCGGCAGCATGCACGGCCGCCTGCTCGTGGCGCACGAGGATGTGACGGATCTGATCCTGCTTGAAGAGCGCGTCGTAAATCGGCAGGACCGCGCCGCCGGGATAGCCGAATACCACCTCTACACCCTGCTCGACCAAGGCCTTGAGTACGACCTCGGCGCCCGTCAGCTCGATGGTCTGGGCGGCAGCGGGGGTTAAGGTGACGGTCTCCGTCATCGGTTCGATCCTGGTTGCTGGTCCGCGTAGCGGACCCTTGGCTCCGTTCGTGGGCGGCGTGGTCCCTGCCGGCGTGACGCCGGCGCAACACCACGGCTCGCGCCCGTTACATCGAGCGCGGGCGAGGGAAGCTACTGGCGGACGATGCCTGGGTCAACACGTGCGAGGCGGGTAAACTGATCTGTGTGCGGCTGCAGACCGTCGCCAAATGCCGCAACCGGCTGAAGCATGGGCAAGCGGTGGCGAAACCATGTTATCTGCCGCTTGGCATATTGCCGTGTGGCGATGATGGTGCGCGCGCGCGCCGCATCGAGGCTGAGCTCGCCGGCGACGTGCGCCGACAGCGCCCCGACGCCGATCGCCTTCATCACCGGCGCATCGTTGGGCAACCCCAGCGCGCCCAGCCGTTCGATTTCCTCCAGCAGGCCGGCCGCAAGCATGGCCTCGAAACGCCGCTCGATCCGTGCGCGCAGGGCCTGGCGCTCCGGCATCAGCTTCAGCCCAAGCGTCAGGGGCGGCAGGCTGAGGCGTTCGCGCGGCTGCGCCTGCCACCATGCCAGGGAGCGGCCAGTGGCGACAATGACCTCATAGGCCCGCACCAGACGCTGGCTGTCACCGTCATGCAGACGCGCGGCCATGACCGGATCGAGGTCCGCCAGTTCGCGGCGAAACACAGCACCGCCGAGCGCTTCGTGGCGACTTGTGGCGTCGTGTCGCACCGTTGTCGGCACGGGCGGTACCGGCGCAATGCCCTCCAACAGAGCCTCGAGATACAGGCCGGTGCCGCCGACCACGATGGCAGGCTTGCCGTCCCGGCGGCAGCGGGCCAGTTCTGGCGCGATCAGTTCAAGGTAGCGCCCGGCCGATACGGTGTCGTCGCCAGGGAGACTTCCGAACAGCCGATGCGGCACGCGCGCTTCATCGTCCGGTGATGGCCGTGCGCTAAGGATGCGCAGGTCACGGAAGAATTGCAGGGCATCGGCATTGATGACCACGCCGCCGCAGCGCTCGGCGAGACGCAGCGCCAGGTCGCTTTTGCCGCTCGCCGTCGGTCCGCCGATGACCATCAAAGATGCTGTGGACACGAGCCGCAAAAGCCTCTTGGTACCCGCCTAGCTGTCGAAACCAGCCCCATGCTTTCGCTTAGACGCCTTTCATCCCGGAGCAAACCAACGTGCTTGCCGTCCTGTCCCTGGTGGCTGCGCCCGACGCGCTTCTGAACGCCGCCCATCTGCGTGCGTTAGCGCTCGATCCGGCCGAGGCCGGCGTGCTGTCGCCCGGCCGCGCCTTCGAGCTGATCTTGGACGCAGCGCAGGCCGAGCGGCACTGGCCGGCCTGGCGTGCGGCCCTCGCGCCGGAGCGCATTGATGTCAATGTCGTCCCGGCGGATGCGCGGCGCAAACGGCTCGTCCTTTGCGACATGGATTCCACCATCATCCAGCAGGAGTGCCTGGATGAACTGGCCGATTTCGCCGGCTTGAAGGCTCAAGTCGCCGCGATCACCCAGCAGGCCATGAACGGCGAGATCGACTTCGCCGAAGCCCTCAGCAATCGCGTATCGCTATTGAAGGATATGCCGGTCGACCGCTTGGAGCGGGTGTGGAACGAGCGCATCAGCCTGACGCCCGGTGCACGCACGCTGATCCAGACCATGACGCGCGATGGTGCGCATGCTGTCCTGGTCTCGGGCGGCTTCACGTTCTTCACGCAAAGGGTGGCACGGGCTTGTGGCTTTCACGAGCACGAGGCCAACGTCTTGGAAGTTAGCGACGGTGTCCTGACCGGCCGGGTCGTGCCGCCGATCCGCGCCAGCGCCGCCAAGCTGGCCAAGCTTGAAGCCCTGCGCACGCGGCGGAAGCTGGACGCGCGTGCCACCATGGCGATCGGTGACGGCGCCAATGATCTGCCGATGCTTCAAGCCGCTGGCCTGGGCGTCGCCTATCACGGCCATGCCAGGGTCAATGCCGGCTGTCCGGTGCAGGTCCGCCACGGCGACCTGCGCACCGCGCTCTATCTGCAGGGCTACGGCGACGACGAGATCATCGAGGTCGGCTAGCCCCAGCGGCAGATGAATTCACCCAGCACGGTCGGCGGCCCGAGCGTCGGCTTGCTGTCATAGATGATCATCTGCTCGCCATTGGCGCCGGTGGCGTCGAGCACGGCGATACCGATACGGATATCGGCGTTGTAGACCAGCCCCTCGAAGGGCGCGGTTGCGGTGTAGCCTTCGTAGACCATACGACCGATGCCGACCTGGTTACGGATCTGGCCATCGAACTGCACCTGGCCGTCGCCGAGCGCGTTGTAGGGCGCATAGACCCGGCGGCCGCGGATCTCGCTCGGATAGCCGTAGAACTGGCCCTGGCAGTGCAGATTCGCGACCTGCTGGGCATGGACCTCGATCGGTGCATAGACGCTCGTGGCCATCATCCCGGCGAGCGCCGTCCGGATGAGCTGTCGACAGGTGTCCATCGCGCGAACCCTCCCCCGCTGCATTGACACACACCAAAGCTAAGCGAGGACGGCCGACTGCGCTGTGAGCCGGCTCACACTTTTCGCACGACAAAGAAAAAAGGGCCGGCGATCGCCAGCCCCTTCTCCAACAAATCGCTTGCCGACTGGCGCAGCCTAGCCGGTATCGCGCAAACGCAAGGCGACAAAGCGACGGTCACCGGACTGGTCGAGGAAGATCAGCACCGAGTTCTTGTTCTCGGAACGCGCTTCATTGATCTTCGCCAACACTTCCGGCGGTGAGCCCACCGGGTCCTGGCCGACCTCGATGATGACATCGCCAGGCTGGATGCCTTCCTCGGCCGCCTGGGTATTGCCATCAACCTTGACGATGAGCACGCCTTCGGTGTCCGGCGACAGCTCGTAGAGCTCGCGCGCGGCATCATCGATGCCGACCACCGTCAGACCGAGCTCGTCAATCGCCATCTCGCCGGCGGTCCCCGGCGGTGCTTCCTCCAGCGGGCTCTCCAGTGCCGCCAGTTCCTCGTCTTCTGGGAACTCGCCGACAGCGACCTGCAGGGTGATTTCCTCACCGTCACGCCAGATGAGGACGTCGACCTCCTTGTCGATCTCGGTCTCGGCCACGATGCGCGGCAGCGAACGCATGCGATCGACGGTCTTGTTGTCGAATTGCAGGATCACGTCGCCCTGGCGAATACCGCCAGCATCCGCCGGGCCGTCCGGCGTGATCGCCGCCACCAGCGCACCCTCGGAGCCGGGCAGGCCCAGGCTCTCGGCAATATCGTCGGTCACGGTCTGGATGCGCACGCCCAGCCAGCCGCGCTTGACGCGACCAAAGCGCTTCAGGCTGTCGATCACCGGCCGCGCCAGGTTCGACGGAATGGCGAAGCCGATACCGACATTGCCGCCGGACGGCGAGAAAATGGCGGTATTTACGCCAATGACCTGGCCATCGATATTGAAGCTCGGACCGCCCGAATTGCCGCGGTTGATGGCGGCATCGACCTGCAGAAAGTCATCATAGGGTCCGGCACGAATGTCGCGGCCACGCGCGGAGATGATGCCGGCCGTCACCGTGCTGCCCAGGCCGAACGGATTGCCAATGGCGACCATCCAGTTGCCGACGCGAACCGTGTCGCTGTCGGCCCAGTCGACATGGGGGAACGGCTCGTCCCGCTCGATCTTGAGCAGTGCCAGATCGGTCTTCGGATCGCGGCCGATCAACTCGGCTTCGTAGGAGCTTTCGTCATTGAAAATCACTGTGATCTCGTCGGCTTCACCAACGACATGGTTGTTGGTGACGACGAAGCCCTCGGGGTCGATGACGAAACCGGAGCCCAGCGAGCTGGCCTCGCGCGGTAATTGCTGCTGCTGATCACGGCGGTTTTCGAAGAAGTCGCGGAAGAACTCCTCGAAGGGCGAACCGGGCGGGAACTGCGGCACCGGCAGATCGGGCATTTCGTCGGCCGCAACCGAACGCGTCGTCGAAATGTTGACCACCGCCGGCGAGACGCGCTCGACCAGATCAGCGAAGCCTTCGACCGGCAATGAGCCCTGGGCATCGGCGCAGCCTGCGGCGGCGATGCCGAGCACGGCAACCAGAACGCCGAGAACGGACCGGCGCGCCGCTTGCTGAACCTCACCTACCGTGCGCTCCACGCCGAAGCGCCTGGGTAGACCTGGCATGCGTTTGTCTCCTCAAATACGCGTGCATGGGCTTGGACGGGTCCGAGGCGGTGCCGGCTGATGCACAAACCGGATCACGCCACGCGCACGAACCGCGCCAAGGACTAGCCCCTTATGAAATAGACGACGAGTACGCCGATTCCGACGGCAAAAAGCCCACCTTGCCGCAAGCGTTGTTCACTTATCTGCAGCACGGTGGCTGCAGCCCGGCGCATGGTTGCCGGAAACAGGGCCCACAACACGCCCTCGATCACCAGCACCAAACCCACAGCAGTCAGAAAATCGCTCATTGCCCCGCAACGTCAGCCCGCTCGATGCCATCAAACGCAAGTGTGGCATCCGGTTCAAGCCGCGCGTGCCGGGTATTGCACCAGGGTCAACACATTGCCGTCGCGATCGCGGAAATGGGCGAGTTTGCCGCCCCAGCCTTCGGTAACCGGCGCGGCCTCGAACATCACGCCGCGTTCGCGCAAGCGCTCATAGGCGGCGTCGATATCGTCGACCGCGATCGAAACACCACAAAAGCGGCCAAGTAACGCGGCCGCTTCCGGATCGTCAGGTGTGGCAAACTCGAGCACCAGGTCCTGATCGCCCAAGCCGTAAACACTGAAATCCTCGTCGTGCTGGCGTTCGCTCAGTCCCAACACACCACCGTAAAACTGCCGAGCACTGTGAAGGTCCGCCGTAAAGACACGGACCGCAGCGACACCCTGCAACATGCGATGACAGCTCCCTTTATGGCGGTGTCCCTCTCCGTCAGCCTCAAATTCTAACCGAAAAGGAGCATCTGCCCTAACGGCAAATGCTCCTTTCACGCGAATAATGCCGGACTAGTTTGCGCCGTCAGTTGCACCGTCAAAGACCGGCGAGGTCAGCGCCGTGCGCGCGGCACCGCCATCGATCGGCGCCTGTGCGGCATCGCCACCTTCCTCCGCCGGCGCGGTTTCCGGTTCCTCAAGCAAGCCCTCGCCGTCCTCGATCACCGCCGGCTGCGCAACTTCCGCACTCGGCCGCTTGAAATAATCGAAGAACTCGGCCTCCGGCGACAGCACGAAATTGGTGCTCTCGTCGGTCAACGCCGAGCGATAGGCCTGCATCGAGCGATAGAAGCTGAAGAAATTGACGTCCTGACCATAGGCTTCGGCGAAGATCTTGACTGCCTGACCGTCGCCCTCACCTCGCAAAATCTGCGATTCCTTTTCCGCTTCCGCGATGATGACGCGGCGCTCACGTTCGGCGCGTGAGCGAATACGCTGGGCGAGCTCGGCACCCTGCGCGCGCAGCTCTTTCGCTTCACGTTCACGTTCGGTCTGCATGCGCCGATAGATCGCCTGGTTGTTTTCTTCCGGCAGATCGGCACGACGGATGCGCACATCGATGACGTCAATGCCGAACTGCTTGGTCTCGACATTAGCCTGCACCTTGATGTCGTTCATGAGCGCCGCACGATCCTCGGACAGCACCGTGAACAGCGGCACATTGCCGAGCACCTTACGCATCGAGGCGTCCATGATGGACTCCAAGCGCGCCCGCAAGACTGCCTCGAGACCGCCCACCGACTGATAGAAGCGCAATGGATCATTGATGCGATAGCGGGCGAACAGGTCGACCACCAGACGCTTGCGGTCACCGAGAATGACCTCCTGCGACGGCACGTCGAAGTCGAGCACGCGGCGTTCCATGTACACGGCCGTCTGGATGAACGGGACTTTCATGTGCAGCCCCGGATCCTGAACCACACGACGCGGGTCACCGAACTGGGTGATCAGCGCCTGTTGGCTCTGGTGCACGGTGAAAAGCGAACTCAAGACCAAAACCAGCAACGCCGCTAGGGCGACACCGCCGGCAACGAGATACGAGCGGTTCATTGGCTGCTCTCCGTGCTGGTGGCGGTCGTACCGGAGGTCTGGCTGGCGCGCTGTTCCTGCGCCCGACGCTCAAACTCCGGCAACGGCAGATAGGGCAGCACCGACTGGCCATTGCCCGAACTGTCGATGATGATCTTGTTCATGCCGCGCAGGACTTCTTCCATGGTCTCGAGGTAGAGCCGCTTCAGGGTCACGTCCTGCGCATTCTTGTATTCCTCGTAGACCGACACAAAGCGCTGGGCGTCACCTTCGGCGCGCGCCACGACCTCCTGCTTGTAGGCCTGCGCTTCCTGCACGAGACGCTCGGCCTCACCGCGGGCACGCGGCAGAATGTCGTTGGCGAACGCGTCCGCCTCGTTCTGCAGACGCTCGCGGTCAGCCTGCGCGCGCTGGACATCGCGGAAGGCATCGATGACTTCAGCCGGCGGGTCGACTTTTTGCAGCTGCACCTGATTGATCTGAACGCCGGCGCCGTACTCATCCAAGGTCGCCTGGATGATCTCGCGCGCGCGGATCTCGATCACGGCACGGCCCTCGGTCGAGGCCTCGGCAATCGGCGTCTGGCCGATGATCTCGCGCATCACACTTTCCGAGACGTCTTTCACCGTCTGTTCCGGATCGCGGATGTTGAAGAGATACTGGCCGGCATCCTTGATCTGCCAGAGCACCACGAAGTCGATGTCGACGATGTTCTCGTCACCGGTCAGCATCAGGCTTTCGCCGGGCACGTCCTGCTGGCGATTGCCGCGGGCGAATTCGGCGGAACGGAAGCCGGTTTCGACACGGTTGACGCGGGTAACCTGCGGCGTGCGTACGGATTCGATCGGTGCCGGCAGGTGATAGTTCAGACCGGGCTGGGTGGTGCGCACCCATTCGCCGAAGCGCAAGACGACGCCCTGCTCATCGGTGTTGACGCGATAGATGCCGGTTGCCAGCCAGACCGCCAGCGCCGCGATGGCGACCAGGCCGATCAGGCGGAAATTGGCCGGACCGCCGCCGCCACCTCCGGGAAACAGTTGCCTGACGCGCTCCTGGCTTTTGCGCAGAAGCTCTTCCAAATCGGGGGGTTGGGGACCGGTCGGACCGCCGCCACTGGGGCCGCCCTGGTTGCCGCCGCCGCTGGGACGACCGCCCCAGGGTCCTTGGCCGCCGCTTTGCCAGCCGCCGCCCTGTGAATTCCAAGGCATGTATTCAAGCCTTTTTGCGAGAGTGGGTCACGAAGCGAACTTGCGCGGCGAAGGCGTTCCCTCGCACACACAGCGATGTAGCCTATATCGTCTGGGAATACACGCGGTTCAACCAGGTTGGTCTGTTCATGTCCGAGCACCTTCAGCGCGCACTGGCACGAGTCATCGATCCCGGCACAGGCCGATCGGTCATTGACCTCGGCATGGTGCAGAGCGTCATCGAGAAAAACGGCAATGTGCAACTCGTGCTCGAGGTGCCGGCGGAAAAAGCGCGCGAACTGGAGCTGATGCGGCTTGCCTGCGAGAAAGCCATCGAGGCCCTGCCGGGTGTGCACTCGGTGACCTGTGTCATGACCGCTGAGCGCGCGTCCGGCGGCCCGGCCCAGGCCGGCGGCGCGGGCAGCAACGAGCGCGGCGCTGCGACGCAGGCCGCTGGCGGAAGGCAACTGGTGCCCGGCATCAAGACGATCATCGCCGTTGCCTCGGGCAAGGGCGGTGTCGGCAAATCGACCACCTCGGTCAATCTGGCCATGGGCCTGGCGGCACTCGGCAAGTCGGTCGGCCTGCTCGATGCCGACATTTACGGTCCGTCGCTGCCGCGCATGCTCGGCATCACTGGCAAGCCACGCACGCTGGGCGGCAAGCAACTCGAGCCGATGACGCAATACGGCGTACGTGTGATGTCCATGGGCTTTCTGGTCGAAGAGGAAGCGCCGATGAACTGGCGCGGGCCGATGGTGCAATCGGCCTTGCAGCAGATGCTCGGCGACGTTGCCTGGGGCGAGCTCGATGTTCTCGTCGTCGATCTGCCGCCCGGCACCGGCGATGCCCAGCTCACCATGGCCCAGCGCGTGCCGCTGAGCGGTGCCGTGGTCGTTTCCACGCCACAGGACATTGCGCTGCTCGACGCCCGCAAGGCGATTAACATGTTCCGCAAGGTCGATGTGCCCGTGCTCGGCGTGGTCGAAAACATGGCCTATTTCGCCTGCCCGCATTGCGGCGAGCGCACCGAGATCTTCGGTTATGGCGGCGCGCGGGCCTGCGCCGAGACCTTCGGTTTGGATTTTCTCGGCGAAGTGCCGCTGCACATCGATATCCGCACGACCTCGGACGGCGGCCGGCCGATCGTGGTCAGCCAGCCGGACAGCCCGCACGCCAGAGCCTACATGGCCATTGCCGAGACGGTCGCTGCCAAGCTGTTCGACGACGACGCGCCGGCCCGCAAGAGCGCTCCCAAGATCGTGTTCCAGTAGCGTTCAGGTCGCATCCGCTGCGCTCTTTGGTGCAGGCCCGCCGACCCGCACGAGCCCGGTCGAACAGCGCAAAGATCGCCACGCCCACCGCCTGGATCGCGGCCAAAAGCGCTGCGGCGATCGGCACCAGGAACGTAGCCAGATCGGCAGTTTTCCAACGGATCTGGCGCACGCTTCGGTCGTCGGGCCGGCGATCGCTGCCGGCCTTCATCATCGCGTTTCTCGTGCCGGGCGCCCTGAACTCGCTGGGCGCGATCCCGGCAGCGCTGGGCAGTCTGCTGAACGACATCTCGCGCTGGTCGCTATTGGTCGCCATTGCGGCCGTGGGCATGAAGACCTCGCTCAACCGCGTGTTCGATGTCGGTCACCAGGCCATCGCGCTGATCGTCGGCGAGACGATCTTTCTGGTGCTGTTCATTTTGTTGGGCATCGAGTTGATCGGCTAAGGCCATCCTCAAGAAACCATCACGATCCGTGTGCTAACGAAAGGTCGAAAAAAGCGCCAACGGAGGGCACATGAGAAAGCGCGGCCGAACTTTGGGCCTCAATCGACCGACCTGGTTCATCATTTGGGCGGCCGGCATGCTGCTCTTGCATATTGCCCTGCCGCTCGTGCAGCTGTTCGGCGACGTGGTCGCCTTTCTCGGCGCGGCCTTGATCTGTGTGTCCGCCGGCGTCGTCGTCTGGGCCGATCAGCTGTTCAGCAAGGTAGGCGCCTCGCTCAAGCCAAGCGAAATGCCGCACACCCTGGTTACGGACGGGCCGTACACGCGCAGCCGCAACCCGATGTATGCCGGCATGGTCAGCATTCTGGTCGGGTTCGCCCTGATCCTGGGCAGCCTCAGCCCGCTGATCGCCGCCGCCGCCTTCGGCTGGTTCCTGCAAACGCGCTTCATCTCGACCGAAGAGGACCGCCTGACGCGCGCGTTTGGCAACCACTATCGCGATTATGCCAGTAAAGTGCGCCGCTGGATCTGACCCCAGCGGCGTTGACCGTTTGATCGCCTGGGTGGGTACTTGAAGCCGTCAGGTCGCGGCGGACGCGGCCGCGACGCGCGCTTCTTCGATGCGCACGGTCTTTTCCAGCTTCTCGACATCGCCCTCGCCACGATCCAGATGCCGCTTGGCGCGCTCCAGATCGTGCTCGGCCGCAGCGCGGTCAATCTCCGTGACCTCCTGGGCGTCTTCGGCGAGCACGATGATGCCCTGCTCGTTGACTTCGGCAAAACCGCCGGCAACGAAATAGCGCTTGGTGACGGTGTCGCCGTCATAGACGGCAATCACACCCGGGCGCAGCGTGGAAATGAATGGTGCATGCAGCGGCAGGACGCCGAAGTCACCTTCGGCACCCGGCGCCACCACCATATCCGCTTGCACGGAAGCCAGCTCTCGCTCAGGGCTGACGAGCTGGAAAGTTACCTTGTCGGCCATGCCTGTCCCCTAACACGCCCGCGGGCTTAGGCCGCCTCGGCCGCCATCTTCTTGGCTTTTTCGATGGCCTCGTCGATGCTGCCGACCATGTAGAAGGCGGCTTCCGGCAGATCGTCGTGGGCACCGTCGCAGATTTCCCGGAAGCCCTTGATGGTATCCTCGAGCGACACGAGCTTGCCCGGGCTGCCGGTGAACACCTCGGCGACGAAGAACGGCTGGCTCAGGAAACGCTGCAATTTGCGCGCGCGCGCCACGACCAGCTTGTCCTCTTCCGAGAGCTCATCCATGCCGAGAATGGCGATGATGTCCTGCAAGGCCTTGTAGCGCTGCAGGGTCTCCTGCACGCGCCGCGCGGTGCGGTAGTGCTCTTCACCGACAACGCCCGGCTCGAGGATGCGCGAGGTCGAGTCGAGCGGGTCCACGGCCGGGTAGATGCCCAGCTCGGCAATCGAACGCGACAGCACCGTGGTCGCATCCAAGTGCGAGAAGGTCGTCGCCGGTGCCGGGTCGGTCAGGTCGTCGGCCGGCACGTACACGGCCTGCACCGAGGTGATCGAGCCCTTGGTCGTGGTCGTGATGCGCTCCTGCATGGCGCCCATGTCGGTCGCCAGGGTCGGCTGGTAACCCACGGCCGAGGGGATACGACCGAGCAGGGCCGACACTTCCGAACCCGCCTGGGTGAAGCGGAAGATATTATCGACGAAGAACAGCACGTCCGAGCCCTCGGCATCGCGGAAATGCTCGGCCAGGGTCAGGCCGGTCAGGGCGACGCGGGCACGGGCACCCGGCGGTTCGTTCATCTGGCCGTAGACCAGCGACACCTTGGAGTCGGCCAGGCTGTCCGGCTTGATGACGCCCGATTCGATCATTTCGTGGTAAAGGTCGTTCCCCTCGCGGGTACGCTCACCGACACCGGCGAACACCGAGAAGCCGCCGTGCGCCTTGGCGATGTTGTTGATCAGCTCCATGATCAGCACGGTCTTGCCGACGCCGGCACCGCCGAACAGGCCGATCTTGCCGCCCTTCGGGTACGGCGTAAGCAGATCCACCACCTTGATGCCGGTGACCAGCACCTCGGCCTCGGTTGACTGGTCGGTGAATTCCGGCGCTTCGGCGTGGATCGGCGAGGTCACCTTGGCGTTGACCGGACCCTTTTCGTCGATCGGGTCGCCGATGACGTTCAGGATACGGCCGAGCGTCTCGCGGCCGACCGGCACAGCGATCGGCTCGCGGGTGTCGGTCACCGACATGCCGCGCTGCAGACCATCGGTGCCGTCCATGGCGATGGTACGCACGGTGTTCTCGCCGAGATGCTGCGCCACCTCGAGCACGAGCAGGTTGCCGTGGTTGTCCACATGCAACGCGTTCAGGATTTCCGGCAGGTGGTTGTCGAACTGCACGTCAACGACGGCGCCGAGCACCTGGGTAATGCGGCCAACGGCAGCGTCAGTCGTGACTTGGCTCATGGATTAAGGGCTCCCAACCTCGCTCGGGGCGCTGCCGATCAAACCGCTTCAGCGCCGGAAATGATCTCGATCAGTTCTTTGGTAATCTGCGCCTGACGCGTGCGATTGTAGGTCTTGGTCAGGCTGTTAATCATGTCGCCGGCATTGCGCGTGGCATTGTCCATCGCGGTCATGCGCGCGCCCTGCTCGGATGCAGCGTTCTCGAGCAATGCGCCGTAGAGCTGCACGGCCAGATTGCGTGGCAGCAACTCTTCCAAGATGGCATCCTCGTCCGGCTCGTACTCATAGAGCGCGCCCGAAGCCGTCGTCTTGGCTTCGGCTTCATTGTCATTGGCCGCCTGCGTCGGCTCGACGGGGATGAGCTGCTTGACCGTCAGGATCTGCGTGATCGCCGACTTGAACTGATTGTAGATGATCGTGCAGACATCGAACTCGCCATTCTTGAACATGCCGTGGACACGCTCAGCAATGGCCGCCGCTTCGGCATACTCGACGCGCTTCTTGCCGATGCCTTCGACCGTATCGATGATGTACTTGCCGTAATCCCGGCGCAACTGGTCGCGACCCTTGCGACCGATGCATAGGATCTTGATCTCCTTGCCCTCTTCCAGCAGCCCACCGATCCGGCGGCGCGCGCCGCGCACGATCGAGCTGTTGAAACCACCACACAGGCCGCGATCGGCGGTGGCGACGATGAGCAGATGCACCTTGTCTTCACCGGTACCGGCAAGCAGCGGCGGCGCGCCTGGCAGGTCTTTCACGCCCGAGGCCAGATTGGCCAACATCGCCGACATCTTCTCGGCGAACGGGCGCGCCATGACGGCACGCTCCTGCGCGCGCTGCAGCTTGGACGCCGCCACCAGCTTCATGGCGCTGGTGATCTTCTGCGTCTGCTTCACGCTACTGATACGGTTGCGTAAGTCCTTGAGGCTGGCCATCGCGTCCTGCCTTTACGCGAAGGTCTGGGCGTAGGCGTCGAGGAGGCTCTTCAACTTCTCCTCGGTCTCCTTCGAGAGCTGGCCGCTGTCGCGGATCGTGCTCAAGATGTCCTGACCCTTGCTCTCGACCTCGGACACCAAGCCCTTCTCGAAAGCACCGACCTTGTCGACCGGCAGCTTGTCGAGATAGCCGTTCACGCCGGAATAGATCACGCAGACCTGCATTTCAGCGGTCATCGGCGTGTATTGCGGCTGCTTCAACAGCTCCGTCAGACGGGCGCCGCGGTTGAGCAGGCGCTGGGTCGAGGCATCAAGGGCGGAGGCGAACTGGGCGAACGCCGCCATCTCACGATACTGCGCCAGCTCGAGCTTAATCTTGCCGGCGACCTGCTTCATCGCCTTGATCTGCGCCGACGAACCGACGCGCGACACCGACAGACCGACATTCACTGCCGGGCGAATGCCCTGATAGAACAGGTTGGTCTCGAGGAAGATCTGGCCATCCGTGATCGAGATCACGTTGGTCGGAATGAAGGCCGACACGTCATTGGCTTGGGTCTCGACCACCGGCAACGCGGTCAACGACCCCGCTCCCTTGTCATCATTCATCTTGGCGGCGCGCTCGAGCAGGCGGGAATGCAGGTAGAAGACGTCACCGGGGAAGGCTTCACGGCCCGGCGGGCGGCGCAGCAAGAGCGACATCTGGCGGTAGGCGACTGCCTGCTTGGACAGATCGTCGTAGACGATCAGGGCATGCATGCCGTTGTCGCGGAAATACTCGCCCATGGTGCAGCCGGCATACGGCGCCAGGAACTGCAGCGGCGCGGCCTCGGACGCGGTGGCGGCGACGATGATCGAGTACTCCATCGCGCCGGCGTCTTCGAGGATCTTGACCAGCTTGGCCACCGACGAGCGCTTCTGGCCGACGGCAACATAGACGCAGTAGAGCTTCTTGTTCTCGTCGCCACTTTCATGCAGCGGTTTCTGGTTGATGAAGGTGTCGACAGCGATCGCGGTCTTGCCGGTCTGGCGGTCGCCAATGATCAGCTCGCGTTGGCCACGACCGATCGGGATCAGCGCATCGATCGCCTTGAGACCGGTCTGCATCGGCTCGTGCACTGACTTGCGCGGGATGATGCCCGGCGCCTTGACCTCGACCAGACGGCGCTCGCTGTACTCGATCGGGCCCTTGCCGTCGATCGGATTGCCGAGCGCATCGACGACGCGGCCGAGCAGGCCCTTGCCGACCGGCACGTCGACGATCGACTTGGTGCGCTTGACGGTCGAGCCCTCGGTGATCGCCTGGTCGCTACCGAACAGCACGATACCGACATTGTCGGTTTCAAGGTTGAGGGCCATGCCCTTGGTGCCGTCCTCGAACTCGACCATTTCACCGGCCTGGACGTCATCAAGGCCATGGACGCGGGCGATACCGTCACCAACGGACAGCACACGGCCAACCTCGGCAACTTCCGCTTCCGCGCCGAAATTGGCGATCTGCTCCTTCAGGACCGAGGAGATTTCCGCGGCACGGATGTCCATCACCCAACCCCTTTCATGGCAACTTCTAGATTGTTCAGTTTCGTTCGCATTGAGGCATCGATCATCTGCGAGCCCATACGCACCACAAGGCCGCCGAGCAAGCGGGGATCGACCGAGCTTTGAATGTGCACATCCTTACCAGCGTAGGCGTTCAGCGTATTCTTTAACTCAGCGGCCATTTCGTCGCTGAGCGGCTGAGCGGTGATCACTTCCACCGTCATCTCGCCACGCTTTTCCGCCACAGCAGCGCGGAACGCGGCAATGATCTCAGCGATGACATTCATGCGGCGCTGTTCGGCGACCACGCCCAGGAACTTGCGCGTGATTTCCTGGAACCCGGCGCGTTCGGCAAGTGTGGTCACGGCCTGCGCGATACTGTCGCGTGAAAGCGCCGGATTTCCGATGGCGGAACGCAACTCACCACTTTCAGCCAGCATGGCATCGAGCGCATCGAGATCGTTGGTGACGGCGTCCAGGTTGTCCTGGTCTTCGGCCAGATCGAACAGCGCGGTGGCGTAGCGTCCGGCCAAGCCCAATCCTGTGGCTGACGTGGCGGTCAAGGCTGGCATTCCCCGGCTTGAAAACGGGCCGGTTCGCAGAACAGCGGCCAGCCCTTTCTTGAAAAGCGGTTGGTGCGTAACACACGGATGACAGGCGTGCAACAAGGCCCCTTGGTGCCAACGGTCGCACACCGAACCGCCGGCAAGGGCCTGTCGTCCTAAAGGAAACTCTGCGGATCGATGTCGATCTGCAGGCGCACCGAGCTCGGCCGTTTCACTGCTTGCACCCAGGGGCGGATGATCGCCGCCAGATCGACGCCGGCGATCGCCTTGACGAGCAGGCGCTGCCGATGCCGGCCACGCAGCAAGGCCAGCGGCGCCGGCGCCGGGCCGAGCACGCGCACGCCCCGATAGCTGGGGGCCGCGCGCGCCAGGTCGATGGCGCTGCGCTGGACCTCATCCAGCTTCGGTCCGGAAAGGATCAACGCCGCCAGCCGCCCGCACGGGGGCATGCCGGCCGCCTGGCGCTGGGCGAACTCCGAAGCGTAGAAGGCATCGCGCTCGCCGGCCGCCAGCGCACGCATCACCGGGTGCTCGGGATAGTGGGTCTGGATCAGCACATGCCCCGGCAGATCCTCACGCCCGGCGCGTCCAGACACTTGATACAACAGTTGAAACGTCCGCTCGGCGGCGCGCAGATCACCGCCCGCCAGCCCCAGATCGGCATCGATGACGCCGACCAGCGTCAGGTGCGGAAAGTGATGGCCCTTGGCGACGATCTGGGTGCCGATGAGCAGATCGACCGCCCCGGCCTGCACCGCTTCGACGAGTTGCTGGACATCGGCCGGCTTGTGGATCTCGTCCGAGGTCATCAGCGCAAAACGTGCATCCGGCAGATGCCGGCCGACCTCCTCCACCAGCCGCTCGACACCGGGTCCGGATGGCACGAGCAGATCGAACGCGCCGCACGCCGGGCAATGCTCCGGCAACGGCCTGGAAAAGCCACAGTGATGACAGACCAGGCGCTGGCGCAGCTTGTGCGTCACCAGCCAGGCACTGCAATTCGGACATTCCAGGCGATGACCGCACGCACGGCACAAGGTCAGCGGCGCATAACCGCGTCGGTTGAGATAGAGCAGCGATTGTTCGCCGCGCTCGAAGGTCGCAGTCATCGCCTTCAGCAAGCGCGGCGCGAGAAAGCCGCCCGGCGCCGGCCGGTCCTGCTTCAGATCGATCAGGCTGACGGCAGGCATGGCGGCACCGCCATGGCGCTCGGGCAGTTCGACATGGCCAAAGCGCGTGGACCCGTCGACAGCGAAACGGCCCGCGGCCAGACAGGTCTCGATGGCCGGCGTCGCGGATGCCAGGACCACGGGACACGGGGCAAAGCGGCCCCGAGCGATGGCCATGTCGCGCGCATGATAGAGCACACCGTCTTCCTGCTTGAATGAGCCGTCATGCTCTTCGTCGACCACGATCAGGCCGAGGTCGGGCAGCGGCAAGAACAAGGCCGAGCGCGCGCCGACGACCGCCTGAACCCGGCCGCGCGCGATGTCCCGCCAGGTCGTGCGGCGTTGCGCTTGCGCCACTTCCGAGTGCCAGAGCGCCGGCGGCGCGCCAAAGCGCTCGGCGAAACGGGTCAGCCACTGCGCGGTCAGGGCGATTTCCGGCAAGAGTACGAGCACCTGACGGCCAGCGCGCAAGGCTTCGGCAATCGCCTCGAAATAGACCTCGGTCTTGCCGGATCCGGGCACGCCTTCGAGCAGATCGACCGCATGCAGCCCGGCCCGAACGCGTCCGATGAGGTGCTCGGCGCCTTTGGCCTGTGCCGCCGAAAGGGCCGCGCCCGGCCGCTCCGGATCGAGACGCACCGGGTTGGGCTCCGGCATGGCACCGGCGATCAGGGCGCCGGCATCGATCAGGCCTTTGACCACGCTGCTCCCGACCGCGGCCCTGGCTGCGAGATCGCCGGCGGGCTGCAAGGATGGGCCGGCGGCCAGGTCGAGGACCCGTTTGCGCGCCGGTGTCAGCCGCATATCGCCCGGCAGGTCGGGCGCCAGGCGATAGCCGAGCGTCGGTGTCGGCGGCTCCAGCGCGGCTGGCACGCTCATGACGAGTTTCAAGACAGCTCCACGGGGTGCCAGCGTGTAGCGCGCCACATAGTCGACCAGAGCGCGCAGTGACGGCGGACATGCGGGCGCATCCAGCGTGCGCGCGAGCGGTTTCAGGCGGGCATCGTCGATCGGCTCGCTGTCGTCGGCTGACCAAACGCAGCCCACCATCATGCGCTGGCCAAAAGGCACCTCGACCCATGTCCCTGGCGGTAAGGCAGGATCGCCATCGATGCGATAGTCGAACGGCCCATCGAGCGGCACCGGCAACAGCACAGAAACGCGGCTCACGGCCATTGCGAACCTGCCATTTCATTTGCAAATCAGCGCTTTATAGCCGATTGTTCAAGCTTGAGTGACTGTTGGAGCTGTGCGTGATGAGCACTGATCTCGCGCTGTCGGTCAAGCCCGACCTGGCGCCTTTGCTGCAGGGCTGGCTGGGCTATCTGGCCAAGGAGCGGCGTGCCGCAGCCAACAGTGTCGAGGCCTATCGCCGCGATGTAGCCAGCTTTGTCCGGTTTCTCGCCGAACACGATGGCGAGGCGGCGGGACTGACGCGGCTTCGCTCGCTCGACGCACGTGACTTCCGCGCCTGGCTCAGTGCCTGCGGCCGGCGTGGCCTGTCGCGCAGTTCAACCCAACGCGCCGTTGCCGCCGTGCGCTCGCTCTACCGCTATCTCGATCGCTTTCACGACATCCATAACCCGACGCTGGCCGCCCTGCGCACGGCCAAGGTGCCAAAGCGGCTGCCCCGCCCGCTCGCCCCCGATGATGCCCTGGCGCTTGCCCATGAAGTGACCGGAGGTGCGCGCGCACCATGGATCGGCCTGCGCGATGAGGCCGTGCTGCTGTTGCTCTACGGCGCCGGATTGCGCATCGGCGAGGCGCTCGGCCTCTTACGCCAGGACCTCGGCCGCCAACCCGCCACGCTGCGGGAGCTGCGCATCAAAGGCAAAGGCAACAAGGTGCGCCTGGTACCGATCCTGCCTGCGGTCGCCGGGGCGCTGGCGGCCTATGTCGATGCCTGCCCTCTTGATCTCGCAGCCGACCAGGCCTTGTTTCGCGGCGCTCGAGGCGGGCCGCTGGCCGCCGATATCGTGCGCCGCCGCGTGCGCGAGCTGCGCCGCACGCTGGGGCTGCCGGAGAGCGCCACACCCCATGCGCTGCGCCACAGCTTTGCCACCCATCTGCTTGCCGGCGGTGCCGATCTGCGCAGTCTGCAGGAATTGCTCGGCCACGCTAGCCTGTCGACCACACAAGGCTACACCCAGGTCGATCAGGCCCATCTCAGCGCCGTGCACCGCAAGGCGCATCCGCGCGGCTAGAGCCTTGCCGCCGGTGAACGTGACGACAATTCCTCACGGCGAGTGTTTGCGTATGCCGAAGCGGCGATGACGGTTGCGCTGTTGTCGCAGCCCGTGTGAACAGACTCGAACGATCTGTCTGTCCAAGAGAAAGCGCGCTTTTTGTGACACGTGTCATAGCGGTGCTGGCCGTTATTGCCTTGCTCGCCGTCGGCGCCTTGCTGGTCGCCCCAAGCTTTATCGACTGGGAAGCCAATCGCGAACGCGTCGTCGCCGAGCTCGAGCGCCTGGCCGGGCGTCCGGTCAAACTCGACGGTGACATCGAGGTCGTTTTCCTGCCCAGGCCGGTCATGCGCTTGAGCGATGCCGCTGTCGGCGGGCGCCCGGACGACACGCTGTTCCAGTTCCTCTCGCTGGATGCGCTCGAGCTTGAGCTGGCAGCGCAACCGCTCTTTTCTGGGCGCATCGTTATCAGTCATGCCCGCCTGAGCGGCGTCGATATCCACCTGCGCAAGCCTGAAGACGGCCAGCCCCTGGCCTTGCGCGCCGCCAGTGCCTTGCGCCAAGGCAGCAGCAATCGTGTGCGCGTCGAGGGCCTCGAACTCGAAGACGTTCGCATCATCGCCTATGACGCTGATGGTAGCCCGGACGCACCACTCGGCCCGTTCGATGCCATGGTGAGCATCGACAGCCTAAGGGGGCCGTTCACGCTCGATCTGCGCACGAGGCTGGCCGACCTGCCGCTGGCTTTGAACGCGCAGATCGGGCGCATCGATCCGCAAGGCTATGCCAGCCTGCAAGCCGAGGTGCAGCGCGAAACCGCCAACCGGCTCAGCTATCGTGGGCTTGTGCGCATCGACGAGCATGAGCCCAGGCTGCAGGGCGCAGCGACCTTGGACCTGGCTGACATGGCGACGCTGCGGCCGATCCTCGAAGGCGTGGACGCTCGTGCGCTGTCGGCGCCCTTGTCGCAACCGTTGTCCGTCGCCGGCGATATCGAGGTCACGCCCGGGGCGTTTCGCTTGCAGGGGGGCAGTCTGGCAAGCGGCGATACCACCGGCATGCTGGCTGTCGACTGGGGCCTTGGCGGCGAAGATCGGCTGGATGCCGAGCTCGCCCTGTCGACGCTTGCTATCACGAGAGCGGATCTTACTGGCATTGACCTGGCCAGCCTGATCGATGCCCTCGCCGGCCACCTGCCATCGCGCGGCAACGCTGCAATCACCGTTGATGCGCTTGATCTGGCCGGCGTGTCCTTGCGGCGCGCGCGGGCGGCCATGGCGTTCAACGCCGATGGCTCGCTCGGTATCGATGAGTTGCGCACGAGCCTGCCCGGCGGCGGGCGTCTGGAGCTCGAAAACGCCCGGATAGCGCTAGCTGGCGGGCCGCAGGTCACCGGCGATGTCTATGTCGTCACCAACGATCTGCGCGCCGTGCTCGAGCCCGTGGTCGGCCCGCTCGGCGATCTGCAGGAGACGGCCCTGCGCCGGTTGGACCTGCGCGCCGGCTTGCGTCTGTCGCCGACAGCACTCGAGCTCAGCGACCTGCAAGGGCAGCTCGATCGCGCCAGCCTGAGCGGCGCGCTGGCGCTGGACCATGCTGAACCACGCCGCCTTTCAGCGCGTCTCGACATCGATCGCCTCGACCTCGACCCGTATCTCGGTGCACGCCGCATCGACCGCGCGCTGGCCGATCTGCCGTCCTGGATCGAACGGCTGGATGGCCAGCTCGATCTGCGCATCGCCCGTCTAAACACCGGCGAGGCCCGCGCGGATGGCGTGCGCTTGCGTGGTTCGAAGGCCGGCGCGTCGATCACGCTCGATGAAGCCGCCATCGGCGACCTGGTCGGCGCCGAAATCCGGGCCACCGGCCAGATCGACCTCACAGCAGACACAGCGCAGCTCTCGGGTGCGATCACCAGCCCGGAACCGGCACGCATGGCCCGAAGCCTCGGCGTCAATGTGCCGGCACCCCTGGTCGGGCTGGACAATCTCGCCGTCAACGTCGCCCTGAGCGGTCATCACGCACGTCCGGAGCTCGACATCAACGGCACCTGGGCCGGAATCGACGGTGCGTTTCGCGGCACGTTCGATCGTGAGTCGGGCTGGCACGGTCTGCGCGGCCGGGCGTCATTCATGGCTGACGATCTGGCAAGCGCGCTCGGTGTCGCTGGCCTCGTGCCACCGCCGGGCAGTGCTCTGCCGACCGCCGGCAAGGTCGATCTGGCGGTGAGCGATGATCCCGACGGCGGGACGCGCTGGCAGCTCGATGCGCTGTTGGACAGCAACGAGGTGCTTGCCGACCTCGCCCTGCTGGGTCTGCCATCGCCCGATAGAATCACCGGGCGGCTTGAGCTGACCGATCTGCAGAGCCAGTGGCTCGAGCGCCTGTACGCCTGGCTGCGTCCGGAACAAGGCCGACTGCTGCCCGCGATCGGTCGCCCCGGCGCCTGGTCGAGTGCCGATCTGCCCTTACCGGCCTTGCAGGATCGCCTGATCGATCTCGACCTTCGCGCCCAGAGCCTCGATGGTCTGAGCGATGCCCACATCATCGTGCTGCAACCGGCAGATACGCCGTTCACGACCGCACTCGAGGCCACTTTTGCGGGTGGCAAGCTCGATGCCGCCTTGCGCGGGCTGCCCAACGATGCGGACAACCCGGCGAGCATCGTCGTGGCCGTTCGCGATGCCGATCTGAGCGCCGTTGTGCACCCCTGGCTGGCCTCATCGCTGCAGGGCACGCGCCTCGATCTGGCCGGCGATCTGAGCGCGCATGGCCTAAGCCCACAGGCCCTGGCGCAAAGCCTGAGCGGCACGCTCGGCATTCGCCTTGCCGGCGGGACGGTCGAGGGCTTCGATCTCGGCCTGCTCAACGCCTTGATGGATGTGCCCGGCGACAGCCGCCAGGCCCGTGTCGAGCGGGCGCTCACTGGCGGCGCAAGCACGCACGAGCAGAGCCAGGGCGAACTGGTGTTCGATCAGGGCGTCGGCCGCGGCAGTTTCGCGAGCGCTCTCGCGAACGCAGACGGCGACGGCGAACTGCGCATCGATCTGTCCGCCGGCACGCTCGACATGCGCGCCAGTCTGACGCCGACTCGCACGCGCGCCCTGCCGCCGATCACGCTCACCGTCACCGGGCCGCTCGACGATCCCGTCCTAAGCCTCGATGGTGCCGCCCTGGCGGGCGCGGCCAGCGCCTTGCCGGCCACGCCCTGAGCGCGCTCGGCCTCAGTCCGACGGGCCGATCATGGTTTCAGGCTTTACCGCCGCGTCGAATTCGTCCTCGGTCAACAGGCCGAGCTTGACCGCCGCCTGCTTGAGCGAGCTGCCGTCATTGTACGCTGTCTTGGCGACCTTGGCGGCGTTGTCATAGCCGATTCTCGGGTTCAGTGCGGTCACCAGCATGAGGCTTTCATGCAAAAGCTGGTCGATGCGCTCGCGATTCGGCTGGATGCCGACGACACAATTGTCCGTGAAGCTGCGGCAGCCATCCGCGATCAGACGGATCGAACGCAAAACATTGTAGATCATCACCGGCTTGAAGACGTTGAGCTCGAAATGGCCGTTCGAGCCAGCCACGGTCACGGCCGTGTGATTGCCCATGACTTCGCAGGCGACCATGGTCAACGCCTCGCACTGGGTCGGGTTGACCTTGCCCGGCATGATCGAGCTGCCCGGCTCATTTTCCGGCAGCTTCAGCTCGCCCAAACCGCAGCGCGGGCCGCTGCCGAGGAACCGGATGTCGTTGGCGATCTTCATCAGGCTGACGGCGATGACGTTGAGCACACCCGACAGCTCGACCATGGCATCGTGCGCCGCCAGCGCCTCGAACTTGTTCGGTGCGGTGACGAAGGGCAGCCCGGTGATCGTCGCGCATTCGGCAGCGAACGCACTGTCGAAGCCCTTCTTGGCGTTCAAGCCGGTGCCCACGGCGGTTCCGCCCTGGGCCAGCTCGTGAATGCGCGGAAAGGTCGTTTTCACGCGCTCGATGCCGTAGCCGATCTGCTGGACATAACCCGAGAATTCCTGCCCCAAGGTCAAAGGCGTCGCATCCTGGGTGTGCGTGCGGCCGATCTTGATGATATCGGCGAACGCCTTGGCCTTGGCACCGAGCGCATTGTGCAGATGCTGCAGCGCCGGCAGCAGTTCGCGATGCACCTGCTCGCAGGCGGCGATATGCATGGCGGTCGGGAACGTGTCGTTCGAACTCTGGCCGCGATTGCAATGATCGTTGGGATGCACCGGCTCTTTCTGGCCGAGCGGCGCGCCGAGCATCTCGTTGGCGCGGTTGGCGATGACTTCGTTACTGTTCATGTTCGACTGGGTGCCCGAGCCGGTCTGCCAGACGACCAGCGGGAAATGATCGTTCAGCTTGCCGTCGACGACCTCCTGCGCCGCCTTTTCGATCGCTTCGCCGATCTTCGCATCGAGCGTACCGAGGCGGGTATTCACGCGGGCGGCGGCGAGCTTGACAATGCCGAGCGCGCGGATCAGCGGCACGGGCATGGTTTCGCCGCCGATCTTGAAATTGGTCAGGCTGCGCTGCGTCTGCGCACCCCAGTATTTATCGGCCGGCACCTCGATCGGGCCGAAGGTATCACTCTCCACACGCGTGCCGGTCGCGCTCGCCATTGTTCGTTCTCCCTCGCTCGCCACGCCCTGCCGCGCTGGCGCTGACACTTCTCTCAAGGCGCGCATCCATGCCGTGCGCATTGGGCGTGTCAATCGCGCGTGCGGTCGCGCGGCGCAAGCGATGGCGGTGATGTCGGCGATGGGCGCCGAAAAGCGCGCTATTTCTTGCGAAAGCGATCGAGCGTGACCACCTCGGCGCCGGGCCCTTCGGGATTGGCCGGTCGCCGCTCGCCGTCTTCGCTGCCATTGGTCGCGGCACGGGGCGCGGCGCGCGCCGGCAAAGACACGGTTTCAGCCGGCCGTTTTCCTGTCGACGCCGACCCGCCCTCGCTGTCCGTCTCTTCGTCGCTCTCGCCGGTGTTGAACTGCAGGCCGAACTCGACACTCGGGTCGGCGAACACACGCACGGCATTATAGGGAACGACCAGATGCTCCGGCCGGCCGCCAAAGCTGAGCGTCACGGAAAAATGATCATCCTGCGGATCGAGGTCAGAAAACTGGTGCTGCAGGACGATGGTGATTTCCTTCGGATAACGCGCGCGCAAACGCTCGGGTAGCACGACCCCCTCGGCATCGGTGCTGAACGTAATATAGAAGTGATGCTCACCCGGCAGGCCGTCACGCGCGGCAATGGCCAGGGCATCGCGCACGACGCCGCGCAACCCTTTGTCGACCAGAATGCTGTAGCCCAATTGGTCTTCGGCCATTCGTGCGATCCGCTCTGCCCGCGCTGCCTGCCGCGAGCGATCAATCTGTCTCGGTTCTGTCAAAATCTAGCACGCTCAATGGATACCGAGCACCATCTTTCTGCGCCATCGCGATCAGGTGGCCCAGGCGATGTGCCGGCAACCGGCAGCTTGACCGTGGGGGGCTTCTGTTGCCCGGCGCCCCCCGTGCCGCGCCCCGACTTGCTAGAGCCGAGGACTTAAGGTTCGGAAACCGGCGCTACTTACGCAGCGACAGCAACCGGAGCATGGTTGTCGTTGGCAACTATGCAAATGGCCCGATATCGGTGGTACCATGCCGGGCGAAAACCATTCCTTTACTACGCGCGTCGATCCTGTTTCGCCCCCAAAACCAACGCACCAACGATACGGGGTGTTTGGTGGAGGCGCCGGGTACCGCCCCCGGGTCCGCTACGCCTATTCCGAATAGCGTTTATCGCCATAGCTGACCGTCGCCAGCACTTTCGAAGATAAGCATTCCTGCGAAGAAACAAAAGCCCCCGGGGCGACCAAGGCGCATCGATGTAGCGCCTTCGGTCTTTCTCCGAACGGCCATTCGATGTAAGCCGAAGGTCGAAAAGAAACGAAGGATCGAGAACGCATGCCGCTTACCCACCAGCAGCGGGCCGACATCGACGAGGCCCGCGCGCAAAGCCAGCCCAGCAGGCGCGCCCGGGTCGAGGCCATGGAAGACATTCTCTATCAGGCCATGCCGGTGCTCGATCGCGGCTTCATCCGCGTCATCGACTATATGGGTGACGACGCTGCCATCGTGCAGGCGGCGCGCGTGTCTTACGGCAAAGGCACCAAGCAGGTCAGTGACGATCGCGGCCTGATCAACTATTTGATGCGCCACTGGCACACTAGCCCGTTCGAGATGAACGAGATTAAGCTGCACGTGAAGTTGCCGATCTTCGTCGCGAGGCAGTGGATTCGCCATCGCACCGCCAACGTCAACGAGATCTCGGCGCGCTACTCGATCCTGGAGAACGAGTTCTATCTGCCCGACATCGAGCATTTGGCACCGCAATCGGAGAGCAACCGCCAGGGCCGTGCCGGCACGCTTGATGAAAGCGAGTGCGACCAGGCTTTTTCGCGGTTGCGCGGCATCCCCGAGCGAGCCTTCGAGGCCTACTTCGAGCTGCTCAATGTTGATGATGACGGCACGGTGATGAACCCGACGCGCCAGGGCATCGCCCGCGAGCTGGCGCGCAGCGTCCTGCCACTGTCGACGTACACGCAGTGGTACTGGAAGACCGATCTGCACAACCTGATGCATTTCATCATGCTGCGTGCCGACTTCCATGCCCAGTACGAGATCCGCGCCTACGCCGAAGCCCTGCTCGAGATCGTCCGGCGCTGGGTGCCGCTCACGGCCACGGCGTTCGAGGATTACCGGCTGAACAGCGCGCATATCTCGGGCAAGGGGCTGGCGGTCATCCGCCGGCTGCTCGCCGGTGAGCAGGTCGAGCAACCCGACAGCCACATGTCGAAACGCGAATTCCGCGAGCTCATGACCCTGCTCGGCCGTGACCAGGGCGACGCGCCGAGCTGATCGGCCCGCCGTCGCCTCCGCTGCCGTCATGACCCGCAACGCGACCTCGAGCGACACGTCCTGCGGCGTCGTGTTCGTCGCAACCGGCGCCGACTATGTCGATCTGGCCAGGGACGCCGCGCAAAGCGTGCGCACGACGAATCCGGCCCTGCCGATCGATCTGTTCACCGATCTGCCGGACGCGGCCGCAGCCACAGGTCGGCTGTTCGATCAGATCCACGCAGTGCCGCACAGCCACAGACGCGCCAAGCTGTGGTGCATGCCGGCAAGCCGCTTTGCCCGTACGCTGTTTCTTGACTGCGACACGCGGGTGCTGCGCTCGATCGTCGATCTGTTCGCGCTTCTCGAGCGGTTCGATCTGGCCATGGCGCACGACGTCCGCCGTGCCTCGCCGCTGATCCAAGAGGGCTGGCGCGAGCAGACGCCCTATGCCTTCCCGCAGCTCAATTCCGGCGTCGTGCTGTATCGCCAGTGTCCGGCCGTGCAGGCCTTTTTTTGCGACTGGCAAGCAATGTACGCCGAGGCCGGCGTTGCGCGCGACCAGGTGAGCCTGAAAGATCTGCTCTGGCGCAGTGATCTGCGTTTTTACGTCCTGCCGCCGGAATACAACCTGCGCCGGGTGACGGTGCTCGATGCCTGGGAGCCATTGGACGCGCGACCGAGCATCATCCACAGCCACGTGTTCCTGCGCCATTTACGCGATCCGCAGGCGCGCAAAGTTACCGAAGTTGCCGAGGTCCTGGCTTTGGAGCGCGCGGCCCTGCACCAGGAATGGCGTGCGTGGCTGGCCGCCCATGATGGTCAACGACCGGCACTCGGGCCAAGCTGGCTGACGCCGGATGACGATGTGTGACGATAGAATACTTCTGTCTCTGATCTTGTAGGCATTACCCCTTACTACTTGTCGCCAGCATCAAATGTGTTGACAGCACTGACTTCAGTCTAATGACAAGCCGACAGCTGGTGGCAGGTGCAAGTCGTTGCACTGCAGCGCATCAAGCAGCGGCTAAGACAAAGCTGCCGCTACACCACCTCTGGAGTGTGTCCAAGACTGCAATGCCAGCCTGGCCTGTTGCGCTATCTCGCCGCAGCCGTCCCACGGTACGCTGCCGTCGGCGAGCGGACTAATCACCTCATTTAGCGTAAAATCAAAGGGTTACCGCGGCGCTCATAGCAAACTGCGCGCGCTCGTGCGTCTATCAGCGCTATTGGTTTGCACCACAAGCATTGCAAAACAGGCGCCGTCACGGATGGATAGCTTGCGCGCGCCGGGGTGCCTCGCTATCCCACGACCGTGCCCGCTTATAAGGGAAGGCTGAAACAACTACGGGAGGCTCCTTGGCGAATATGTCGTTGCACCAACGGCGACCCCAGCCGGTGGCCCGTCGCCATCTCTCCGCCTGGGCCCGCTAGGGCTGCGGGGTGTGCCAGTCAGTTGGTCGACCCTTTGGGAGGAGCGTGCTCATACCGGGCGCGCTCATAACAAGCAAACGAAGGTAAGAGGATGAGCGACTATTCACAGTCAGCAATAGACTACTGGAAAGCAAATATCGGTCTGGTCCGCTGGTGTCTGATCATCTGGGCACTGGTTTCCTTTGGTTGCGGCATTCTGTTCCGCCCGCTTCTTTCGGGCATTCAGATCGGCGGCACGGATCTCGGCTTCTGGTTTGCCCAGCAAGGCTCCATTCTGGTCTTCCTGGTGCTGATCTTTTTCTATGCTTTCCGCATGAACCAGCTCGACCGCAAATTCGGCGTCGAAGAAGAGTAAGCAGGGAGCGCACCGCCTCATGGATACCCAAACCCTTATTTACCTTGTAGTTGGCGCGACCTTCGCCCTCTACATCGGCATCGCCATTTGGGCGCGGGCCGGCTCGACCGGCGAGTTCTACGCCGCCGGTCGTGGCGTGCACCCGGTGCTCAACGGTATGGCCACCGGCGCTGACTGGATGTCGGCCGCGTCGTTCATCTCCATGGCCGGCCTGATCGCCTTTGTCGGCTATGACAACTCGACCTTCCTCATGGGCTGGACCGGCGGCTACGTGCTGCTCGCCATGCTGCTTGCGCCTTACCTGCGCAAGTTTGGCAAGTTCACCGTGCCGGAGTTCATCGGCGACCGCTTCTACTCGCAGACCGCGCGTATCGTCGCCGTGATCTGCCTGATCGTCGCCTCGGTGACCTACGTTATCGGCCAGATGACCGGTGTCGGCGTGACCTTCTCGCGCTTCCTCGAGGTGGATGCCACGACCGGCCTGTTCATCGGCGCCGCCATCGTGTTCGCCTATGCCGTGCTCGGTGGCATGAAGGGCATCACCTACACCCAGGTGGCGCAGTATGTCGTGCTCATCAGCGCCTACACCGTACCGGCGATCTTCATCTCCCTGAACCTGACCGGCAACCCGATCCCGCCGCTGGGCCTGTTCGGCGAGCACACCGAAAGCGGCATGCCGCTGCTGGCCAAGCTCGATCAGGTGATCACCGACCTCGGCTTTGCCTCGTACACCGGCCATCACAGCAACACGCTGAACATGGTCCTGTTCACCCTGTCGCTGATGATCGGTACCGCCGGTCTGCCGCACGTCATCATCCGCTTCTTCACCGTGCCGCGCGTCGCCGACGCCCGCTGGTCGGCCGGTTGGGCGCTGGTGTTCATCGCCCTTTTGTACCTGACCGCTCCGGCCGTCGGTGCCATGGCGCGTCTGAACATCGTCGACACGGTGCAGACCGGTGAGATCGGTTCTGAAGACGGCAATCTGCTCTACGAAGAGCGCCCGGACTGGATGAAGAACTGGGAGGTCACCGGCCTGCTTCAGTTCGAAGACAAGAACAACGACGGTCGTATCCAGTACTACAACGACGGCAATGAAGAGTTCGCCGCCCAGGCTCAGGAATTCGGCTGGGCCGGCAACGAACTCGAGGTCAACCGTGACATCCTCGTGCTCGCCAATCCAGAAATCGCACAGCTTCCGGGCTGGGTGATCGCGCTGGTTGCTGCTGGTGGTCTCGCGGCTGCGTTGTCGACAGCTGCCGGTCTTCTGCTCGCGATCAGCTCGGCGATCTCCCACGACCTGATCAAGAGCGTGATCAACCCGGGCATTTCGGAACGGGGCGAGCTCTTGGCCGCACGTATCTCGATGGCGGTGGCCATCGGCGTGGCGACCTATCTCGGCCTCAATCCTCCGGGCTTTGCAGCGCAGACGGTGGCTTTGGCCTTCGGTCTGGCGGCATCGTCGATCTTCCCCGTGCTGATGATGGGCATCTTCTCGAAGCGCATCAACTCGGCCGGTGCGGTCACCGGCATGCTCTCCGGTCTGCTGTTCACGCTGGTCTACATCTTCGTGTACAAGGGTTGGTTCTTCCTGCCGGGTACCAACCAGCTAGCGGATACGCCGGAGAACTGGATCCTGGGTATCTCGCCGCTGTCGATCGGTGCGGTCGGCGCGATGATCAACTTCATCGTTGCCTACTTCGTGTCGAACGCCACGGAGGAGCCGCCGGAGGAGATCCAGGAGCTGGTCGAAAGCGTCCGCATCCCGCGTGGTGCCGGCGCCGCGACCCTGGATCACTAAGCCACACATTTAACTCTGCTTAAATGGTGACAGCGAGCCCCGTCCGATCGACAATCGGGCGGGGTTCGTGCCTTTCAGACCAAGCGCCAAGTCATGAGGCGCACGCCACAGTGGACGAGCAGCCGTGCGCAAAGATCCGCCCTCGATCGAAGAATTCCTCGGCCGTCAGCACCCCTTCGACCTGCTTGATGCCGAGACAATGGCTGGCGTCGCCCAAGCTGCGTCCATCAAGGAGATGCAGCCAGACGAGGTGCTGTTCACCGCCGGCACGCGCATCAGCCAGCTTTACGTCGTGCTCGACGGTGAGATCGATCTGAGCTCGACCGAAGGCGAGATCATTGCCCGCTTTCATGTCGGCGACAGCTTCGGTGCGCGCGGCATGCTGCGCGAGGGCCCGACGCCATACGAGGCCAAGGCAACCGCAGCCGCCCGCCTGATCACCCTGCCGAAGGCGACCTTCCTTGAGCTGCTCAAGGACCATCCAAGCCTGCACACCTATTACGATGGCTATCACGCCCGTCCGGCGACCGTGGCTGAGAGCGGTGCCGGCGGCGAGATGGCCCAGCGCGTCGGCGATGTGATGACCCGCAATCCCGTGGTGGCCTCGCCCGATATCAGCGTGCGCGATGCTGCCGCCCTGATCCGTGAACACAACATTTCCTGCCTGCTCATCGGCAGCGATGCCGGGCTCGACGGCATTGTCACGACCAGCGATCTGACCGGCCGCGTGATCGCCGAAGGCCTGAGCGCCGATACGCCGCTGCGCGATGTCATGACGCGCGAACCGCTGGCATTCACGCCGAGCGCCTTCATGGTCGATGCCTTGCTCGCCATGAGCGAGCGCCGTATCGGTCACATCCCGGTGGTCGACAACGACAAGCCGATCGGCATTGTCACGCGCACCAACCTGATCCGCCTGCAATCGGTCACGGTCGCCTCGATGGTCACCGATATCGGTCGGCAGAGCACTTACGAAGATCTCGCCGCGGTGGTCAGCGGCATCCCGAAGATGCTCGCCCAGCTCGTCGGCTCAGGCCTGGCAGCGTACAAGGTCGCGCATCTGATCACCAATGTCGCCGATGCCCTGACCCAGCGCCTGCTCTCCCTGGCGGAAGAGAAATACGGCCCGCCGCCGGTGCCCTATCTCTGGCTGGCATGCGGCTCGCAGGGACGCCAGGAGCAGACCGGCGTTTCGGACCAGGACAACTGTCTGTTCCTCGACAACAGCTACGACGAGGCCGAGCACGGCGCGTATTTCAAGCAGCTTGCACAGTATGTCTCGGACGGCCTCGATGCCGCCGGCTACTATTACTGCCCCGGTGACATGATGGCGACCAATCCGAAATGGACGCAGCCGGTGAGGGTCTGGCAGCGCTATTTCCAGGGCTGGATCAACAAGCCTGACCCGATGGCGCAGATGTTGTCCTCGGTCATGTTCGATTTGCGCCCGATTTCCGGCGAGACGTCGCTGTTCAAGGGCCTGCAGCGCGCGACCCTGGATGCCGCGCGCAAGAACAGCATCTTTCGTGCGCACATGATCTCCAACTCGCTCAAGCACTATCCGCCGCTCAACCTGCTGCGCGGCTTTGCCCTGATCCGAAGCGGTGAACACAAGAACACCGTCGATCTCAAGCACAACGGCATCGTGCCGATCGTCGATCTGGCGCGCATGTACAGCCTCGAGGGCGGAATCGAAGCGATCAATACCCGTGAGCGCATCCAGCAGGCGCGCGAGGTCGGCGCGGTCAGCCAGAGTGGCGCCACCGATCTGCTCGATGCCTACGACCTGATCTGCCAGACCCGCCTGGAGCACCAGGCCACCCAGATCCGTGAAGGCAAGAAGCCGGACAATTTCATGGCGCCCAATAGCCTGTCAGCGCTGGAGCGCAATCACCTCAAAGATGCCTTTATGGTCATCAAGACGCTGCAATCGTCGCTCAGCGCGCGCGGTGCCTGACCATCGCTTCAGCTAGTTCCTTGGCGGTACGTGTATGTTTTTGACCCTTCTCGGTACGGTGGTGCTCGGCCTGACCGCCGCTGGCGTGCTCTACGCGCTGTTTCATACCTTCAAGATCAAGGCCGGCCGCTGGCTGATCCCGATGAGTGCCGGCCTGGCCATGCTCGGTTTTCATTTGTGGAACGAGTATAGCTGGTATCCGCGCACGGCCGGCGATCTGCCCGAACACGTCGTCGTCGCCGGTACGTATACCGGCCGCAATGCCATGCAGTTCTGGACCTACATCGTGCCACGCGTGGACCGCTTCTCCGCCGTGAACATGCAGAGCCTGCGCCGGCATCCGGAGCACGACGATCTGGTCATGACCGAAGTCTATCTGGTCGGCCGCTACACACCGACGGCCGCCGTCACGCAGCTCTATGACTGCGATCAGCCTCGCCGCCTCGACATTGCGCCGGATTCCGCGTTGACCGAGAGCGGTCTGCCGGCCGATCCTGCATGGCTGTCGATTCCGAGCGATGATCCGATCCGGCAAAAAGTCTGTACCGCTTGAAAGACCGGGCCGCTTCGGGAACGCTGGCTTAAACGACGATGCGTGATGCGCGCGAGGGGAGGCGATGACGCGCACGAGCGACGAGGCGTTGAGCGCCTGGCTGAACAATCCGCCGTTCGCCGATCTGCCGGCAGCGGATCAGGCGGCACTGGTCCAGTCGCTGAGGCGCGTGCGCTACGACAAAGGCACGGTCATCTACGATATCGGCAGCGAGGCGCGCGCTCTGTTCCTGCTCGACCGTGGCCGTGTCGCCACCTATGCACCCAGCGGCGAGCAGCTCAGTGCGCTTGGCCCCGGCGACCTGTTCGGCGAACGCGGGCTGTTGCGTGATGGCATAGCGCCGAACAGCGCCGTGGCCGAGACCGCCTGCCAGGTGTTTGAGCTGGATGCCGCCAGCTTTCATCGCCTGTACCAGCAAGCGGCTTCGTTCCGCGACTATTTCGCGCCGCGCCCGCCGACCGGCGGTGCGCCGGAAAGCGGCAATCTGGCCACTGCCCGCATCGGCGATCTGATGACGGTCGAGCCTTTGTGCGTGGCACCGGAGCGCAGCGTGCGCGATGCGGCCCAGCTCATGGCGCCGGACAAGCTCTCCGCGCTGCCGGTTGTCAGCGACGCGCGCTTGATCGGCATTTTGACCACCGGCGACATCACCGCGCGGGTCGTCGCCCGCGGGCTGGACATGACCACGCCGGTCAGTGCGGTGATGACCCCGGACCCGCTCAGGCTCGACCCGGATTCGGTCGGTTTCGATGCCCTGCTGACCATGGCCGAGCACGGCATCGAGCATCTGCCGATCGAGGAACGCGGCCGGGTGGTCGGCCTGATCACGGCCAACGATCTCATCCGGCGCAGCGCCGCCTCGGGCGTGTTCCTGCTCGGCGAGATCCGCAAGTGCCGCGCTGTAGGCGAACTCACGGCTGCCGCGAACAAGCTGCCCGATCTGTTGCAGCAGCTGGTCGCCGCCAATCTGGCCGCGCACAAGATCGGCCAGACGATCGCCAATGTCACGGATGCGCTGACCCGCCGGCTGATCGCCCTGGCCGAGCGCCGGCTGGGCCCGCCACCGGTGGCCTATGTCTGGCTGGCCTGTGGCTCACAGGGCCGCCAGGAGCAGACCGGGTATTCCGATCAGGACAACTGCCTGATCCTTGATGACGTCTTCGTGCCGGCGCGCGACGATGCCTATTTCGCCGAGCTGGCCAGCTTCGTCTGCGACGGCCTGGATGCCTGCGGCTTCTATCACTGCCCGGGCGAGATGATGGCGACCACCGAGCGCTGGCGCCAGCCGCTCGAACGCTGGCGAGGTTACTTCCACAAATGGATCAACGAACCGGACCCGACGGCGCAGATGCTCGCCTCGGTCATGTTCGATCTGCGCGCCATCCACGGCGAGCACGGGCTATTGGCGGGCTTGGTCGAACAATCGCTCGCCTGGGCGCGTGGCAACAGTATTTTCCGCGCGCACATGGTCTCCAACAGTCTGAAACATACACCACCGCTCGGCCTGTTCGGCGGGCTGGTGACCATGCGCAAGGGCGAGCATCGCCGGCGTGTCGATCTGAAAATGAATGGCGTCGTGCCGATCGTCGATCTGGCGCGTGTCTATGCCCTGCAATGCGCCGAGCCCCGCGCCAATACCCGGGCGCGGCTGCACAGCGCCATCGAAGCCGGCGTGATCAGCACCAGCGGCGGCCATGATCTGCTCGATGCCTTCGAGCTGATCAGCAAGACCCGCCTCGAACACCAGGCCAGATGCGTGCAGAGCGGCGAGAAGCCTGACAACTTCATGGCGCCCCACAGCCTGTCAGCATTCGAGCGCAACCACTTGCGCCATGCGTTCCTGGTGGTGAAAACCATGCAGGCAGCCCTGGCCAAGAGCGCCAGCGGTCCAACCTGAGCAATGGTGTGCGCTTTTTGAGCGCATAAAGCCTTTTATGACACGCCTCAATGCACGCATAGTGGCGTCTGGCATAGTCCGCCAACAACAGACCGGCGCAACAACAGTAAAGCCAACGCCGGTTGCCTCCAGGGAGGTGTCCCACGTGGCGAAGTCCGTTTTGATCGTTGATGACGAGACCAGCATCACCCTTTCCCTGCGCCATCTGATGCAGCGCGAAGGCTACGACGTGCGCGTCGCCGCCGACGGCGAGCAGGCGCTGGCCGAAATCACGGCAGATCCACCGGATCTGGTCTTGCTCGACGTCATGATCCCCAAGCGCGATGGCTACGACGTCTGTCAGACAGTGCGCAACAATCCTGACTGGCAGAACGTCAAGATCATCATGGTGACGGCCAAGGGCCGCGAGGTCGAGCTGGAAAAGGGCCTCGCCCTCGGCGCCGATGCCTATGTCACCAAGCCGTTTTCGACCCGCGATCTGGCCGCCCAGGTGCGCCGCATGATTGGCGAGAACGTTCAGGTCAATGGTTGAACGCCTGAGCCTGCGCCTGCGGGTCTTTCTGTTCTTCGCCCTGATCGGACTGGGTACGGCGGCAGCCATCGCCGTCGGCATGTATCTCGCCGCGCAGCGCATCGGTCCGCAAGCGACCTCGGACCTCGTGCTGTTCGGCGGCATGGCCGCCTTTGTCTGCATGGGCCTGTCGCTCTGGGTCTGGTCGCTGTTCGATCAGAACGTCGTGTACCCGATCAATTCGCTGGTCGCCGACATCCGCGCCACGGTGCATGCCGGTGGCATGCCACGCCTGACCGAAAAACATGCCAAGTATCTGGGCAATCTCGGTCCCTCGGTGCGCGAGGCGATGAACACGTTGGTCTCGACGCGAACCGCCATCGAGGACGAGGTGGTCAAGGCCACTAGCATGGCCGAGCAGCAAAAACGCCAGCTCGAAGCCGTCCTGCACGATCTCGATCAGGGCGTGGTCATCTGTACGCTTGACCACAAGACCCTGCTCTACAATCGCCGCGCTTTGGAGCTTTTGCATGTCTCCGGCGATTTCGGTCTCGGCCGCGATCTTCTGTCGATCCTGTCGCCACAGCCGGTGCGCCACGCCCTCGAACGGCTCTCACTGCGCATCGAGGAAAACCGTCACCAGGATCACCCGGAGGGCGTCAGCGCGCTTTTGGTCTGCGCCACGCGCGACGGCAACTTCACGCTGCAGGGCCGCATCGGGCTCATTCTGGATAGCGATGATGCCAGGCCGATCGGCTATGTCGCCACCTTTGATGACGTCACCGCAACGCTGGCGCGCCGGGTGCGCCGCGATCGCATGTTGCAGGAAGCCATCGAGGACATCCGCCGGCCGATCGCCAATATCCGCGCCGCCAGCGAGGTGCTCGCCGAGGACCCGCATCTCGAGCCGGACATGCGTCGCGAGTTCGAATCCGTCTTGAACCGCGAAGCCATCAGCCTGTCCGAGCGTCTGGACATGCTCGAGGCCGAACAGCGCGACCTGCTCGCCGGTTCCTGGCCGATGAGCGACGTCTCCTCGGCGCCGCTGTTTGCCTGCGTCGTGCAGCGGGACTCAGAAGATCGCAACCTCACCGTCGAGGTGCGCGGGGCTCCGGTCTGGACCCATTGTGACAGCCTGACCATCGTCGAGCTGATCGATCGCATGATGAACCGGGTCTGCGAGCGCACCGGCATCCGCGCGTTTGCCCTCGAGGCCCAGGATGCCGGCAACAAGGTCTATCTCGATCTGTGCTGGAACGGCGATGTCATGCCGGTCGGCACCATCGATGCCTGGCTCGGCGAGCAACTCGATGCCAGCCTGGGCGGACTCACCGGCCGCGAAGTCCTTGATCGGCACAAGAGCGAATTCTGGTGCGAACGCCGCGCCGAAGGCGGGGCCCGCCTGCGTCTGCCGCTCGCCCCGGCGATCCGCTACCACCGCCGCGTGAGCACTACGCCGGCGCCGCAACTGGTGACGCCGCAATTCTATGACTTCGACTTGTTCCGCCAGATCGACCCGGAGGCAATCGACGAGACACCATTGCGCGCCTTGACCTATGTCGTGATCGATACCGAAACCACCGGCCTCGAGCCGTCCAGGGGTGATGAAATCATCCAGATCGCCGGCGTGCGCATCGTCAACGGCCGCCTGCTGCGCGGCGAGATCTTCGATCAGCTCGTTCATCCCGGCCGCACCATCCCGGCGGAGTCCACCAAGGTCCATCACATCACCAACGAGATGGTGAAGGGCGCACCGCCGATCGGCACGGTGCTGCCGCGCTTCCACGCCTTCGCCAAAGACGCCGTGCTCGTCGCCCACAATGCCGCCTTCGACATGCGTTTCCTGACGCTCAAACAGGACGGATGCGGCGTGCGCTTCGACAATCCGGTGCTCGATACCGTGCTGCTCGGTGCGCATCTGTACGGCGCCGGCGAAAGCTTGAGCCTGGACGCCTTGACCGAGCGCTTCGGCATCGAGATCGCCGAACGCGATCGGCACACCGCGTTGGGTGATTCCCTGGCCACCGGTGAGCTGTTTCTGCGTTTCCTCGATGTCCTCGAGGCGGCCGGCGTGCGCACCTTGCGCGAGGCCATCGAAGCGTCCAACCAGATCGTCGCCATTAAACGCAAACAGGCCGCCTACTAACGCCCGGGGCATGGAGATGCCGGCATGCCCATGAACAAAGTCAGCCAGGCCGCCGTTGCCGCGACCCTTTTCGGTGGCATCCTGTTCAACCCGCCAATGATCCGCGTGTTCGATCAGGGCACCCTCGGCAACGGCATACCCGTGCTGTTCGTTTATGTCTTCGGCGCTTGGCTGGCGTTGATCGTCGTCTTGATGTGGATCATGCGCCGCCTGGGCGACGGTGACCGATCGCGTTCCGGCGATCGGCGGGACGGCTGACATGCTGTCGACCTGGCAGATCCTGCTGGTCGCGATCGGCTATCTGCTGGTCCTGTTCGCGGTCGCCTACTACGCTGACCAGCGTGCCGAGCGCGGCTGCAGCCTTTTGCATCAGCCGGCGATCTACGCCTTGTCCATCGCGGTCTACTGTACGAGCTGGACCTATTACGGCTCGGTCGGCCGCGCGACGCAATCGGGCCTGGGCTTTCTGCCGATCTATCTCGGACCGACCCTGGTGTTCGGGCTCGGCTGGTATGTCCTGCGCAAGATCGTCGTCATCGCCAAGGACCAGCGCATCACCTCGATCGCCGATTTTCTCGCCGCGCGCTACGGCAAGAGCCAGCAGGTTGCCGGCCTGGTCGCATTGATCGCTCTGGTGGGCACGGTGCCCTACATCGCGCTGCAATTGAAAGCCGTGTCGCTTAGCATCGATGTCCTCGCCGGCACACCGATCGTCGCCGTCAGTGCCACCGCCTCGCTGGTGGTCGCGATTGCCCTGGCCATCTTCGCCATCCTGTTCGGCGCCCGGCACATTGATGCCACCGAGCACCACGAGGGCGTCGTCGTCGCGATCGCTTTCGAATCGGTCGTCAAGCTGACGGCGTTCCTGTCGGTCGGCGTGTTCGTGACCTATGTCATGTATGACGGTTTCGGCGATGTCTTCCGTCAGGCGGCAGCGCAGCCGGAGCTCGCCGCCTTGCTGCGCTTCGATGCCGTCGGGACGAACTGGGTGACGCTCACGCTGCTCTCGGCCGCCGCGATCATCTGCCTGCCGCGCCAGTTTCAGGTGACCGTGGTCGGCAATGTCAATCCGGACCACCTGCGCACCGCCGTCTGGCTGTTCCCGCTCTACCTGCTGCTGATCAACATCTTCGTGCTGCCGATCGCCCTTGGCGGCTTGCTGCACTTCGGCGATGGCACGATCGGCGCGGACAGCTTCGTTCTGGCCTTGCCGCTCAGCGAGAATGCCCGGCTGCTGGCCCTGTTCGTCTTCGTCGGCGGGCTGTCGGCGGCAACCGCCATGGTCATCGTCGCAACCATCGCGGTCAGCATCATGGTTTGCAACGACATGGTCATGCCGCTTCTGTTCCGCTGGCGGCAAACCCAGCTGACCGACCGGCCGGACCTGACGCAACTGCTCTTGCGCATTCGCCGGCTCGCCATCCTGCTCGTGCTCAGCCTGGGCTACCTCTATTTCACCACCGTGGATGCCTCCTATGGCCTGGTGTCCATCGGTCTGGTGTCCTTCGCAGCGTCAGCACAGTTCGCGCCGGTGCTCCTGGGCGCCCTTTACTGGCGTGGCGGCACGGCCGCGGGCGCGCTGGCCGGCTTGGCACTTGGCTTCGTCATCTGGACCTACACGCTGTTCCTGCCAACCATTTCCAGCCCCACCTTCGTCGATCTCGGTCTGTTCGGCATCGCATGGCTGCGGCCCTATGCCCTGTTCGGTCTGAACAGCCTCGATCCGATCAGCCACGCGCTGTTCTGGAGCCTGCTTGCCAATGCCGGCGCCTTCGTCATCGTCTCGCTCATGGGACGGCCCAGCCTGGTGGAGCGCTCGCAAGCCACCCTGTTCGTCGACGCGCTCAGCCCCTATGGCGTCGATCTGGATGCGCAGGCGGTCGGCGTCGCCTCGGATTTGAGCAAGCTGAAGGGCCTGGCCGAGCGCTTTTTGGGCACGAGCGCGGCTGAGCGCACCTTTGCCGACTATGCCCGCCGGCGCGGTCTGGAACCGGAAGAGCTGCATGAGGCGGATGGCGAGCTGGTGCGCATGGTCGAACGCGCCATTGCCGGCGCGATCGGGGCCGCCTCGGCTCGCGTCGCGATTGCGTCGATCCTGCAGCCCGAGCAGCGGCCGGAAGACGATCCGCGCGGCAGCGATATCTTGCGCCTGATCGACGAGACCACGCAGGTGCTCGAATACAGCCGCAGGCTCGAGCACAAAAGCAAGGCGCTCGAGGCCACCACCGAAGAGCTGCGTCAGGCCAATCAACGTCTGCGCGAGCTTGACCGGCTGAAAGACGAGTTTCTCTCAACCGTTACCCACGAGCTGCGCACACCCTTGACCTCGATCCGCGCGCTCACCGAGCTGATGTATGACGAGCCGGACATGGACCTCGAGCAGCGCAGGGAGTTTCTCGGCATCGTCATTCGCGAGAGCGAACGCCTGACCCGGCTGATCAATCAGGTGCTCGACATAGCCAAGATCGAGGCCGGGCGCATGGACTGGCAGAGCGAGCGCTTCGATCTGGTCGGCACGGTGCGCGACGCCACCGCCAGCATGGCTGGCGTGTTCGCCGGCAAGGGCATACGCCTGGATGTGAGCACGCCAGGCGCACCGGCGATGGTGCAGGGCGATCCGGATCGCATCGCCCAGGTCGTCGTCAACCTGCTGTCCAACGCCTTGAAATTCGCTGCCAAAGAAGAGGGCCGCGTCGCCCTGGAGCTGCGGCCGGAAGGCGGCTCGCATGTCTTGCGCGTGCGCGACAACGGGCCGGGCGTACCGGCAGATCAGCGCGAGCAGATCTTCGATCGGTTCCATCAGGCGACCGGCGAGGCCAGTGGCAATCCGTCCGGCACGGGCCTCGGCCTGGCGATCAGCCGCATGATCGTCGAGCACTGCGGCGGCACGATCCATGTCGAGCAAGCCGAGCCGCACGGGGCCTGCTTCGTGGTCGCTTTGCCCCGCGCGCTCGAGGTCGCGGCATGAGCGATCCGGCAGCGTGTGCCGGCCGCCTGATCATCACCAATGGCGACAGTGCCGCCGGGCGCATCCACAACCTGCACGCTAGCGCGCTTGTTCTCCCCTGGCGCGATGTGCTGCACGACGGCCGGCTGCATGCGACCGCAACACTCACAGATTTCGCCAAGACAAGGGCTCCGTTTCTGGCGGACATGGCCGGCATGGCGCTCGCAAACGTGCAAGCCTCGTTCAGCGAGCGCGATCGGCTTTTCGCTGCGCTGCCAAGCTTCGAGCGGGTCGAGCTGTGGTTCGAGCATGACCTGTACGACCAACTGCAGCTTGCGCAGATCATCGCCGCCGCCAGCCTGGAGCATCCGCATGTCGATCTTTGGCTCATGCAGGCGAACGACTTCCTCGGCGCGATGCCGGATGACGCCCTCGCCGCGCGTTGCCCACGCCAGGCACCGGTTACCGCTAAGGAGCGCGCTTACGCCGTGCGGGTATGGGCCGCCCTTTGCGCTGCACGTCCGGCGGACCTGAACGACTTGGCGCGTGAGACAGCGCCGGCGCCGCTGCCCTGGATGCAACAGGCCGTGCGCCGTTTTTTGGCCGAATACCCGGACCGTACTACCGGGCTGCCGCGGTCGCTGACGCTGGCGTTGCAAGGCCTGCAGGCCGAGCCAAGCACCATCGGCTGCCTGTTTGCGCACATGCAGCAGGCCGAAGCCGCCCAGTTCATGGGCGATCTGAGCTTCGCGCACCTGATCGCGCGCGTCGGCCTGTGTGGGCGTCCCCTGATTGCCGGCACCGATCGGCCGTTGCGCGCGTGGTCGTCGTGCGACGACCGGGCCTTTTTTCGCCAGACGATTGCGCTCACGCCGCTAGGTCAGGACGTGCTGGCCGGACGCGCCAGTCATGTCGCGCTCAATGGTTGCGATCACTGGCTCGGCGGCGTCCACCTAACGCCGGACAACCTGTACGTGTTTGACCCAGGGACCGCGCAAGTGCTGAAGGCCTAGCGCTCAAGCAGCCCGAAGGGCGATAGCGCAGCCATGCAAGCGCTCAAGCAGCCCGAAGGGCGATAGCGCAGCCATGCAAGCGCTCAAAGCAGCCCGAAGGGCGATAGCGCAGCCATGCAAGCGCTCAAGCAGCCCGAAGGGCGATAGCGCAGCCATGCAAGCGCTCAAGCAGCCCGAAGGGCGATAGCGACTGTGCGAGATGATGGAGGTGAGCGGTGACACCTCGAACCAAGAACGCACGATTGGTTTGGCGGCTATCCGCTAACTAAGAATGGTGGGCCCGGCAGGATTCGAACCTGCGACAACGCCGTTATGAGCGGCGGGTTCTGACCGCTGAACTACAGGCCCAACGCTGGCGGGAGACTAGACGAGGGCCGGATCGCTTGCCAAGCCCGCTGCAAGGACTGCGCCTCAACCGTCGAGGAAACTGCGCAACTTGCGCGAGCGGGAGGGATGCTTGAGCTTGCGCAAGGCCTTGGCCTCGATCTGCCGAATGCGCTCGCGCGTGACCGAGAACTGCTGGCCGACCTCTTCGAGCGTATGATCGGTGTTCATGCCGATGCCAAAGCGCATGCGCAAGACGCGCTCCTCACGCGGCGTGAGCGTCGCCAGCACGCGCGTGGTGGCCTCGCGCAGATTGGCCAGGGTCGCCGCTTCGACCGGCTGGACGGCGTTCTTGTCTTCGATGAAATCGCCGAGATGGCTGTCTTCCTCGTCGCCGATGGGGGTTTCCAGCGAAATCGGCTCTTTGGCGATCTTGAGGACCTTGCGCACCTTGTCGAGCGGCATGTTCAACTTTGCCGCTAGCTCTTCAGGTGTTGGCTCGCGGCCGTATTCGTGCAGCATCTGGCGCGAGGCGCGCACCAGCTTGTTGATCGTCTCGATCATGTGCACCGGAATACGGATCGTGCGCGCCTGGTCGGCAATCGATCGCGTGATCGCCTGACGAATCCACCAGGTGGCATAGGTCGAGAACTTGTAACCGCGGCGGTATTCGAATTTATCCACGGCCTTCATCAGGCCGATATTCCCTTCCTGAATCAGGTCGAGGAACTGAAGACCGCGGTTGGTATATTTCTTGGCGATCGAAATGACCAGACGAAGATTGGCCTCGACCATCTCTTTCTTGGCAACCGACGCCTGACGCTCACCCTGCTGTACGCGCTGGACGATGCGGCGGAACTCGCTGATGTCGAGACCGGTCTGATCGGCAATGCCCTTGATCTCGGCGCGTGCCTGATCGATGCGCTCGCGATGGCGATCGACGAACTTGTCCCAGCCGCGATCGCTGTTCTCGCCGATACGCTCGACCCAGTCGGGATCGAGCTCGGCGCCGCGGTAGTGCTTGATGAAGCTCTCGCGGTCGACGCCGCAGTCAGTGGCAAAGCGCAACAGCTTGCCATCGATGGCGGTCAGGCGGCTGTTCAGATCGAGCAACTGGCCGACCAGCGCCTCAACACCATTGTTGTTGAGGTGCACGTTCTCCATCATGCTGACCAGCTCGGAGCGGCGTCGCTGGTAGTCCTTTTCCAGCGAGTTCGGCACGTCCTGATTGGCGTGCACACACTCCAGGCGCTTTTCCTGGAGCGCGCGCAGGTCTTCGTAAGCGCCGGCGATGCCGTCGAAAATCTCGAGCACACCGTCCTTAACGGTCAGCTCCATGGCCGCGAGCGACAGCGTATCCTCGAAATCATCGCCGTCGTCGCCGCTGTTCTCGTCGCTCTCTTTTTCGCCCTCGCCGTCTTCCTCGTCGCCCGCTTCGTCCGCGTCGGCGCGCTCGCTTTCGACCTGCTCCTTCTCGGCTTCCGCGTCGCTGGCGCCCTCGACATCGGCGCCGAAGGTCGCCTCGAGGTCGATCACATCGCGCAGCAAGACCTCGCCGTCACGAATGGCATCGCGCCAAGAAATCACCGCACGCATGGTCAGCGGGCTCTCGCACAAGGCCTCGAGCACGGCATTGCGACCGGCCTCGATGCGCTTGGCGATCTCGATCTCGCCCTCGCGCGAGAGCAGCTCGATGGTGCCCATTTCGCGCAGATACATGCGCACCGGATCGTCGGTCCGGCCGAGATCCTCTTCGACCGCGCGGCCGCTGCCTTCTTCGTCTTCGTCATCATCGCTGTCGGCTTCGGCCTCAGCCTCAGCGGCGTTGTTGTCGTTCTGGGCCTCGCTGGCGTTGGCCGAGTCCGGCGTGTCATCGCGCTTCACTTCGACACCGGCATCCTCGAAATGCGTGATCAGATCCTCGATCAGATCGGGATTGACTTCACTATCGGCGAGCAGCGCGTTCAACTCATCGACCGAGACGCTGCCGCGCTGGCGTCCCTTGGCGAGCAGCTTCTTCAGCGGGCCGGCGAGGGCCTGGATATCGTTCGACAACGGCGTTTCGGCAGTCTTGCCATTCGCTTTCACCGATTTCGCCGCTGCGGACGTCCGCTTACCGGCCTCTACTCGCGCCATAGGCTGCTCTCCAAAGGGCATCGGGTCGGATCGGCACGACCCAAAGTTAAGCGCTCGGCTGTTGTATGGCCCACACACTCTGCGAGGGGGATCCTGCGGTTCCCGAAGGAGGTCTCATCGCGCCACTACAGTGTCAGCGATCACGCTTGTTGATCGTCATGTCCTGCGCTGCCAAGCGTGCCCGAACTTCGCGTTCGTCCGCACCGCTCAACAACGCTTCGGCGAGGGCCTGCTTGGCGCGTACACGCGCGCTGCGCGCAAAATGGCGCGCACACATGCCTCGCCAGGCTTCGATGGGATCGCGACTGCCGTCATCTGTCGGCCGATTATCGTGCCGAATGCTGGCTACGCACAACTCGGCAGTGTCGATCCAACCGCTCGATCGGAGGTGGGCAAAGAGCGACGATCTGTCAAGCCTCTCTGCCTGGGCGTACCAGTCGAGAACGGCCTCGCGCAGGCCGAGAAGATCCCGATCGGCCAGCTCGAGGGCGACGAACTCGTCCTCGAGCTGCTGCAACATCGCCGGCGTCGCCAGGATCGGCGCCAGCAGCGCCCGTTCGCTCAAGGACCCGCGCGGCGACGGCAAACCCATCGGCATGGCAGTGGTCGGTGCCGGCCGGCCAGCGTCCCTCGCACGCTTCAAGCTGCGCAGATGGCTGCGCAGACGCTGGAAGACCAACTCATCGACATACGCGCGCTTGACCGCCGGATCACCGACCTGTTCGGCCGTTTTGCGCAAGGAGCGCTCGAGCCCGGCGCGCCGTTCGGGGGTATCCAGGCGGTGCTTCGCCAGTGCGCGGTGCCAGAGCAAATCGATCAACGGCATGGCCCTGGCGATCTGGCCACGCATGGCCTCGGCCCCGGCCTTGCGTACATAGCTGTCGGGATCGTCGCCCTCCGGCAACAGGACGAAGCGCAAGGATTTGCCGGCCGTCAGCAGCGGCAGGGCGCGCTCGGCCGTGCGGTCGGCAGCGCTCAGACCGGCGGCATCGCCGTCGAAACAGAAGATCGGCTCGTCAACCAACTGCCACAGGCTTTGCAACTGCGTCTCGCTGACCGCCGTGCCCAAAGGCGCCACGGCCGCCTCGAAGCCGGCCTCGGCCAAGGCGATGACATCCATATAGCCTTCGACGACCAGCAGCTCGCCCGCCGCCCGCGCCGGCCTGGCCGCGAGGTCGAGGTTGTAGAGCAGGTGGCCCTTGTTGAAGACCGGCGTTTCCGAGGTGTTCAGGTATTTCGCCTTGGCCTCGCCCAGCGCCCGGCCACCGAAGCCGACCACCTTGCCGCGCCGATCGCGGATCGGAAACATCAGCCGATCGCGGAAGCGATCGTAAGCCGGCCGGCTGTCATCGCTTTTTCCGAGCAGACCGGCTTCGATCAGACCGGCTTCGCTGAAGCCCTGATCGAGCAGGTGCTTTTTCAGCGGATCGCCGTGGGCCGGTGCATAGCCGAGCGCGAAGCGCTGCAGGCTCGAGCCGCGCAAGCCGCGATCGCGCAAGTAGCCGCGTGCCTTGCGACCGCCATCGGCGAGCAATTGCAGGCCATACCAAGCTGCCGCGGCCTCATTGGCCTCGATCAGGCCCTTGCGTTCGACCTGCACCGCCGGATTGTCGCCACGGCCCATCGCCGGTGCCGGCAGGCCGGTGAGCTCGGCGGCGCGCCTGACCGCTTCGACAAAGGTCAGCCCTTCGGTTTCCATGAGGAAATCGATGCCGTTGCCATGGGCGCCGCAACCGAAGCAGTGATAGGCACCGCCCGGGCCGTCATCGACCTTGAACGACGGGGACTTTTCGTTGTGAAACGGACACAAGCCCCAGTAATCGCGGCCTTTGCGCTGCAGCTTGACAACGCGACCGACGATTTCGATCAGCGGCAAGCGCGCCTTGAAGTCCTGCAGAGAGCCGCCGTCGCTGGGTGCCATGGTTGCGCGATGCGCCGCTCCAAAAAAGTCAGTGCAGGCGCTTGGTCAATAGCTGACGGGCGCGACCGCAATCGATCTGGCCGGGATGGCTGGCCTTCAAGGACTTCATCACGCGGGCGTAGTCCTTGAGCTTGCTCGCCCCCGTCTCGGCAATGGCGGCATCGACGGCGTGCTCCAGTTCCTCCTGGGCCATGACCGGCGGCAGCAGGCGCTCGAGCACCTTGATCTCGTGCGCTTCCTGCTCGGCGAGCTCGAGTTGCGCCCGACACTCGCACTGGGCGATCTCTTCACGACGCTGCACGACCATTTCGCGCAGCATACCAGCCAGCTCGGCATCGCTCACGCCCTGCCCGCGCCCTTCGCGCTTGGCGCACAGATCGCGATCGCGCAACGCCGTATGGATCAAGCGCAGCGTTGCCTGCGCGCATTGGTCATCGCGCTCAAGCGCCTCGGCCCAAGCCTTCGCCAAACCGGCACGCAGCGGCGACGCCTCGTCGACATCGCCTGAGGAAAACGACATCTCATTCATGGTCATCAGTACCATAGACGAAAAACTCCCAGAGGTCGCCCGCTTGACGCGCTTTCGTTCGGTGACGTAAACCCCGACAGCTTTACTTCTCGACCCGGCCGGCGCTCTCCCCGGCCATCAAAGAGCGCTCAATGTTTGACCCAACCCGACGCGTGCCGACCGCTGCCCTTGTGCTGGCTAACGGATCCGTGCTTCGCGGCTTCGGCATAGGTGCTCCTGGCATGACCACCGGCGAAGTCGTGTTCAACACGGCCATGACCGGCTACCAGGAAATCCTCACCGACCCATCCTACGCCGGCCAGATCATCACGTTCACCTTCCCCCATATTGGTAATGTGGGGACCAACCATGCCGACATCGAGACGGCGACACCGCGTGCGCGGGGTTTGGTTGTGCGCGCGGACATAACCGCGCCGTCGAATTATCGCAATATCCGACATTTTGCCGATTGGTTGACCACGCACGGCCTGACCGGCATTGCCGGCATCGACACGCGCGCTTTGACGCGGCTGGTGCGCGAAGAAGGTGCCCAGAACGCGGCGCTGGGCTACGCGCCCGACGGCAAGCTCGACACCACCGCCCTGCTCGACGCCGCGCGCGGTTTCAGCGGCCTGGAAGGCCTCGATCTTGCCAGCGAGGTGAGCACGCGCCAGCGCTACGGCTGGGACGAAGGCCGCTGGCGGTTTCACCCGGACGGTTACCCGCTCACCGACAGCACCGGTTGGCATATCGTCACGATCGACTACGGCATCAAGCGCAACATCCTGCGCTCGCTCGCCTCGCTCGATTGCCGATTGACCGTACTGCCGGCAACCGCCAGCGCCAAGGAGGTCCTGGCGCTCGAGCCCGATGGCATTTTTCTGTCCAATGGCCCGGGCGATCCAGCGGCGACCGGCATCTATGCCGTGCCAGAGATCCGGCACCTGGTGGACAGCGGCAAGCCGGTGTTCGGCATCTGCCTGGGTCATCAGATGCTCGCCCTGGCACTCGGCGCCCGCACCACGAAAATGAAGTTCGGCCACCACGGCGCCAATCACCCGGTCAAGGACCTGACCACCGGCAAGGTCGAGATCACCAGCCAGAACCACGGCTTCTCGGTCGATAGCGAGAGCCTGCCGGCCGGCGTCGAGGCGACCCATGTCTCGCTGTTCGATGGCTCGCTCGAAGGGCTGCAGGTGCGCGGCAAGCCGGTTTTTTCCGTGCAGTATCATCCTGAAGCCTCGCCCGGACCGCAAGACAGCGCCTACCTGTTCGACCGTTTCATGGGCCTGATCACAAACCAGGCATCCAGCAGCTAAGAGACCCCATGCCCAAGCGTCGTGACATCCAATCGATCCTGGTCATCGGCGCCGGGCCGATCGTAATCGGCCAGGCCTGCGAGTTCGACTATTCCGGCACCCAGGCGTGCAAGGCCCTGCGCGAGGAAGGCTACCGTGTCATCCTGGTGAACTCGAACCCGGCAACGATCATGACCGACCCGGACATGGCGGATGCCACCTATATCGAGCCGATCACCCCGGAAATCGTCGAGAAGATCATCGCGCGCGAGAAGCCGGATGCCTGCCTGCCGACCATGGGCGGCCAGACGGCTTTGAACACGGCGCGTGCGCTGGCCGAGGCCGGCGTGTTCGCCAGATACGGCGTCGAACTGATCGGTGCTTCGCGCGAGGCGATCGACAAGGCCGAGGACCGCGGCCTGTTTCGCGATGCCATGCGCGCCATCGGCCTGGAACTGCCGAAGAGCGAGATCGTCCACTCGCTGAACCAGGCGCAAGGGGCGCTGGAGATCATCGGGCTGCCGGCGATCATTCGGCCGGCCTTTACGCTCGGTGGCACCGGCGGCGGCATCGCCTACAATCGCGAGGAATACGAGCGCATCATCGCCACGGGCCTGGATGCCTCACCGATCAGCGAGGTCCTGGTCGAGGAAAGCGTGCTCGGCTGGAAAGAGTTCGAGATGGAGGTCGTCCGCGACCACGCGGACAACTGCATCATCGTCTGCGCGATCGAAAACGTCGATCCGATGGGCGTGCATACCGGCGATTCCATCACCGTTGCCCCGGCCCTGACCCTGACCGACAAGGAATACCAGCGCATGCGAGACGCCTCGATCGCGGTGTTGCGCGAGATCGGCGTCGATACCGGTGGCTCGAACGTGCAGTTCGCCATCAATCCCGCCGACGGCCGCATGGTCGTCATCGAAATGAACCCGCGTGTGTCGCGTTCGTCCGCCTTGGCGTCCAAGGCGACCGGCTTTCCGATCGCCAAGGTGGCCGCCAAGCTGGCGGTCGGCTACACGCTGGACGAGATCGACAACGACATCACCGGCGGCGTGACGCCGGCCTCGTTCGAGCCGACCATCGACTATGTCGTCACCAAGATCCCGCGCTTCACCTTCGAGAAGTTCCCCGAAACCGAGCCTTTACTGACCACGTCGATGAAGTCGGTCGGCGAAGCCATGGCCATGGGCCGGACGTTCGCGGAATCGCTGCAGAAAGCCTTGCGTTCGCTGGAAACCGGCCTTTCGGGCCTGGACGACATCGACATCCCCGGGCTGGACGACCAGACGCGGCCGGGCAAGGCCGTGCTCGCCGCGCTGGCCAGGCCGACACCTGATCGCATCCGCCAGATCGCCCAGTCCTTTCGTCTCGGCTTTACCGTCGACGAGGTCCAAGGCGCCTGCAAGGTCGATCCCTGGTTTCTCGAGCGCATCCGAGAGATCGTCGAAGTCGAGCGCTACGTCATACGCCACGGTCTCCCGGCCGAAACCGAGTCGTTGCGCGAACTGAAGAGCATGGGCTTCAGCGACGCGCGCCTGTCCGATCTGACCGGCATGCCCGAGGCCGATATCCGCAGCCTGCGCCATCATCTGGGCGTGCGGCCGGTGTACAAGCGGGTCGATACCTGTGCCGGCGAGTTCGCCTCGAGCACGCCTTACATGTATGGCGCCTATGAAACCGCCCTGGATGGCGGCCAGTGCGAAGCCGAGCCGAGCGAGCGGCGCAAGGTGATCATTCTGGGCGGCGGCCCGAACCGGATCGGCCAGGGCATCGAGTTCGACTATTGCTGCGTGCACGCCTGCTTCGGCCTGGCCAAGGCGGGCTATGAGACCATCATGATCAACTGCAATCCGGAAACCGTGTCGACCGATTACGACACCTCGGATCGCCTGTATTTCGAACCGCTCACCGCCGAAGACGTGCTCGAGATCTGCGCGCTCGAGCAAAAGCGCGGCACGCTCGCGGGTGTCATCGTCCAACTCGGCGGCCAGACGCCGCTCAAGCTGGCCAAACCGCTCGAAGCCGCCGGGATCCCCATTTTCGGCACGTCGCCGGATGCCATCGATCTGGCCGAGGACCGCGAGCGCTTCCAGCAGCTCTTGTACAAGCTCGATTTGAAACAGCCGGCCAACGCCATCGCCAGCGACGAGCACGACGCATTCACCAAGGGCGTCGAGATCGGCTTCCCGCTGGTCATCCGCCCGTCCTATGTGCTGGGCGGCCGCGCCATGCGCATCGTCTACACGCCGGAGGAGCTGCGCGAGTTCGCCATCGAAGCGGCGCGCGCGTCGGAAACCGGGCCGGTGCTGCTCGACCGCTTCCTGCAGGACGCCATCGAGATCGATGTCGACGTCGTCGCCGACGGCCGGAGCGTCCAGATCGCCGGCATCATGGAGCACATCGAGGAAGCCGGCATCCACTCCGGTGACAGCGCCTGCTCTTTGCCGCCGTTTTCGCTTGATGCCGATCTGGTCGCCGAGATCCGCCGTCAGGCCGAGGCGCTCGCCGTCGCGCTGGATGTGCGCGGCCTGATGAACGTGCAGATGGCAATCAAGGACCGCGACGTGTTCATCCTCGAGGTCAATCCGCGCGCCTCGCGCACCGTGCCGTTCGTCGCCAAGGCGATCGGCCGGCCGGTGGCGCAGATCGCCGCACGGGTCATGGCCGGTGAGACCCTGGCGGAGCTACCGTCGGTTGAGCGCCACATCGATCACGTCGCCGTCAAAGAAGCGGTGTTTCCCTTCGCCCGCTTCCCAGGCGTGGACACGCTGCTCGGTCCGGAAATGAAGTCCACCGGCGAGGTCATGGGTATCGACAGCGACTTCCCGCTCGCTTTCGGCAAGTCCCAGCTCGCCAGCGGCACCGGCCTGCCGCGTTCGGGCCGGGTGTTCGTCTCGGTGCGGGATTCCGACAAGCCGGCGGCGATCGACATCACCCGCGCCCTGCTCGACAACGGTTTCACGGTCGTCGCGACGCGCGGCACGGCGGCAGCTCTGCACGCGGCCGGGCTCGAACAGGTCAGCGTGGTCAACAAGGTCTACGAGGGCCGGCCGAACATTGTTGATCTCATCAAGGACGGCGAAATCGCCTTGCTGATCAACACAACCGAAGGCCAGCAGGCGATCAAGGACAGCTTTTCCATGCGCCAGGCGGCCTTGATGATGCGGCTGCCTTACTATACGACGCTTGCCGGCGCACGCTCGGCGGTCCTGTCCATCGCGGCGCTCAAGGCAGGTGCCCTTGCGGTCACGCCCCTGCAGGCCTACACTGCTGGGCCGAATTAGAACACGAACCCGGGCCGCGATGTGTCGCGGCCTGTCAGTTTTTGTTGGGTTAACCAAGAATGGTCGAACGAGTGCCTATGACTCCAGGCGGACATGCGCGCCTGGAAGCCGAGCTCCGTAATCTACGCAGCGTCGAGCGGCCGGCGGTGATCAAGGCGATTGCCGAGGCACGTGAGCATGGCGATCTGTCCGAGAATGCGGAGTATCACGCCGCGCGCGAGCGCCAGGGCTTCATCGAGGGGCGTATCCGCGAGCTCGAAGACAAGCTGGCCCGCGCCGAGGTCATCGATCACCGCGGCGACAGCGGCACGCGCGTCATGTTCGGCGCGCAGGTCAAGGTCGTCGACGAGGACACCGAGGAAGAGGTCAGCTACCAAATCGTCGGCGAGGACGAGGCCGACATCGCCAAGGGCCTGATTTCGGTCAACAGCCCGGTCGCCAAAGCCCTGATCGGCAAGGACAAGGGTGACTCGCTCGAGGTCTCGACGCCACGCGGCGTGCGCTACTTCGAAATCCTCGAAGTCAGTTACAGCTAAGCGATGTACGGGCACTGATCATGCGGATCTGGGCCCTTGTCGACACCCGGCCTGGGAATGTTTCGCAAGTGCTCGGCGTCGCCGAGGCGCTTGGGCTGCCGTTTGAGCCCAAGCCGATCACCTATGGCTCGTGGGCCAAGCTGCCGAACATGCTGCTGGGGGCGTCGAACCGCGGTTTGACCAGCGAGGCCAAGAGCGAGCTGCTGCCGCCATGGCGGGACAGGGGCAGCGGCGCCGGACGGCGCGCGGCGCCGGTCATGCGCTGGCTGAAGAGCCGCACCCACGGCAAGACCTATACCGTGCAACTGATGTGGCCGGATGTCGCCCAGGATCTCGATCTGATCGTCGTGCCCGACCACGATGTCGAGCGGCGCGCCAAGGATCTGCTGCGCGTCACCGGTTCGCCCCATCGCGTCAGCGCCGAGCGCATCGCCGCCGGCCTGGCCGATTTGCCGGATGCCATGAAGGCCATCCCCGAGCCGCGCATTGCCGTGCTTATCGGCGGCACCAGCCGGACCGCGGCGTTCACACCCAGCGATGCCGCCCTGCTCGGCCTCCAGGTGCAGCGCTTGAGCGAAGATTTCGGCAGTGGCGGCATTGTCGCCACGAGCAGCCGGCGCACCGGCCCGGTGTGCGAGGACAGCTTCGCCGAAGCCGTGCGCGCCCCGCTCTATCTGCATCGCTTCGGCACGCCGGGGGCCAATCCCTATCCGAGCATGCTCGGCCTGGCCGACGCAATCGTCGTCAGCGCCGACAGCGCCTCGATGCTCACCGAAGCCTGCGTCACTGGCAAGCCGGTCTATCTGTTCACGCCGTCGGCCGGCCGCAATCGCAAGCTCGAACGCCTGCACAACGTGCTCGAGGGCGGCAATCACGTGAAACCGATCGACCAGCGCTTCACGGCCCCGCCCGTGCCGCTGCCCAATCCCGCGCATGCCGTTGCCGCCGCCATTCGCGAGCGCCTGAGCCTGCCGGAAGCCGCGGCCCTCGAACCGGCCTTCGCCTGAGCCGGAGCCGACATGGCCGGAGCGCCTGGCAGCAGAACAAGAGGTGCGCTCCCGCCGACATGACTTATATGATTTGCTGAAACTGTTGGGTCCGCTTGCGCCTGGAGGAGATCGCCGATGAGCAATGAACGACATGTCCGTGTCCTGATCCTCGGCTCGGGTCCCGCTGGCTACACCGCCGCCGTCTACGCCGCGCGTGCCAATCTGCAGCCGGTGCTGGTGCAGGGTCTGCAGCCGGGTGGCCAGCTTTCGATCACGACCGATGTCGAAAACTATCCGGGCTTCGCCGATCCGATCCAGGGGCCCTGGCTTATGGAGCAGATGGCCAAGCAGGCCGAGAACTGCGGCTGCGAGCTGGTGTTCGATGTCATCACCGAGGTCGATCTGGGCGTGCGGCCGTTCCGTCTCGTGGCGGATTCCGGCGACGTGTTCACCTGCGACAGCCTGATCATCTGCACCGGTGCCCAGGCGCGCTGGCTGGGCCTGCCGAGCGAGGAGAAGTTCTCCGGCTTTGGCGTCTCGGCCTGTGCCACCTGCGACGGCTTTTTCTATCGCGGCAAGAACGTCGCGGTGATCGGCGGCGGCAACACCGCGGTGGAAGAGGCGCTGTATCTTTCGCAGATGTGCGCCCATGTGACGCTCGTGCACCGTCGCGACAGCCTGCGCGCGGAAAAAATCATGCAAGACCGCCTGTTCGCCAATGAGAAGATCACGGTCTTGTGGGACCACGTCGTCGACGAGGTGCTAGGCGACGACGCCCCGCTGGGCGTGACCGGTGTGCGCGTGAAGCACAGCAAGACCGGCGCGACCCAGGATCTCGATGTGGCCGGCATGTTCGTCGCCATCGGCCATGACCCGGCCACGGCGCTGTTCAAGGGCCAGCTCGAGATGGACGGCAATGGCTATCTGATCACCAGACCCGACAGTACGGCGACCAATATCGACGGCGTTTACGCCGCCGGGGATGTGCAGGACCATATCTACCGCCAGGCCGTCACAGCCGCCGGTACCGGCTGCATGGCGGCGCTGGAGGCCGAGCGTTACCTTGCCGCCCTGGCCGATCGGCGCGATGCGGCCTGACTTGCCCGGCCGGTCTTGCTAAAGAGCTTGCGGGTCGTGCGCAATCGCGGTTGAGCCGATCACCAGAGCGCATGAGGAGGCAGGCCGTTGGATTGGGATCGTGTACGCGTGTTTCATGCCGTGGCCGATGCCGGCAGCTTCACGCGTGCCGCCGACACGCTCGGCTTGAGCCAATCCGCGGTCAGCCGCCAGATCAGCGCGCTCGAAGACGAGCTCGGCATGCTGCTGTTTCATCGCCATGCCCGTGGCTTGGTGCTGACCGAACAGGGCGAGCTCTTGCAGGACACGGCCAGCGAGGTCGCCACGAAAATGGCGCGCGCTCAGGCCCGGCTGGAAGACAGCAAGCGCAAGCCGGCCGGTCATTTGCGCGTCAACACACCGGTCGGCCTCGGCGCCATCTGGCTGAGCCAGCATCTGGCGGATTTCTTCAAGCACTATCCGGAGATCACCGTTTCGCTGTTCACCATCGACAGTGAACTGGACCTGTCCATGCGCCAGGCGGATGTCGCCATTCGCCTGAACCCGCCGACCCAGCCGGATCTGGTGCGCAAGCGGCTGATGACCGTGCACACGCATGTCTACGGTGCGCCCGACTATCTTGAGCGTCACGGCACGCCGAACAGCCCGGATGACCTCGATCAGCACCGCCTGATCATCTATGGCGATGGCGGCCTGCCGCCGCCGGTGCCGAGCTTGAACTGGGTGCTCGTCGCCGGCCGGGCCGAGGACGACGACACGCCCAATCCGCGCAAGGCGGCGCTGCGTATGACCAACGTGTTCGGCATGTTGCGCGCGTGCGAAAGCGGTGCCGGGCTGGCGACCTTGCCGGACTACCTGGTGCAGCGGGATTCCTGCCTGCGGCGCGTGCTGCCGGAACTCGAAGGGCCGTCTTCGGATGCCTATTTCGTGTATCCCGAAGAGATGCGCGCCTCGCAACGCGTCGCCGCGTTCCGGGATTTCATCTTAAAGAAAGTCGCCGAACAGCCTGTTTGGTAGGGCTTTTCCCTTAGGCGTGGTTTTTGCCACACCGGCAGCGATACGGAATGATGCGTTGCCGCATTTTCCCTTGGCAAACCGTTCGCGACTACCTAGTTTGTGCAGTGCAACACGGGCGTCGCGTCAGACGGCCTTGTTGTACGGCTGACATCCGCCGCGGTGGATCCAGCCGGCCTGGGCGCAATACCCAGGTTCTTGAGGAGCTTTGCAGCTTCTCACGTCTCCCAGACGTTAAGCCTCCCTGATGATTCAAGCCGGGCCTTATGGCCCGGTCTTTTTTTTGGAGGTCAGCGGCGCGCGGGTGCCAGCTAGCTAGCAAGCGGTGCCACGAACGTCAATGAATGTGATCAAGAGCCCCAATCGCCGGTGCTTGAGCGCGCGCGCTCATAGGCGCGAGGGCCGTGTCAATTGCATAGCAGCATTGCGTTCAACCGACTAGCGTTTC
>JBHJHH010000004.1:0-4368 GCA_050331015.1 Geminicoccaceae bacterium
GACGACCAGCCCGCCGCCGGCTGCCGCCGGCGAGCGCCGTGGCAAGGCCGCCGAGGCGGACAAGGGCGCAGCGCCCAGCCCGAAATCCGCACCGCCCCCGCCGCCCCCCCCTCCTCCACCGCCAAGCAACGGACCGCCGCCACCGCCGCCCGAGGCCAAGCACGTCAAGCTGGCGACGCCCAAGGTCAGCGAGCGCCGCGGCATTTCCATCGTCTGGCTGGTGCCGCTGCTGGCGCTCGCGATCGGCGGCTATCTCGCCTACACCGCCTACAGCGAGCGCGGCCCGCTGGTGCGCATCCATTTCGAAACCGCCGCCGGCGTCACCGCCGACAAGACCGAAGTGCGCTATCGCGACGTCGTCGTCGGCAAGGTCGAGAGCGTCTCGGTCAACGACACCCTCGATGGCGTCGTCGTCGAGGCGCGCATGGACAAGGAAGCCGGCCGCTATCTGCACGAGGGCACGGATTTCTGGATCGAGCAGCCGACCATCACCGCCAGCGAGGTCAGCGGGCTGCAGACCCTGCTCTCCGGCGTGTTCATCGGCATCGATCCGAGCACCGACGGCGCGGTCCGGCACGAATTCACCGGCCTGGCGCGCAAGCCGATCGTGCAAAGCAGCGATCCGGGCACGCGCTTCAACCTGCATGCCAACAATCTGGGCGGTCTCAATGTCGGTTCACCGGTCTATTTCCGGCGCATTCCGGTCGGCGAGGTCGAACAGTACGCGTTGTCGCAAGAGCGCAGCGGCATCGATCTGACCGTGTTCGTGCGCGCGCCGCACGATGCGCGCATCAAGGAACAGACCAAGTTCTGGAACATCAGCGGCTTTCGCGCCGATCTCAGCGCCGAGGGCATTTCCATCGAAACGCAAAGCGTGGTCAGCATGCTGGTTGGCGGCATCGCCTTCGAAACGCCGCGGGCGTTTCGTGACAGCCCAGGCGGGGCGGCTGCGGACGACAGCGGCGACAGCGGCGCCAGCGCGGACGGCGACGCCGGCCAGGTGGCGGCCTTGCCCGCCGACCACGTCTTTCACCTCTTTCGCGATCGCGACCAGGCGTTTCGGCCGAACTACCGCCAGGAGCGCAGCCTGATCTATTTCGAGGACAGCGTGCGCGGCTTGAGCGAGGGCGCGCCGGTCGAGTTTCGCGGCATGAAGGTCGGCGAGGTCATCAGCGTCGATCTGCAATACGACGCGATGCGCCAGCGCTTTCTCATTCCGGTGGTGATCGGCCTGGAGAGCGAGCGCATCGAGGGCAGCGATCCGATCGCGGCCACCGAGCGCGATCGTCTGCTCATCGCCGAGCACATGATCGAACGCGGCCTGCGCGCCCAGCTGCGCACCGGCAACCTGCTCACCGGCCAGAAGATCGTCGCGCTGGATTTCTTCCCCAATGCCGAGCCGGCCAGGCTCAGCCAATTCAACGACATGTTGGTCATTCCGAGCGTGCCGGCCGCGGCCGACGCGCTCATGACCAGCGCCGCCGACATCGTCGACAACCTCGCCGCCGTGCCGTTCGATGAGATCGGCACCGAGCTGGCCGCCACGCTGGGCGATCTGCGCACGCTGTTGCAGACACTCGATCTGCAACCGTCGCTCGAAGCGCTCGAGCGCACGCTGGCCGAGGCCGAGACCTTTGCCGGTGCCCTGAACGCCCAGACCGCGCCGCAACTGAATGCCGCCTTGCGCGAGGCGCGCAGCGCCGCCGACTCGGCGCAGGCCGCGCTCAGCCCGGACTCGACCGCCTATAACGAGCTGTTGCGGCTTTTGCGTGAACTGAATGCGGCGGCGCGTTCGCTGAAGGTCATGGCCGACTATCTCGAACGCAACCCAGATGCGCTCGTGCGCGGCAAGCGCTAGGCTTCAGCTCCGGGGCAACGATGAGGAGACGCAGGGCATGACAGAGAGCGGCTTCGTGACCAGAGCGTGCCGGCTTGGCTTGTGCGTCGGCTTGGTGCTCGCGGTGGCGGCCTGCGGTCCGACGCAACCGTCGACCTTCTATCGTCTGGAAGGGAGCAGCACCGCCGCGCCGGAGCAGAGCAGCCGGCTGGCCCTGCGCGTCGGACCGTTCGATTTCCCCGACTATCTCGATCAGCCGCAGATCGTCACGCGCGGCGGCGGCCCGGTCATCGTCATCGACGAGTTCCAGCGCTGGGCCGGCTCGCTCGACGAGAACTTTCACCGCGCCTTGAGCGAGGACCTGATGCGTCTGGTCGGCACCAGCCAGGTCTCGTTCTACCCGAACGAGCCCTGGTTCGACGCCGATCGCCAGCTGGTCGGCGAGATCCTGGCCTTTGACGGCGCGCTCGGCGGCGAGGTCGTGCTCGATGTCCGCTGGCAGATCCGCGACCCGGGCCGCGACCGCATCCTGGCGCATGGCCGGCGCACGCTCAGCGAACCCGCGCGCGATGACAGCTATATCGCGCTGGTTGAAGCCCATGAGCGCCTGGTCGAGCGCTTCGCCGGCGAAGTCGCCGCCGAGATGGCCGCGTTGTAAATCGCGAGAAAGTCAAAAAAAACCCCGCAGGCGCAGCATCGTTCCGACATTGCCAGCGGCAGGCAGGCGGCCTAGGCTCATGTCTGGACGATCTGCAATCGACCGCCAGTCGCAACTGGCGGCCTTGGGAGTGAGGAACATGAGACACCTGTTCGGTGCCAGCGCGCTGGCGATCGGCTTGATGACCGCGGCCAGTGCCGTCGATGCCAAGACCCTGGTCTATTGCAGCGAGGGCAGCCCCGAGGGCTTCAACCCGTCGCTGTACACGGCGGGCACGACCTTCGATGCCAGCTCGCGCGCGGTCTACAACCGCCTGGTCGAGTTCGAGCCGGGCACGACCGACATCGTGCCGGCGCTGGCCGAGAGCTGGGAGGTCTCCGAGGACGGTCTGACCTATACCTTCAAGCTGCGTGAAGGCGTCCCGTTTCACACCACCGAAAGCTTTACGCCCAGCCGTGCGTTCAATGCCGACGACGTGATCTGGACGTTCGAGCGCCAGTGGAAGGAAGATCACCCCTACCACATGGTCTCCGGCGGCACCTACGAATACTTCAACGGCATGTCGATGCCGGATCTGCTCAAAGAGATCAACAAGATCGACGACTACACGGTCGAGTTCGTGCTCAATCGTCCGGAAGCGCCGTTCATCGCCAATATGGGCATGGACTTCGCCTCGATTTTCTCGGCAGAGTACGGTCAGGCCATGCTCGATGCCGGCACGCCGGAACAGGTCGACCTCAACCCGGTCGGCACCGGTCCGTTCCAGCTGCAGGCCTATCAGGAAGACGCCGCGATCCGTTATCTGGCCCATCCGGACTACTGGAACGGCAAGGCGCCGATCGACAACCTGATCTTCGCCATCACGCCGGATGCCTCGGTGCGCTACCAGAAGCTCAAGGCCGGCGAATGCCACATCATGCCCTATCCGAACCCGGCCGATCTCGAGGCCATGGAGGCGGAAGCCGACATCAATCTGATGTCGCAGGAAGGCCTGAATGTCGGCTATCTCGGCTACAATACCGAAAAAGAGCCGTTCACCGATCCCAAGGTGCGCAAGGCCCTGAACATGGCGATCGACAAAGAAGCCATCATCGAGGCCGTGTTCCAAGGTGCCGGCAAGGTCGCCAAGAACCCGATCCCGCCGACGATCTGGTCCTACAACGAAGACACCGTTGACGATCCTTATGATCCGGAAGCGGCGCGCGCCATGCTCGAAGAGGCCGGCGTTACCGATCTGAAAACCAATATCTGGGCCATGCCGGTGCAGCGCCCGTACAACCCGAACGCCCGCCGCATGGCCGAGCTGATCCAGGCCGACTGGGCCGAGATCGGCGTCGAGGCCGAGATCGTCTCGTATGAGTGGGGCGAATATCTCGATCGCTCGAAGGCCGGCGAGCATGACAGCCTGCTGCTCGGCTGGACCGGTGACAATGGTGATCCGGACAACTTCCTGGCCGTGCTGCTCGGCTGCGATGGCGTCGGCGGCTCGAACCGTTCACGCTGGTGCTATGAGCCGTTCGAGGAGCTGATCCAGAAAGCCAAGACGATCAGCGATCAGGACGAGCGCGCCGAGATCTACAAGGAAGCGCAGCTGGTGTTCAAAGAACAGGCACCCTGGGCGACGATTGCGCACTCGGTCGTGTTCAAGCCGATCCGCAAGGAGGTCACCGGCTTCAAGATCGATCCGTTCGGCGGCCATTACTTCTACGGCGTCGATATCGAGCAATGATTACCGAACGTATCATGCGTTTGGTATGAGTTTTGCGGCCCCGGGGGTGGGCGACCCGGGGGGGGTGGGTTTGGGTTGGTGGGACCCCCAGGTGCGGGTTTGTTGCCCAAAAAAATGCCCGGGGGGGCCCCCCGAAGAAGGGCG
>JBHJHH010000005.1:0-13908 GCA_050331015.1 Geminicoccaceae bacterium
GCTTGAGTTCGCTGTCGGCAAAAAGTGGCTCGTAGTAATGTCGACAGAGCGGGAATGTTCCGATCGACTTGAGTGTCGCAGTGTTCAGCGGCAGATTGCAGCTTCCGAAATTCCTATACATGCGCAGCACCAGGGCGCTGACGAAGATCGCCGGAAGTGCACAGAGATCAATCGCTCTATTCAGAGCTATCCGATTGGTTTTGCCCACTTTCACCTGAAAAACTCCGGCGGATGGTCAATGTTCGGTGCTCGCGCTGGCAACCGGACGGGTTAAATGGATCGCAAACACATACGGCTGAGTTGCCCGACGGCTTATTATCGGCATATCAAGAGCCCCAAGGATCTTGGCGCTCTCCTTGCGCATAAGTTGTGTGATGTCGGTAGCATTGCCATTTGCGCGGTGCCATGCGGCCGAACGTCAAAGGACCAGCTGTTCTGACCGAACAACTCAGAGTAGAGGCACGATCCTCAAATTGATCGAAAGGCGAAAGACGCGCAGCCGCTGCATCGAACGGCGCTTTGCTGGTCGCTGCCTAATGCCCGCGGTGCCCTCCGCCTAGCGGGAATTGAAAAAGGCGTCTCTGGGTACGCCAACCGTCTGAGATTTCTTTTGGAGCGGACTCAGGTCTCATAGGGATTGCTTGCCGGCTTGCCGTTGCCATCGGTCCAGACATCTTCCGGCTGCGCGCGGTCGCGATGGCAGATCCGGTCGTGATCGGGATAGGTCACCTGATCGAGCGCCGCACGCGCGCCCACGACCAGAAAGCGCGCCGGTGCATGGCCGCGATTCTCCAGACAATGGCCAACCGGCGTGCCGGCACGAAAGGTGGCGGCATCACCAGGGCCGAGCAGGATCTCGTCCTCGGCTTCGATCAGGGTCACGCTACCGGCAAGAACGTAGACGAGTTCGTCTTCATTGCTGTGCCAGTGCTTGATCGACGATGACGAGCCGGGCGGCAGGATATGGATGAACGCGCCGAACTGCGTGAGCCCGCCGGTCTCGCTGATCCACAACACCGTACCGGGACCGCACACGTCACCGCTGTACTTCTCGCGAATGAACTGGCTCGGGTTGAACATCGGCATGGCGCGGGTCTCCCAGGGATCGCTGCTCTCCTCTTAGGCCGCCTCAGCCGGAACCGCCATCGCCGGGAACGCATGCAACGCGGTATCATTGCACAAGGGGACGTGTTACGCCGCGCGCATCGCGTGAGGCCGAGGAGGGCCAGCTATGTCTGCATTGAGCGCCGAGGGGCAACGCATCGTCGAGGATGTCGCCAACAAGCACGGCGTGAGCACGGATGCCGTCAGCCATCTGCTCATGGCGCTCGCGGCCGGCGGCGGCTCGCAGGCGCAGTTCAATCACCCGGATCTCGGCGGCATGGGTCAGTGGAGCCAGGGCGGCATGATCATGGTTGGCGACATGTTCAACCAGGGTCTCAAGTTCCGCATCGACAGCCTGTGCACCGAGCTCGCCGGCATCCTCCGCGAGCGCGGCGTCTTTGTCGGTGCGCCGGCGTCCAGCCAGCAGCAGAGCCAGTCCGGCGGCGGTCAGCAGCAGCAGTTCGGCGGCGGCTTCGGCGGCCAGCAGCAATCGAGCGGCGGCGTCACCACCAGCATGGGTGGTGGCATGGCGAGCGGCGCCAGCCTGTTCGTCTCGGGCGGGGCGAGCGGCATGAGCTGGTGGCCGAGCGAGCTGGGCCAGCCGTCATCGACTGGCGCGCAAAACCAGCTGCGCTACGCCGTCTTTCCGACCACGCGGCGGTTGGCGATCGACAATCACGGCCAGATCACGGTCTACGACATCGGCGATCACCAGATCAGCGGCTTCTCGCAGCAACAAAGCGGCGACCAGTCGCTGACCTTCACCAGCCAGTACGGCCTTGTGCGCGTGGCCGATCTGCCGGTCGTGCAGGGTGTCGGCAAGGCAGCGGCCGAACAACCGTCGGTGTCGGCTGCGGCCGAGACCAAAGCGCCGGCTGAAGCGCGCAAGACTGCGCCCAGCTCGAGCGCGGCGGCGGAGCCCGTGCAGAGCACACCTGCGCCAAGCCAGGCGACAGTGGCGGACGTCAGCGAGGACGACATCTTCGCCAAGATCGAGCGCCTGGCCGCGTTGCACGCCAAGGGCATCCTTTCCGACGACGAGTTCAACGCCAAGAAGGCGGAGCTGCTCGCCCGGCTCTAGCCTGAGCTTGCAGGGGCTGGCGCGCGGCTGGCGCTGGCGTGAGCCGACTTGACATGACAGCCGGCGCAGGCGCGGCCAAACCATGGGGGCTCCGAACCGCCGTGGAGGTGTGCGCCCGTGTTCTCTGCCACGCATCGTTCCGTGAAGATGGGACCCAGTCTGCTCGCCCTGGTGACACTGGTGCTCGGCCTGCTCGCGGCATCGCCGGTCAGCGCCTTGGCGCAGGCCGTCGATCCGGGCGCCCCAGCCGAGCCGGCGGCCCGGGCGCTCGATCTGTTCGCGCAGGACGAGGATGTGCGCAGCGACGCGCTGGCGTATTTTGAGCGTCGCGGCCAGCCGGATGCGCTGCCGGCCTTGATCCAGGCACGCCGTTTCGCCAGCCAGGACCAGAGCGCCCTGCAAGACGTCATGGTCAAGCTCGCCGGTGAGGACCCGGGCGAGAGCTGGTTCGATTGGATGCGTTGGCTGCAAGCCCATCCCGAGATTGAGCCCTTTGACGGCTTCGATGCGCTCAAGGCCTCGCTCTATGCGCGCATCGATCCGGATTTCGTCCTGTTCCTACATCCAGGCGTTGCCCATGAAATCCGGCTCGAAGAGGTCGTCTGGGGTGGCGTGCATAAAGACGGCATCCCGGCTTTGACCAATCCGCGCCTGATCGAGGCCAGTGCGGCGCAGTACCTGCAAGACGACGAGCTGGTCTTTGGTATCGAGATCAATGGTGATGCGCGCGCCTATCCTTTGCGTATCATGGACTGGCACGAGATGTTCAATGATGTCATCGGCGGCGCGCCGGTCAGCCTCGCCTATTGTACCTTGTGTGGCTCGGGCATTTTGTTCGAGACCACGGTCGAAGGCCGTGATGCGCCGTTCATCTTCGGCTCTTCGGGCTTTCTCTATCGCTCGAACAAGCTGATGTACGATCAGGCAACCCATTCCTTATGGAACCAGTTCACCGGGCGTCCGGTGGTTGGCCCGCTGACCGGCTCCGGCATCGAGTTGAAGACCCGGCCCGTGGTCATCACCAGCTGGGGTGCTTGGCGCGAAGACCACCCCGATACGCGCGTGCTCTCGCTCGATACCGGCCATCCGCGTGATTACCGCCCGGGCCGGCCTTATGGCGACTATTTCGCCTCGCCCGAGTTGATGTTTCCGGCGCTGGTTAGCGATGAGTCACTCGAACCTAAGGATTACGTCTTCGCCCTTCGCGGCAGCACCAGCGAGCATGCCTGGCCGCTCAGCCGGTTCGAAGGCGGGGCGGTGATCAATGATCGCGCCGGTGTCGTGCCGCTGGTTTTGATCGGCGATGCGGCCACGCGCAGCGTGCGCGCCTATCGCCGGCCGGAGGAGACGGTGTTTCGCCCAGGTGTCGCCGACGGCACGCTCGAGCTAGGCGGCGAGGTCTGGCAGATCTCCGAAGAAGCGCTGATCGGCCCGAACGGCCAGGCACTCGCCCGCCTGCCAGGCCATGTCGCCTACTGGTTCGCCTGGTCCGGCTATCTCGGCGATGAGGGCGATCTCGCCGCCGGCAGTTAAGCCGCGCAAGCCGACATCACGGCGCGAGCCATTGGCCCTGAAAGCCGTCGGCACGCTCGAAGCGCGCGCGCAGATGCTTGGGCTCGATCAGGTGCAGAGCTTCCAGGCTGATCACCGAGCCATCGAGCCGGGCAAACTGGGCCGGATCGGGTTTCGGTTCGTGTGCATCAGGGCCATCAATCGGTCGGCCCGGCGCCGGATCGCCGCCATAGACGGCGCGGGCACCTTCCGGAAGTGATGCCCATAGGTCGGTAAGGGCCTCGCCGGTCGCGATGGCCATGCGTACCCGCGCGCGGATCTGGAGCCTGGCGCGCGGATCCCAAAAGAGCAGCGTCGCGCCCGGATGGGCATGTAACTCGTTGATCTTGTGCGATCGGGCATCGGTATAGACCGAAAGGCTGGCCGCGACGGGGTCACAGGCGCGCAAGACCACCGTGCGCGCTTCGGCGAAACCATCGAGCCCGATCGTGGCCAGAACCGGGTGGCGTGTAGCCGCCTTGTGATCGACCACGCCGCGGCGCAGACGCTGCCATGCGTCATTCCAGATGTCGGCGAGCTTGGATGGCGCGAACGCTGTCATGTGCAGACCATACCGGTCTGAGCGGGCCGCTCCATAGACAAACCGCGGGGGCTCGGCTCTGAGCACCCCGCGGCGGTAACGCTAGCAGCCTGGATCAGGCTGGCTATCCTACTTCTGCACTGAGCTGGTGATCGCCTCGAGCGCATTCTCGACCGTAAATGAACCGGCCTTCTGGCGCGGCGGGAACTCCTCGAAGGTCGCCAGGAATTCGCCGACGATCGGACCCAGCGGATACAGGGCCCAGGCGCGGTCGATCATCCAGTCCCAATAGGTGTTCGAGGTGATCGTCGCCTGCTCGTAGGGATCGGTGCGCAGGTTGAAGATGTAGGGCATGCGCAGGCTGCGGAATTCGCGCTGCCAGACCTCGAGCGTACCCGGTGCGTCCTGCACCATGAAGTGCGCCTTCCAATTGCCGACGCGCAAGGCGATCAGATCGCCCTCATCGGAAAAGTAGAAATAGCGATCGCGCGGGCTCTGCGCCTCGCCGCTCAGATGCGCGGTGAGGTCATAGCCGTCCAGGTGCACCCTGTACTCCTGGCCATTGGCCGTGTAGCCCTCGCGCAGCTGGCCAGCGATGTCCTCGACACCGGCTGCGGCCAGGAAGGTCGGCACCCAATCCAGATGCGAGACGATCTCGTTCGAAATCGTGCCAGGCTCGATCACGCCCGGCCAGCGGACGAAGGCCGGCACGCGGAACGCCCCTTCCCAGCCGCTATTCTTCTCATTGCGGAAGGCTGAGGTCGCGGCATCCGGCCAGGTGTTTTTGTGCGGGCCGTTGTCGGTCGAGTACATGACGATCGTGTTGTCGGCGAGACCGAGCTCGTCGAGCTTGTCGAGCACGGTGCCGACATTGCCGTCATGCTTGACCATGGCATCGTGATAGATGCTCTGCGCGCGACCGGCCTGACCGAGCTGATCCTCTGGAATGTGGGTCCGGAAGTGCATGTGGGTGAAGTTCACCCAGACGAAGAACGGCTCGTCCTCGCCAGCCTTGCGCTCGATGAAATCGACCGCACGGGCAGCGATATCATCATCGATGGTCTTCATGCGCTCGCGGGTGAGCGGGCCGGTGTCTTCGCACTCCTGTCTGCCCCAATCGCCAAAACGCGGATCGGGCTCGGCGCTGCTGTCTTCCTCGGTCGCGACGCAATCGAGCACGCCACGCGGGCCGAAGGCCTCGAGGAAGGTACGGCCGTCTTTGAGGACGAGATCGCGCGGATAGTCGATGTTCTCCGGCTCTTCGTCGGCATTCAGGTGATAGAGGTTGCCGTAAAACTCATCGAAGCCATGCACGGTCGGCAGGTGCTCGTTGCGGTCACCGAGGTGGTTCTTGCCGAACTGGCCGGTGGCATAGCCCTGCTCTTTCAACAAGGTCGCCATGGTCGGGTCTTCGGCTTGCATGCCTTGGGGCGCGCCCGGCATGCCGACCTTGGACAAGCCGGTGCGGAACACCGCCTGGCCAGTGATGAAGGCGGAACGGCCGGCGGTGCAGGACTGCTCGGCATAGTAGTCGGTAAATGTGACGCCTTCGGCGGCGACCCGATCGATATTGGGCGTCTGGTAACCCATCAGGCCTTTCGACCAGACGCTGATATTGTCACGGCCGATATCGTCACCCCAGATGACCACAATGTTCGGCTTCTCGGCATCCTGCGCCAGTACCGCTTGAGCACCGACGAGGAGCACGGCGGCGCTGAGCGCGCCGATGCGGATGGAGCGCAAAGGCCCTCTCCCCTTTTCAGCTTTCGTTAAACCGCCCCGATCTGACGATTCCAAGTGTTGATAAAGGATCAGGCATGACAGATCTATGACATCGATGATCCGGCAGATACCAGCGCGCTCACGTGCGCCGGGTGTCGGTGCGCGATGAAAACGCCATCAGTTGAACGATGCAGTGTCTTTTTCTGGCAGCTCTGACGTCGATCACGAACTCTTCGTGTCATTGGCTGGCAGTTTGACCTATGGCTGATGTCGACTTAGCCGATGCTTTAGAAAAGCTCGAACAACGCGGCTGGTACGCCGAGCGCGCTCCGGCCGCGCGACGGCGTTTGGCCGGCATTGCGCGATTGCGGCGCTTGGCCAGAGGCGAACCGGTCTACCTGGCCGGTGACCGTCCGAACGGTGTCTTTGCCCTTGTCGAGGGCGCCCTTGATGTCGCCGTTGCACGCGGTGGCAAGGAGATCTACGTCGGCTATCGGGCTGAGCCCGGCTTCTGGTTTGGCGACCTGGCGGTCATCGCCAGGCGGCCGCGGCTGGTCTCTTGCTACGCTGCAGTCGATAGCACCCTGCTTCATCTGCCGGATGACGCGTTGAATGCGTTACTGGACAGTGATCCGGCGCTTGTTCGCGACTTCTACCTGCTCAGCTATCGGAACATAGATACGGCCTTGGCGCTTCTGGCAAATCTCTCGACGATGTCGTCCGATCGACGCGTGGCCGAGCGTTTGCTGCACCATCATGACGAAAGCGCTGACGCCGAGGGCTGGATCGAGCTGTCGCAAGCCGAACTGGCCGAGATGGTCGCCCTGTCGCTGCCGACCTTGCAGCGCGTCTTGCGCCGTCTGGCGAGATCCGGCTGGGTGGAACTCGGTTATGGCCGCATGCGTGTCGCCGATCCGGTCGGCCTGCGCACTTACCTTGAGTCGATCAGGTAAACCGGCGCATTGAGCCGGTGCTGGCCAAGTAAAGCCGTCGCTGGCCGGACCGTCTTCACGTCCTTCGCAATGCTCTTAAGTCCTTGTTAAGACGTCTGTGCGATGCTACGAACGTGTAGCAAAGATCGAGGTAACAGGGACACGCCGTCAGCGTTCACCGAACGACACCACGTCAACAGTGCCGAGGCGCGCGTCCTGTTCGCGCCAGTGCAGCCAGTTCAGCACCTGGCCGTTCTGGCGGACATGGGCGATGGCGGCCGGATCGATGTCGGCCATGACCCAGCCAGGGGCATTCAGCGTGCTCTCGGCGAGGATGCCGTCGGCCGGAAAACCGCTGTCGGGTGGGCCGTACAGGCCGGCTCGGCCATAGCTGACATCAACTGCCGGTGACCAGGCCGCTTCGCCGACCAGAGGGGCGAGGACGCTGACGCACTGGCTCTCGAGCGCGCGCGCCATGGCCCCGATGCGCACGCGCGCATAGCCGGAGGCGGCTTCGGTGGCCGATGGCACGAGCAGGATCTCGGCGCCGGCATCGATCAGGGCACGCGCGAGCTGCGGAAACTCGGCGTCATAGCAGGTCAGCACGCCGATGCGGCCAAGCGGCGTGGCGAACAGCGACAAGTTCGTGCCCGGGCTGAGCTGCCAGGTCTCGCGCTCGTAACGGGTCAGGATCAGCTTGTCCTGGGTCGCCTGCTGGCCGTTTGGCGCGAACAGGCGTGCCCGGTTGCGAGCCTGGCCGTCGGCATCGCGCACGGGCGCCGTCCCGGCACAGATCAGCAGGTTGAGCGCCCTGGCTTGCTCGGCCAGCCAGCCATCTAGGGCCGGCAAGCGCTCGGTGACGGCATCGATCGAGGCCTGCAGATCGCCGGCGACCGCCGGACCGGCCAGCGGCGCCAGTTCCATGGCGGCATATTCAGGGAAAACCACGATATGCGCGCCCTTGCCGGCGGCATCCTCGAGCCAGCGGCGCAGCTTGGCGTGCAGGCTGGTGAGTGTGTCATGCCACTCAAGCGGGTAGGCGGCCGCGGCGACGCGGATCATGCGTGATGCCCCTTATCGAGCTTGCTGCGGCTTGCGCCAACGCGCGCTGGCACCGCCGGCGGGTCGGGCCGGCTCAGAGCGTGCGCAGCCAGAATTGCATGGCCTTGGGCGTTTCCCCTAGCTCGTCGATGTCCTGCCAGGACATCTGCGTAACCGCACCCGCCAAGGGCGCATAGCCGCGTTGGCGCCAAAAGCCGTCCAAGGGCCGGTAATCAGCCGGCCGCCGTGGATGATCATCTGGCCGTATGACACTGCAAAAGCAGCCAAAATGCCGGCCGAGCGCGCGCGCGTGCGCCTCGCGCAGATCGAAGAAACGGTGGCCGATGCCCTGGCCGCGATAGGCCGGCAGCAAGACGGACTCGCCGCAGTAAAACACCTGATCGAGCGGGTAGCCCAGCGCCGGCAGCGGCGCCGCCAGCCCGTCTTGATGGTCTTCCATCGGCGTGCCGGTGGCGGCACCGACCAGCCTGTCGCCGTCAAAGACGCCGATGACGATCGCTGCGCCGCTGTCGAGATAGCTACGTAGATATCCGGCCTCATAGGCCCGAGAGCCGGCGTACAGATAGGGAAAATCGCGAAAAATCTCGATGCGCAGATCGGCGATCTGGGGCAGGGCGGCCGCCAAAGCGGCGCCCTCCAGTTGACGCAAGGCAATGCTCATCTGCGGGCCTTCCCCTAAGCCGAGCGGGTCCAGGCGCGCCATGCTATCGGGCCTGACGACGCGCGCAAATGGCCTTTGTGGCCAATTGGAAACACCTCACCTGGTGACGAAATGCCCCTTCTGGTGACCAAACGCTACAGTCGTTGATGAAACGCCGCATCGGTTGACCAAACACCGCAGTTGTTGACTGAACGCTACATCTGCAGACCAAATGCGCCGGCGGGCGCGCGACCAACCTCGAGACGCCGTGTCCCGCACCTGTCAAGCTACAGGCTTAAGCACGACACAGACCGACCCTGCCTTTTAGCCGTCGCAGGCGAGGCCGAGACACCGTCAAGAGGGGCTTGCCAACATGATCAACAGGCGCGCAGCGCTGTATCGCGGTTCGATCGCCGTCCTGCTGGCGGCCCTACCCGGCCTTGCCCTGGCGCAGGAGCATGGCGCGAGCGCCCATGCCGGTGACGTCACCATCGATCCGGCAGCAATCAGGCAGACGCAGACCCTCGGCCCGCGCAGCTTCAGCCCCTATGCCAACCGCTCGTTCCCGACCCGGCCGCTCTGGGGCGATCAGCACATCCATTCGGGCTGGTCGTTCGATGCCGGCTTCGTCAATGCGCTCTCGCCGGAAGACGCCATGCGTTTTGCCCGCGGCGAGCAGGTCGAGACGACCTATGGCGTACCGATCCAGCTCTCGCGACCGCTGGACTGGCTGGCGATGACCGACCATTCCGATCTGCTCGGCGTGCCGTCGGCGTTGCGCGCCGGCGACCCGGCGCTGGTCGAGGCCGATGCCACGTTGGCCGAGTGGAGCGCGATCATGACCGGCGGCACCCTCGAGGAGACGATACCGGTGGCGATGGCGGCAATCCAGGCGCAGGGCAACGGCACCTTGCCGGAGGCGGCCAAGGACGAGGCCTTCTTCCGCGCCAGCTGGCACGACTACACGGCGATCATCGAGCGCTTCAACGAGCCCGGCCGGTTCACGGCGATGATCGGCTATGAATGGACGCCCAATCCCGGCCCCGGCAACAACCTGCACCGCAATGTCATCTATCGCGGCGACAAGGCCGAGGCCGATCAGGTGCTGCCCTACACCACGTTCGAGAGCGTCGATCCCGAAGATCTCTGGGCCTGGATGGCCAATTACGAAGACATCACCGGCGGCCGCGTCCTGGCCATCCCGCACAATGGCAACCTGTCCAACGGCCTGATGTTCGCCTTCGAGACCTACAGTGGCGAGCCGCTGAGCGCCGCGTATGCCGAACGCCGCCAGCGCTTCGAGCCGATCTATGAGGTCACCCAGATCAAGGGCGACGGCGAGGCGCACCCGTCTTTGTCGCCGGATGACCCGTTTGCCGACTACGAGACCTGGGACGAGGGCAATCTCAACCTGACGCCGAAGCAGGACGGCGATCTGCGCCACGAATATTACCGTCAGGCGCTGAAGGACGGCCTGATGCTGACGCAGGATCTCGGCGCCAACCCGTTCAAGATCGGTGCCGCCGCCGGTAGCGATGCGCACACGGCGCTGTCGGCGGTCGAGGAGGACAATTTCTTCGGCAAGCATTCCGGCGTCGAGCCGTCGCCGAGCCGCTGGGAACATCTCGTGCTGTCGTTCGACGGCAACACCATTCTCGGCTGGCGCCAGGCATCCTCCGGCTACACCGCCGTGTGGGCGACCGAGAACACGCGTGAGGCGATCTTCGATGCCATGCTGCGGCGCGAGACCTACGCCTCGACCGGCCCGCGCATGGCCGTGCGCTTTTTTGGCGGCTGGGATTTCGTGCCCGAGGATGCCGGCGCGCGCGAGCCCGGCTGGATCGGTTATGACAAGGGCGTGCCCATGGGCGCCGACCTGCCGGCGGCACCCGACGGCGCCACGGCGCCGAGCTTCCTGGTCGCCGCGCTGCGCGATCCGATCGGCGGCAATCTCGATCGCATCCAGATCATCAAGGGCTGGGTCAACGCCGCCGGCGAGAGCGAAGAGAAAGTCTATGACGTCGCCTGGGCCGGTGAGCGCCAGCCGGATGCCGACGGCACGCTGCCGCCGGTCGGCAACACGGTCGATGTCGCCAACGCCAGCTGGACCAACAGCATCGGCGCGCCCGAGCTGATCACGGTGTGGTCCGACCCGGCGTTCGATCCGAGCCAGCCGGCGATGTATTACGCCCGCGTGCTGCAGATCCCGACGCCGCGCTGGACGGCCTACGAGGCGCAGCGCTTCCAGCTCGATCTGCCGGACGAGGTGCCGATGACGACGCAAGAACGCGCCTACACCTCACCGATCTGGTACACGCCGCAAGGCTGACCCCGGCCGCTGCCGGCACGGCGCTCAGCCGGCCTCGAAGGCGCCGAAGGGCAGCTCGGCGAAGATGCGCGCGCGGGTTCTGGCGGCGTCGGCGTCGGGCGGCTCGGCCGGCTCGGCCGGCTGGCTTGCGGCGGTGGCGTCATCGGCAGGGCAGCACGGTGGTGCGGTGATCTGCTGCAACAAGGCGATCGAGGCCGCGATGACGCGGCTCTCCTGACGACGGAGTGGGCGTAGCCTGCGCGAACAATCGTCAACGAGAGCTATGCCAGGAGCGATCGCTCCCATCTCAACTCTCCCGGTCTTGGTCCGGATCAAGCAAGCCAGTCGAGGGGCGCCAGCGGTTCCTGCCAAGGCGTCGCTGCCCGGGGTGGTTTTTGTGCAGTGCACGTAAAAACCAGGGCTCGGTTGCCGTTCCGGCTGACGTCGTCGTCGGCGGCCACGAGCGTCACGTTCGGCCGGCCACCGGCGCGACGACGGACAAGGTTGGCCACGCGCTTGCATTTCGATGCAACGCGAATAACCGAAATTTACAGGGTGGGTGGCGATACCATCGACACGGCCCTCCAACAGTCGCTAGGTAGGTCTCTCTACGCCAAAGGTACCATAGCACGATGACCTGCGGGCCGAGCGGCGAGGACGGGCCCGGCGCACTTGAGGACACGCGCACTTGCACAAAGACTTCGGACAATTTGCCGAACACTTGCCCATGATTTTGCGCATGCGCGCGCGCCGGCCGGCCCCTTGCCTCAGTCCCTGGGGCGCCGGGCTGCATGGCACTTAAGTGCAGGCCGCGGTGCGTGTGAGCCCGGCCATGGCCGCTTATCTGACAGTCATGCGCCGCGCACCCGCAGCGGCCGCGCGTGCATGCCATAAGCAACCAAGGGGAGAGCATCATGAAACGTAAGGCATCGGCCGTCTGGAGCGGTGATCTGGCCGGCGGTCAGGGCACGATTTCCAGCGACAGCGGCGTGCTCAAGGACACGCCATACTCGTTCAAGACCCGCTTCGAGGACGGCAACGGCACCAATCCGGAAGAGCTCATCGCCGCCGCCCATGCCGGCTGCTATTCCATGGCTTGCAGCCACGAGCTGGCCGGCGCCGGCCACACGCCCGAGCGCGTCGCCACGGTGGCGACCGTGACCCTGGACAAGGTCGAGGGCGGTTTTGCGATTTCGGCGGTGCATCTCGAGGTCGACGCCCATGTGCCGGGCATTGCTCAGGCCGATTTCGAGCGCATCGCCAATGCCGCCAAGGAAGGCTGCCCGATCTCGAAAGTGCTCAACGCCGAGATCACCATGACGACCACGCTCAAGGCCTGATTGCCTTTAGCTCGAAGCAAAAACGAGTTTGATATGAATGAGCGCCCCGCCTGATCGATTTGGGCGGGGACGCCCTTTTTTGCGCTCTCAAGTCCCGAAGCTTAGCGCTAATTGAAGATGCCGCGAATAAACTCATCCATAAGTTCCTTCGCTGATGGGACGTTGTCGCCAATCGTGATATTGTGTGTTTGGTTGCAGGTTTCGAAAGTCATAGACTGGTTCCCGTAGAATTTGTTTTGCAAAATTCCGTCCTCATGCCATTGGATATCGCCTTTTACCTTCACCTGGATTGATGCTTTTTTCTTGCGGGAGACAAAATGTACCCGGCAGGTGCCCTGACTATTGCGGGCAATGACGCAATTCGTGCCGAGATCGGCATAGCCAAACGAGAACAAGTTAACCGAAGCTTCGGCCGCGTCAGAGATCATGCGCCAGTTCTTGCCGGGTTTCTTGCTCCACCAAAGACCGGAATGAAAATCGCCGTCCGTTTGGTTATTGATCACGATATTGGCGATGCAGGCGGCTTGGGCTGCAGGCGCCACGGCCAGGGTTGCGGTTGCCAACATGGCGGCGGCGGCGACGGTACGGGTTATAGCCATTAGGCTTTTCCTTCGGGGTTTGATCGGCAGCGGCGACTATCGCCGTGCTCGATGCGGTGACCCTACGCACCGGCTGCTCCGAAAGATGTGAAGCGCTTCACACTTTTCGCGTTTTTGGCGAGGCGCTTGCAGATTCTCGAGCAAACAAAAACCGGGCTGGTGCTGGACCAACCCGGTTGGATGGAACGACCGGCGGGGGCACCGGCGGCATTCGTGCGTGCTCTATCCTAGACTTGAGCGAACGGTGCGCGGGGGCTCACTTCTGTCGGCATCTCACGTCGATGCGCACCGTGTCTTTTTTGAACTTCCAATTGGTGCATTGCCTGTAGACGAGTCGGTCTTTGTATTCACGATTAAACCCGCCAAGAAGCACCGTCGCGCAAGTCAAATGCTTGCCGCGTTCATTGACGTAGAGGTTGTCGGCAAAGCTATCTTGCTGATTGCACTGCCCGTAGAAGCCCCGGGTCGCGAATTTGCCCATTTCGAAGTGGTTCGAACAGGTGCACGGCCCGTTCGAGATGTCACAATTGCATTGATAATAGGTGTCGCCGGCCTTGGCCGTGCTCGGCACGGTCATGGGCGCCAGGGCTGCCAGGGCGAGGCCGCCGGCGAAGGCGAAGCGGGTCAGCATGCGGGTCATCGGTGTCTTCCTCTTCGGATGTGTGAGCCTCGGCGACCATCGCCGCGCTCGATGCGGTGACCCTACGCACCTGCCGCTCCGGAAGATGTGAAGCGCTTCACACTTTTCAGCACTACGGAAGAATCGCGACGCGCTCGCGCAGCCAAAACGCCCCCGGCGCTCGAAGGCCGAAGCCGCTTGGCGGATGACGCGCGCGTCGCTTGCGCTATCCTGATCAGCGAACCGCAACCAACCGGGCCAACCCGGCCGCGGTCGTTCGATCAGGAGGCTCGCGGACCATGAGCAGCGCCTACACCATGGGCCTCGAGCGCAACCCGGCCAACTATGTGCCGCTGACGCCACTCTCGTTCCTGCGCCGCACCGCCAAGGTCTATCCCGAGCGCACGGC
>JBHJHH010000006.1:0-40446 GCA_050331015.1 Geminicoccaceae bacterium
GGATTGTCCGGTGGCTGACGCCATTGCAGCGTCAGTATGTGTTCCATTTATCTTCGCAGGGTGGAAGATTAATAGGAATTGTTTGCCAAATTGCCCAACTCAGATCGATTAGGACAAAAACAGGCAAATGTCCGGACAAGCTATATTCTGGGATGGCGGCCTTGTTAGTAATCTGCCTGCATGGGTCTTTGATGCAGAAAAACGTCAAATGCCGGGCTGCGCGACTCTGTTGTCAGTTTTGAATACGCAAGACTCTAGATACTCATCCAAAAAATCATCTTTTTTAAAGCAGATAGTTTGTACGCTCCTTTTTGGAGCAGAGAACCTTCACAGACGGGAAATACCTCGAGTTAGAGAGATTCTTTGGCCGCGTAAAAGCTTTATGTCCGAATTTCATCCGATGAAGTTTGATTTACCAAAAAAGGTGATTCGGCAAATCGTTGAAGAGGGCAGAATTTATGCCCGTGAGTGCATGGTATTCGATGAAATATATCAAGAAGCAGCGGATCAATTATGTGCCTTTGCTAAATTGGTCTTGTACTCAAGTCTGCTGTCGCGCGACGATGAAATTCCAGAGCACGCACGTGTAAGGGTTTCAATAGGAAACGTTGGTTCGAAGACTATCGAACTGATTTTTCAGAGTGGGTTTGAAGGTTGCCCAGACGAGAAGATCATTCTCTTGCTTGAAGATTCCGTTATGGGAGAGAGCTTCCGTTGTAGGAAGCCCCTTTTGAAGAGATTTGCGCCGAACGAGCTTCGAACGGGATCGTCTGCGCATTTGAGGGGACGGATTCCATCGGACTTGCGGTGGGTCTTTTGCATCCCTATCTCTCCGGGTGTTGCTAGAATACGACCAGTGGACGATCGCTTTGATGCGGGTATCGTAGTCGCTGTTGACGGTAACTGGGACTTGGACGATATTTGTGAGGAAGTTTTGAGAAAGGAAGTGAAGGGTAGCATCCTTCATCTTCTTGCGAAGGGAGCCTCGAATGAGCGAAAAGAAGAAGCCTTCTGCGGGTCTTGCGCTTAAACCGACCCATCAAGCAGCGGGACTCACTGAGCCGATCACGCCGGAGCAGATAGTGATCAGAATGTCTGAACGTATCGAAACATATAACGCCAAGCGCGTTGCCGCAGCGGCGTCAATTAAAGACCCAGTTTTGCACCATCGCCTGATGGGCACTTCGCGCTCGCACACAGGATAGTCGCTGAGTTTGTATCCTTTGGAGCCGCTGTTTTCGAGTTTTTGGTCGAGCAGTGTGTTACAGGGCTACGTTTAATCAGCACGGTTGAATGAAGCTAATTTGGCAACGACTACGATCAAATGGGAGCTTGGGCTCTCTTCACATTAGTCAATTCCACTCGTCCCCTGTGTTTGGCTGTCCTTTGGCACCCCCGTGGTGCGCCCGAGAACCTCGCGTGTCTCAGAGGCTAATGCCGTGTCCAAAGACGAAATAGCTCGTTCGAGCTGTTGTGCGCTGAGGCCGGCGGAGTAGAGGCTGAGCGCGAGTGTCGGTTTGCTGTGGCCCATGAGTTCGGCGATGACGCTGGCGTTCACATCCGGACCGAGAGTGGAGGCGCGCTCGAGCAGGGTGGCGAAGCAGCGCCGCAGGCTGTGGAAATCGACGGTGCGGTCATCGCCGAGCACCCGTCGCCGGAACCGCGTGAAGCTCTTGCTGACATACCAAGAGCGCTTGTGATCGGGGCCGCCCGGCCGCAGCTCGGGGAAGAGCTGACCGTCCTTTGCGGCCGCAAGCCGTCGCCTCACGATGGGCTGGACGAGAGGGTGGAGTGGAACAACGCGACGCGCATTGTCCGTCTTGCCGCCGCGAATGCGGATGGCCTGTGCATTTTCGGCGATGTCCTCGACGCGGAGTTCGCAGAGCTCATTCAGCCGTGCACCCGTCATCAGCCCAAGGCGCAGCAGGTCATTGATCGCCGACCCATAAAGATTGCCGATCGAGGCCGTAGCGTCGGCGGCGAGGAGCGCCTGCAGCTCCCGATCGCTATAGGCGCGTTTCGTCGAGCGATCGGCGGCGGATTTGCGCTCGAACTGGCCGTGCCAGGGGTTGGTCTCGACGTAACCGCGACGCATGAGCCAGGTCCAGAAGGCGGACAGCGACGAGATCAGCCGATTGACCGTCCGCTTGGACCGGTCGCTCAGCAGCAAGTGCTCGCTGATGAACCTGCCGGCCATGCGCCGCGTAACGTCTTCAGGCCGCGAAGTGCCGCCGGTGAACGCGAAGAACTCCCGCAGCGCCACGCGATGATGCCCAACCGTCTGCTGGGCGAGATTCGGCCCGACTTCCTTCAGCCATCGTTCCGCGAGTTCGGACAGGCTTGGGTCGTTGGGGAGAGCCGTCGGCACTTGCTGCGATCGTGCAGCCGTTCCCTCATGAGCCGTCTGCTTGCGCTCGCGCGTCGTTGAGACAGCCGCCCGCTCCGCCGTGCCGCCCAACGCCCTGCTGTCGCCGCTCGCCTTTCGAACAAGCGATCTTTGCGTCGCCATGCGTGCCGTAGAGGGCAATGTGATCCGTTTGGCACCCAGGGTAGCCCCTCGACCCTCTGCGCTTCCTAGGTGGGCACGTGCACCCGTCACGGCGCCTATGGCCGCCTGGTGAATCTCGTCGTCCGCTGCCGGCGTCCCTGTGGTCCCCTTGGCCGCGACGGGCGCCACCAGCCTCAATTCGCGCTCCAGCTCGATCGCCTTCCCGTCGGCTTGGACCTGAGCGAACCAGCGGTGGATGTCGCCCATGGCCAGCCAGCGGCGGTGGCGGGCTGTGGCGGCGTGTCGGGTCTTCAACGAACGGACGATATGCGTTTGTCCCACGGTGGCAATCAGCCCCTCAGGCACCCGAACGCGGACATACCAGCTCTGACGCCTTTGCAGAATATAGCGATTGTCGGGCACGGGGGACGGCTCCGGACATGCCCAAACGTGTAGCACCGTGATACACGTCGGGCCGTGAAGCCTTCCGACGCTTTCTTGAGATTTCAGTGGGTTATTGAGCTGGCTGGGGGACCTGGATTCGAACCAGGGCTCTCGGAGTCAGAGTCCGATGTCCTACCGCTAGACGATCCCCCAAGGGCCGTGACCGGCGTAAGTTTGGTGGCGGGGTGATAGGTGAGCCGCGTTGACGTGTCAAGCCGAGCGCGCGCCGTCATCCGCCGGTTCGCCTGAACTCGCACCGGCGCTCGGTGCAAGCCGCCGCCCGGCCTCGGCAAGGCAAGCCTCGCGATCCGGAGCAAAGTCCTGGGCGCGCCACCAGGCTTCGATGCTGCGCAGCATGGCACCCATGGCCGGCCCGGAGGCCATGCCGAGCGCACGCAGGTCACCGCCGGTGAGCGGCAGGGCTGGCGCCCGCCAGCATTCGGCCTGGGTCAGCCGTTCTGCCAGGATCGCCGCTGTGATGTCGCCGCGCGCAAACGCCAGCAAGGCGCTGTCCGATGCGCCCTGCGCACCGCGATCATAGAGCACTTGGCGAAAGGCACGCGCGTCAGTGAACGCCGCGGCATCCACGCGGCGCAGCATACAGGTCAAACGGCCGTGCTCGGCCTTGGACAGGCGCAGACGGTCGGCGAGTGCCTCCAGCGCCGCGACATCCGGCGGCAACAGGGCGCCAAGACGCAAGATGGCATCGTTGCCGCGGGGGCAGGTCAACAGCCGCTCGAAACTGCCCAGGTCAACCTCGCCCGGCACGATCTCGCCGAACACGCCGGTGCTGACCATGCCGCGCATGGCGCCCAATGGCCGGCTGACCGCGAGCAATCGCTTCAGCTCGCTCCAGATGCGCTCGCCGGAAAGCCGGGCGAGGCCCTCTTTGTGCACGGCACAGGCTTCGAGCCCGGCCAGATCGGGCGTCCCTTTGGCAAAGCGCGCGGTGAAGCGGAAAAAGCGCAGGATGCGCAGATAGTCTTCTTCAATGCGCTGGTTCGGGTCACCGATGAAGGCCACCCGGCCGGCATCGAGATCGTCGAGGCCACCGACATAGTCGTGCACCGTGCCTTCCGGATCGGCACTGAGCGCGTTGATGGTGAAATCGCGCCGCAGCGCGTCCTGCTCAAAGCTGTCGGTGAAGACGACGGTGGCATGACGGCCATGGGTCTCGACATCGCGCCGCAGCGTGGTGATCTCGAAAGGCTTGCCGCCGACGACGGCAGTGATCGTGCCGTGCGCCATGCCCGTCGGCAGCGCCCGAATGCCAGCATCCTGCAAGCGTCGCATGACCTGCTCCGGCCGCAGCGGGCCGGTCAAGTCGAGATCGGTGTCGAGATCGGCCAGCCCCAGCAGGCCATCGCGCACGCAGCCGCCCACGAAGCGGATCGGCGTGCCGTCGTTGGCCAGGGCGGCGAGCACCGCCTGCGTACGCTCATCGTCGAGCCAGGCCTGGCCCCGCAGTGAGCGCAATGCGGCCAACGGGCTACTCCCGACCCGGTTTGACGATCGTGCCCTCCTGGAACTGGGCCGGCAGATAGTCCATGCCGGGCGGTACGCCGCCGGTCATGCCCCACGCCAGCAGGCCGACCACCATGAGCACGACGCCGGCCAGTGCCAGCCAGAGCCAGGGACCTTCGCGAACCCATTCCGGTCCCTGCTTGCCGCGCAGGTAGACGTAGCTGACATAGATCAGCGTGGGCAGAAGGAGGGGGAGGATGAAGTGGAAGAAGAAGCGGAACATTGAGCCAGTTACCGTGTCAGCAGGCGGGCGAAATTGACCAGAATGCCGGCTGTGGCACCCCAAATGTAGCGGTCTTGAAACGGCAGGACATAGAAGCGTCGCAGCATGCCGTTGTGTTCCGCGATATGGCGTTCGTGATTGCGCGGATCGAGCACAAAGGGGAGCGGCACTTCGAACACCTCATCAACTTCGGTCGGATCGGGAATATAGGCTTCCGGCGGCGTGATCCAGCCGACCACGGGCTGCACGCGAAAACCGGTGACCGTGTGATAGGCAGCGAGCTGGCCTAGAATGTCGATATGTTCTGCGGTCAGGCCGATCTCCTCTTCGGTTTCGCGCAGCGCCGTCGCGGTTGCATCGAGATCGTCATCCTCGACGCGGCCTCCGGGAAAGCTGATCTGACCGGCGTGGTGCTTCAAATGCGAGCTGCGCTGGGTCAACAAGACCTGCGTGCCCGCCGGACGATCGACGAGACCGACGAGAACGGCCGCCGGCGTGCCGCGATGGCCCTTGATCGGAGTACCAGCCGGCGCGACGCCGTCGTCGCCGTGCAGCCAGTCGCCTTCGCGCAGCGCGCGGGCACCGCCGTCATCGCGCAGCAAACGGGCAATGCGCGCGCGATCGCCAACCCTGGCCGCCGGATCATCACTGTCGAGGTCGGCAGGTCGTGGCGGCACGATGTTCATGGGTCAGGTCGGTCCAAGCGCGAAGAAGTGGCCGGCACTGACAATACCCCAAAGCTCGAGGCCATCCACCACGCGCATCTCGCCGGCTTCGACCAGCTGGTAGAACACCGGGCGCAGGACGCGCCCTTCGAGGCCGTCGCGCACATGGACGTAGGGCGCCTCGCCGCCTTCCGGTTGGGCCCGCATGGTCAGACCGTGCGCGTCATCAAGCGTCACCCAATGGTCGAGATTGGAGCGAAGCTTCACGATCTGGCTAGCACCGCGCCGCTCGATCTCGGCCTCGACCATGACGAAGGGAAGGTCCTCGACGATCACGCGGCCCTTTTCGACCGGCGTCTCCAGCCAGTAGACGCCGTCGACATCACGTTTGAGGACGGTGGCAAAAAGCTTGGGCAAGGCGGGACGATTGATCGGTGAGTTGTAGTAGAACCAACGGCCGTCGCGGGCGATGCGCAAACCCAGATCACCGCATTCAGGCTCGTTTTCGCGTCCCGAGCGAGCTGCAATTTGGCCGTTTGCCCCCTCGCGCAAATCGCTCAGCGCACGACTGCTGGCATCTTTGCTGTGCGGAGGGGCTTGATCCGGGCTTGGCGTGGTACCCATAGTCATAGTGTCCTGACGGCGCCGGGTGCGCGAACGAGAGGTGCTCTGCCACTCATGTATGATGCAACCACGAGCGATCGAGATGACGCCATCTTGCGCGAAACTGAGGAACTGATCGAGCAGTTGGCAGCTGTTCGCGATGAGATCGGCAAGGCGATCTTCGGTCAAGAGCGCGTGATCGACGAAACCCTAACGGCGCTGCTCGCAGGTGGCCACATCCTGGTTGTCGGCGTGCCGGGGCTGGCCAAGACCTTGATGGTCGAAACGCTCGGCACGGTTTTCGGCCTGTCGCAAAAACGCGTGCAGTTCACCCCGGACCTGATGCCGGCGGATATCCTTGGTTCGGAAATTCTCGAAGACGATGAGCACGGGCGGCGCAGCTTCCGTTTTCTGCCCGGTCCGGTCTTCAGCCAGCTGCTCATGGCTGACGAGATCAACCGTGCCAGCCCGCGCACCCAAGCGGCCCTCTTGCAGTCCATGCAGGAAAAACGCGTCACCGTTGCCGGTCATGATCATGAGCTACCTAAGCCCTTCCATGTGCTGGCGACGCAGAACCCGATCGAGCAGGAGGGCACCTATCCGCTGCCCGAAGCCCAGCTCGATCGCTTCCTGTTGCAGATCAATGTCGACTACCCGGATATCGAGGCGGAACGGCGCATCGTCCTCGAGACCACGACCGGCTCGAGCGCGGCGCTCAAGGCGGTCATGGATCCCGAAAGCCTGATCCGCGCGCAGCAGCTCGGCCGCCGGATCCCGGTCGGTGAGCAGGTGGTCGAGGCGATCTTGCGGGTTGTCCGGGCCGGCCGTCCGGACACCAGTGAGTTGGAAGATCTGCGCGAGCACATCGCCTGGGGACCGGGCCCGCGCGCCAGCCAGGCCATGGTCTCGGCGGCCCGCGTGCGGGCGTTGCTGCACGGCCGGCTGTCGCCTTCGGTTGATGATGTCATCGCTCTGGCTCATCCGATCCTGCGCCACCGCATGGCCTTGACCTTCACCGCACGTGCCGAAGGCATCACCTTGCGCGACGTCATCGACCGCCTGTGCCAGCTGGTCCGTTGAGCTGATGAGCGCAACGCCATCCGCCCTGACGCGTGAACGCCTCGAAGCGGAAGAGATCGCCGCACGCCTGCCGGGGCTCATGGTCGCGGCGGATCGTGTGGCGATGACGGTCGCGCAAGGTGTGCATGGCCGGCGCCGCGTCGGCGTCGGTGAGACCTTCTGGCAATACCGCAACTACCAGCCCGGTGATGCGACCTCGCGCATCGACTGGCGGCAATCGGCGCGCTCTGACCATGTCTTCGTCCGTGAACTTGAATGGGAAGCTGCGGAAACCGTGTGGATGTGGCGCGATGCGTCGCCGAGCATGGCGTTCTCATCCAGGCGCGACCTGGTCAACAAGCATGATCGGGCCACGGTGATCGCCCTGGCGCTAGCCGCCCTGCTCGGTCGGGCCGGCGAACGTGTCGCCTGGCTCGGCGACGGGCTGCGTCCGGTTGGCGGCCGTGATCTGCTCGAGCGGCTGGCACGACAGGTGATCGAAAGCGGCCACGGCCAGGATCCGGCGACGCTGGACCTGTCCGTGCCGCGCAGTGCCCGGCTGGTCATCATCAGCGACTTTTTCCGACCGATCGACTGGTGGCAAAAGCGCGTGCGCCTGCATGCCGGCGCCGGCGTGCGCGGCCATCTCGTCCAGGTCATCGACCCGGCGGAAGAGGCGTTGCCCTATCACGGTCGCATGCTGTTCGAAGGCATGGACAGCGACCAGCACGCGCTGATCCGCAATGTCGATGCCGTGCGCTCGGCCTATCGCTCGCGCTTCGAAGCCCATGGCGCCGCGTTGCGCGATCTCGCCCGGCGTTTCGGCTGGACCTTTTTCGCGCATCGCAGCGATGCGCCACCGGAAGCCGCCCTGCTGGCCCTCTATGAAGCACTGGCCACCAAGGGGATCTGACGATGCTGCAACTCGGTCCCCTGGCTTTCGCCCAACCCTGGCTGCTCGCCGCCCTGCTGGCTTTGCCGGCGGTCTGGTGGTTGTTGCGCATCATACCGCCAGCGCCGCGGCGCCTGCGTTTCCCGGGCATCGTCTTCCTGCTCGGGCTGCAGGCGCGTGAGGAGACCCCGGCGCGCACGCCGCTCTGGCTTCTGCTGATGCGTCTGGCAGCGGCAGCCCTGATCATCCTGGCCCTGGCCGCGCCGGTCCTCAACCCGGATACCGGCCTGCAGGAGGACGGCCCGGTTATCCTGGTGGTCGATGACGGCTGGGCGGCGGCGCCGCGATGGTCGTTGCGCCGGGATGCCATGACCGATGTCATCGACCGGGCTGGCCGTGATGGCCGGGCGGTGGTGTTGCTGGGCACAGCCGCGGGTAGTACCCACGCCGAGCCGACCTTGCTCAATGCCGCGGATGCAAATGCCGCTGCCGGCGCCTGGGAACCGGTGCCCTTTGGTCTCGAGCGCCGCGAAGCGGCCGCCCGGCTCGCTGGCAGCACCTTTGACGGCGTCGCCGATGTCGTCTGGCTCAGTGATGGCGTCTCGCGCAACGCTGAAGGCGCGGCCGGCGCTGCTGACGTCGCGGATGACTTGCGGCGCTTGGGCCCCTTGCGTGTCTTGAGCGAAGACCCGGCCGCGCGCGCGGATCTGCTGTTGCCGCCGGAAGCCAATGCCGCTGGTCTGACACTGGTTGCCCGTCGCGCCGATGACGGGCCGGCCCGCGATATCGGCGTGCGCGCGCTGGGCGATCAGGGTCAGGTGCTATTGCACACGGAGATGCGCTTTGCCGATGGCGAGCGCGAAGCCCGCGCCTCGGTCTCGCCGCCGCTTGGCATTCGCAACAGCATCCAGCGACTGGTCGTCGAGGGTCGTGACGGGGTCGGTACGGCCGTACTCCTGGATGAGAGCATGCGCCGTAAGGTGGTTGGCCTGGTCGATCCGGGCGAGGTCAGCGCGCAGCCCCTTTTGAGTGAGCTCTACTATGTCGAACGGGCGCTTCGACCCTATGCGGAGATCGTCAATGCCCCGCTGGAGCGTCTGGTCGATCTCGATCTGTCGCTGATCATTCTGGGTGATGCCGCCAACGTGCCGGACACGCTGATGCCGTCTCTGGAGAACTGGCTCGATCGAGGCGGCGTGCTGGTGCGCTTTGCCGGTCCGCGCCTGGCGGAGGGGACCGATCGCTTCGTGCCCGTGCCGCTACGCGTCGGCGATCGCAATCTCGGTGGCGCCTTGTCCTGGTCGCAGCCCTTGCCGCTGGCACCGTTCGAGGCCTCCGGACCGCTCGCCAATCTACCGGTGCCGGATGACGTGCGCGTGACCCGCCAGGTGCTCGCCCAGCCGGGTCCGGAACTGGATCGCCATACCTGGGCCCGCTTGAGCGACGGCACGCCACTGATCACTGGTGAGTCGCGCGGCGACGGTTCGCTCGTCCTTGTGCATACCACCGCAAACACCGCCTGGTCGGATCTCGCTTTGTCCGGCGCGTTCGTCGATCTGCTGCGCCGCTTCGTCGATCTGGCGCGCGGCGTGGAACCGAGCGAGAGCGGTGAGCTCGTACCGCAAGCACTATTGGACGCGTTCGGCAACCTGCGCGATCAGCCGGGCATGCGCACGCCGATACCGGCGGCTGGCTTTGCCGGCCTCGAGGTCAGCGTCGACACGCCGGCCGGCCTCTACGTCCCACCGGATGCACCGGAGTCGGCAGCGCACGCGCTCAACCTGTCGCCATCCTTTGCACAGTATGTCGCGATCGATGACGACAACTTGCCCGTTCGCCCGATGGCGTATGTCGGTACCGGTGAGGTGCCGCTGTTGCCGTGGTTGCTGGGTGCGGCTTTCGTGCTGCTCCTGCTCGACCTGCTGATCAGCTACGGCCTGCGCGGTCTGCTGCCCCTGCCAGCCCGTGCGACGGCGACCGCCGGTCTGGCCGCCTTGATGATGGCGCCGCCTGTGCTTGCCCAGAGCCAGGACGCCGAAGCGATCATGGCGACCGACACGACCCATCTGGCCTATGTGGTCACCGGCGCGAGCGATCTGGACGAGCGCTCGCGCGCCGGCCTCGAAGGCCTGGCCCTCGTCTTGAACCAGCGCACGGCGATCGAAACCGGCGATCCCGTTGCAGTCGATCCCGAGCAGGACGAACTCGCGCTCTATCCGCTGATCTACTGGCCGATCGCAGCAAGCAGCCCGTCGCTCTCGGCCGACGCCAAGGCCGAGCTGAACGCGTATTTCAAGCGTGGCGGCATGGTCCTGTTCGACACCAGCGATGCCGGCTCCCTGCTGCCGGGTCAGACCGGACAGGGCGCCGGTGGTGCACGGCTGCGCGAGGTGCTCGAGGATGTCGATATCGCGCCCATGCGCATGGTGCCCGAGGATCATGTGCTGACGCGCAGCTTCTACCTGTTGCAAGAGTTTCCAGGGCGCTTCACCGGCCAGCCGGTCTGGGTCGATCAGGTGCCGGAAGGCGTCAACGACGGTGTCAGCTCGGTGATCATCGGCGCGCATGACTGGGCTGGAGCCTGGGCGATCGATGAATACGGCCTGCCGCTGTTGCCGGTGGTCCCCGGCGGCGAACGCCAGCGGGAAATGGCCCGACGCTTTGGCGTCAACCTCGTGATGTACGCACTGACCGGCAACTACAAGACCGATCAGGTCCACGTGCCCGCACTGCTTGAGAGGCTTGGCCAATGACGACAGCCGGCATCACGTTTGCCCCGTGGCTGCCCTGGCCCGTCCTGGCGGTGCTTGGCGTCTTGGCCCTGCTGCTGCTCGGCTTTGGAGCTTACCGCAAGGCGCGCGGCGTGCTCGCCCGGGCCGCGTTCATGGCGCTCGCCTGGCTGGCTTTGGCCAATCCGGTGCTGACCCGCGAGGAACGCGTGCCGTTGGCCGATACCGCACTGGTCGTCGTCGATCGAAGCGGCAGCATGAGCATCGGCGAGCGCGAGCGTCAGCTTGAGGCGGCGCGTACCGAGCTGGAGGGCGAGATCGAGGCGATCGACGGTCTCGAGATGCATGAGGTGGTCATCGAGGCCGATCAGACGCACGGCTCGCGCCTGCGGGAAGCCTTGGCACTGGGCCTGAGTGAAATTGGCATCGATCGCCTGGCCGGCGTCATCGTTCTGTCCGACGGTCAGCTGCACGACATCGCCGAGGGTCAGAGCGACCTGGGCATCGATGCGCCGGTGCATCACCTGGTCGCCGGCAGTGCTGACGAGCGCGACCGGCGGCTGATCATCGAGCAGGCGCCAAGTTACGCCATGCTCGATGAGCCGCAGACCTTGCGCTTGCGGGTCGACAGCCTGCCCGAGGCCGAAGGGGCGCGAGAGCCGATCCCGGTCACCGTGCGCCAGGACGGCGCGCTGCTCGCCCAGGTCAATGCTCAGCCCGGCGAGCCGGTGGACATCCCCTTCAGCCTCGAGCGCGCGGGCCAAAGCGTCATCGAGATCGAAGCTGAAGTCGCCGACGGCGAGCTGACAGCGCTCAACAACCGCCGGGTTGCCTTCGTCAATGGCGTGCGCGACCGCCTGCGTGTCCTGCTCGTCTCCGGCAAGCCCTATCCGGGACTGCGCGTCTGGCGCAACCTGCTCAAGGCCGATCCCGCCGTCGATCTGGTGCACTTCACCATCCTGCGTCCGCCGGAAAAGCAGGACGGCACGCCGATTCGCGAACTGGCGTTGATCGCCTTTCCCTCACGCGAGCTGTTTGAGGTCAAGCTCGACGAGTTCGACCTGGTCATCTTCGATCGCTACGCGAGACGCGGTCTTTTGCCCTTGGCGTATCTCGACAATGTCGCCCGCTTTGTCGAGGACGGTGGCGCGCTGCTCGAAGCTGCCGGACCGGAATTCGCGTATCCGCTGTCGCTCTATCGCACGCCGCTGTCGCGCGTGCTGCCGGCCGTGCCGTCCGGGCGCGTCTACGAGGAAGGCTATCGTCCCCAGCTCTCCGATCTCGGCCAGCGCCATCCGGTGACCAGTGACCTGCAGGCCGATTCCGAGACCTGGGGCCGCTGGTTCCGCCAAGTCGATGTCGACAGCGATGCGCAGGTCTTGATGACCGGCGTCGCCAATCGGCCGCTACTGGTGCTAGATCGTGTCGGCGAGGGGCGTGTCGCCCAGCTTCTGTCCGATCATGCCTGGCTTTGGGCGCGCGGCTTAGAAGAGGGTGGGCCACAGGCGCGCTTGCTGCGCCGTCTGGTGCACTGGCTCATGAAGGAGCCCGAGCTCGAGGAGGAGGATCTGCTTCTCGAAGCCCGTGGCGATCAGCTGCTCGTGCGCCGGCGTTCGCTCGATCAGGAACCGGTCCGGGCCCAGCTGCATGCGCCCTCGGGTGCCACGCAGGACGTAGCCCTCGAGCCGGGCGAGAGCGGTTTGGCCCAGCAACTGGTCGATGTGAACGAGACCGGTCTGTTCCGCGTCGAGGATGGCGAACGAGTCGCCTATGCCAGCCTCAGGCCGATGGGTGAGCTGGAAATGTCCGACCTGCTCGCCAGCCCGGCGCGTCTGGCTGCGGCCGTCGAGGCGAGCGAAGGCGCAACGCGCTGGCTGGAACAGGGCACGCCGTCGGTCCGGCTGTTGAGCGGTGGTCGCAGCATGGCCGGCCGCGGCTGGATCGGTGTGCGTGATAACGAGCAGTACCGGGTGATCGGCACCCAGCAGGGACCCCTTCTGCCGCCGCCGCTGGCGCTCGTGCTGCTGCTCGCGACCCTCGCCTTCGCCTGGTACCGCGAGGGCCGAGTCTGACCAGGCTCTTCGATCGGCCATGATCGACAACAACGACAAAGAGGGGAGAAGGCGTTGGCAAAGCTACGCTGGGGCATCATCAGCACCGCCAAGATCGGCGTCGAGCACGTCATGCCGGCCATTCAGGCGAGCAGCTATGGCGAGTTGGGCGGTATCGCCTCTCGCAACCGCTCGGCTGCGGTCAAGCTGGCCGAGCAGTTTGCCATCCCGCGCAGCTACGGCAGTTACGAAGAGCTGCTCGCCGATCCGACCATCGATGTCGTCTACAATCCCCTGCCGAACGACCAGCACCTGCCGGTCACGCTGAGCGCCGTCGCCGCCGGCAAGCATGTGTTGTGCGAAAAGCCGCTCAGCCTGACCGCTGTCGCGGTGCAGACCATGCTGGAAGCCCGCGAGCGTCACGGTCGGCGTATCCAGGAAGCCTTCATGGTGCGCACCCATCCGCAATGGCTGCGCGCGCGCGAAATCGTGACCAGCGGCGCACTCGGCCAGGTCCGCGCGATCCAATGCTTCTTCAGCTATTTCAACGACGATCCGAACAACATCCGCAACTGGTCGCACGAGCGCGGCGGCGGCGGCATGTACGATATCGGCTGCTATCCGACGACGACCTCGCGCTTCCTGCTGGGCAGCGAGCCGGAAGCGGTCATGGCGATCATGGACATCGACCCGCGTTTCGCTGCCGACCGCCTCGGCTCGGTCATGCTGCGCTTTCCCGGCGATGGGGACGGGCCGCCGATCGTCGCGAGCTTCACCTATTCCACCCAGTGCGTGCCCTATCAGCGCATGCAGGTGTTCGGTAGCGAAGGCCGGCTCGAGATCGAAATCCCGTTCAATGCGCCAAGCGAACGGTCCTGCCGGCTGTTCACCGATGACGGCGCCGAGCGCGGCGACCGCTCCGCCAAGCTGATCGAGGTCGAGCCTTGCGATCAGTATCGTCTCGAGATCGACGCATTCGCCAAGTCGATCATCGAGGGCACGCCGCAGCCGGTACCGCTGGAAGACAGTCTGGCACAGGCTCGCGTGCTCGATGCCGCGTTCCGCTCAGCCAAGACCGGACAGTGGGAACGCCCCTGACGCAGTGCTCGGTGCGCGCTAGTCGGCAAGCTGGTCCATGACGCGTGCCAGCTTGACATCCAGCGCGCTCAGCCCGCCGACATCGTGGGTTGACAGCGTGACCTCGACGGTGCGGTAGACGTTGAACCATTCGGGATGGTGGTTGAGCTTCTCGGCATGCAGCGCCGCACGGCTCATGAAACCGAAGGCTTCGACGAAATTCTTGAAGGTAAAGGTCTTAGTGATCGCGTCACGACCCTCAACCAGGCGCCAGTCGCTCAGTTCACCGAGGGCGCTCGTGCGCTCTTCATCGCTCAGTTTCTCGACCATGTCTCACTCCCCTCATGCGTGTTGGCCGCAAGACCATGCCCGCTGACATGGGTGATGCCCGCGGTGCGGACAAGCGTTTCGGTTATGCGCCCAGCGCCGACGACATCCAGCGGATCGGCGAAGCGGTGCTCGCCGAGCTGCCGCCCGTGTTCCGTGAACCGGTCAGCGATGTGCTCATCCGCGTGCAGGAGTTTCCCGACGACGAGACGGTGACGGCCATGGCGTGCGACAGCCCGTTCGATCTGCTCGGGCTGTATCACGGCATACCGATCGGCGAGCGCGAGGCGATCCCACTGCGCGCCGAGGTCGATGTCATTTACCTCTATCGCCGGCCGATCCTGGACTATTGGGCGAGCGAGCCGGAAACGCTCGAGCACCTCGTTCGCCACGTGCTCATCCACGAGATCGGCCATCACTTCGGCCTTTCCGACGACGACATGGCGGCGATCGAGGCCGAAGCGGACGGTTGGACCTGACGCCTAACCGAGCGCGAAGGCCCGCCTGTGGGTGAATTCCAGCATGACGCCATGGGTGGCACTGGGCGGTACGCCGATGACATCGCTGTTCTCCCAGCGATAGTCGATGCCCTGGCTGTCGAGATAGGCCGCCGTGGCGCTGATGTTTTCAACGACCAGGGTCATCGCTGCCAGCCATGGCTCGTCGCGATCGGTGCAGGACTCGAACTCGGGATGGAGCATTTCGAGGTCTTCGGCATTCGAGACCAGGATGACGCCCCGTCCGGTGTGTACGGCCAGGGTGTTGTCGGTATCGGCCAGCCGGCTGAGGCCAAAGACCTTGCCCATGGTCGGGGCCAGTTCCATCGGCGCCTGGGCGGCGATGGTCACTGAGGCAATGCCGATGGCACCGTTGGCATGGCCGAGCCATTCCGGCCGGCGCATGGCCGGCGCGTCTTCAGCCGCCACGGCGAACATGCGCAGCCCGGCGCAGTCCTCGCCGTTGATGATCACGTTCTTGAAGGCGAGTTCGATCTCACCGTCCGGATCGAGCAGGCGGCGCTTGAGCAAGTTGACGTCCGAGGTCGCCAGCCCGGCAACCTGCCAGGCGCGGCGCGTTTCGTTCGGACCCGATGTCGCCAGGGCAATGCCGAGCAGGCCCTCACCGCTCTCGAGAAACGTATCCAGACGGTTGGTGAACTGGCTTGGATCGACGATGCCAATCAGCTCGAGATAGTCGGTCGGGAACATCATGCAGAAATTGGCCGTGCCCCAGCCGACATGTTCGCCCTTGGGCGTGGTCGTGAAACCGAGCTTGCGATAGGTCGCGGCGGCGGTGTCCAGATCGGCCACGCCGATGAGCAGGTGATCGATGCCGTGCAGATGTGCAGTCATGACGGTGTCCTTCGAAGCGGTCGTTGGCGGGTTTCCGGCTCGCTAGCCAGCCGAACCCGCGGTTGCTATGCCTTGACCCTCTTCATGATGTGGAGCGATGCCTCGTGTCCGTTGCGGATCCTGTTGGGATTATTTGTGCCATCCCGCAAGAACTGACCGATCTCCGTCGGCTGATGGGTGATGCGCAAAACGAGACCGTTGCCGGTGCGCGCTTTGCCTCAGGTGAACTCGATGGCCAGCCGGTCGTTCTCGCCGAGGCCGGCATAGGCAAGGTCAACGCTGCCTTCGTCACGACGATGCTGGCCGCGCGGTACGGTGCCCGTGCCGTGTTGTTCAGCGGCGTCGCCGGCGGTCTCGATCCAAGTTTGCATATCGGTGATGTGGTCGTCGGCATCCGGACCATCCAGCACGATGCCGGCGTCATCGAGCACGGCCAGCTTGCGGCCTACCAGGCAGGGCATGTGCCGTTCTTCAATCCGACCGACCAGCTTGGCTATGACCTGGATCAAGCACGCGTGCATGCCGTGCAACAGGCGCTCGGCGATCTGGTGCTGCCGCTGCTGTCCAGGGCTGCTGGCGGCGAAGGCAAACCGCCGCGCATCGTCCTCGGTACCGTGCTGACCGGTGATTGTTACGTGCATTGCGAGGCGACGCGCGTACGTCTGTTCGAGACCTTCCAGGCGCAAGCCGTCGAGATGGAAGGCGCCGCCGTTGCCCAGATCTGCACGCGCTTCGGTCTGCCCTGGCTGGACATTCGTGCGCTCAGCGATCTGGCCGGGGCGGAAAGCAGCTTCGATTTCGCCAGCTTTGTCCACGAAGTCGCGCAATCATCGGTGACCGTTCTCCGCCGCGTGCTGCCGGTGTTTGCTGCATGACCGCAGCTAGCCGCCGACGCGACCGCCACTGCCGCGGCCCAGGCGCGCCTCGCGCTGGCTGATGTACAGCGTTGCCGCGATGATGACCGCGCCGCCGGTAAGCGTGCCGGCATCGGGTGTCTCGCTGAACAGGAAGTAAGCGCCAACGGCAATCATCAGCAGCCGTAGATACTGGAAAACACTCACAAAGCTGGTGTCGCCCTCGGCATAGGCGCGGATGTCGGCATAGGTGCGCGCGGTGCCGAAGCCGGCGGCGACGGCCAGCAACAGCCAGGTCTCGGCATTGTCGGGCAGGCGCCATTGCACCAGGGCCGGCGGCAGCGTCGCCACCGTGGTCACGGCACTAGTGTAGAGCATTACCGTGGATGGCCGGTCATTGGCGGCCATGCGCCGGCCGATGATCAGCACCAGGGCGAAGAACAGTCCGGCGACCAGAGCGACCAGGGCGTTCGGGTCGAATGCCGACGGCGCCGGTCGCAAGACGATCACCACACCGACAAAGCCGGTGATGGTCGCGCCCCACCGGCGCCAGCCGACCGGTTCCTGCAGCAGCCAGGGCGCCAGCGCGGTGACATAGAGCGGCGCCGAGAAGAACAGCACGGTCGCGGCCGTGAGCGGCAGCACGGTGAGGGCGTAGTAGCCGCAATTGATCGCCACTGCTGCGGCCAGCCCGCGCAGGACTTGCATGCCCAGATGCTGCGTGCGCCAGCGCTCCGGCTGCAGCGCCAGGGGTGCGACGATAAGCATACCGAGCAGACAGCGGACAAACGTGATGACCGTCGAGGGAATGTCACCGGCGAGTGCCCGAATGGCGAGGCTCATGCCGGTCGCCATGGCGCCGCTCAGGACCATCCACAAGGCGCCTTTGGTGTTGGCGCTGATCACGTGAGGCCAAATGATCGGCAAACGCGCTTGAGTTTAGCACGCTGAAGCAACGAATCTGTGCATTCGCTCATCATATCATCACGGAATCCAGCTAATTAGCGCAGAAAGCGAAATCGGAAGGCTAAGCCGACGAGCGATCGGGATGAACAAGAATACCATGTTGAATGAGACAGCCTTTCTGGCTGCCACGGTGATCATCACCGTCATGGCAATCGGCCTGCTCAACCTATTGAACTGATCGTCCGGCTTTGATCGCGGTGCTTGGTTCACCGCGGCGGTATCGCGTATGTGCCAACGGCATGGCTGACGATCTCTTCGTGCTTAACCGCCCGCAGCGTGACCTCACCGATCGCCAGCCGCTTGCCAATCTTCAGGAGTTCGCCGCTCGCGAGCAGATCGCCGGGGGCCGGCCGGCTGAGGAAATGCATGGTCATATCCGTGGTCACTGCCAGCGGCACCGGGCCGATCTCGCTCAAGACCGCGGCATACAGGGCGATATCGGCCAGGGCGAACATCGCTGGCCCACAGATCGTGCCGCCCGGGCGCAGCAACTCATCGCGATAGGGCAGGCGCACGACGACATGGCCGCGCTCGAGCTTTTCGATCGAACAGTCGAGGCGACCGACCAGCGGTACCCCTTCCCAGGCGAGTTCCTCCAGCTCGCTTAGCGAGATGCGCGCGCTTGTCATTGTCGGTCCTGTTTGATCATCCCACATCGCAAGCTAGTATGCGCCGCCCAAACGCGCGCGCGAAGTGCCATGCGTCGAATCACAACGGGAGGCAGCCATGTCGATGGCGAGTGCAGCCGAAACCACGGCGCCGATGATCGGGCGGACCCGCGACGCCGACGGCATCGTCACGCTGACATTCCAGCGCCCGGAGCGCTTCAACACGCTTTCACGCGAGATGCTCGAGGTCCTGCAAGGCGAGCTGGAACAGGCTGCCGCCGACAACAGCGTGCGTGCCGTGGTGCTCGCCGGCGAGGGCAAGGCCTTTTGCGCCGGCCATGATCTGAAAGAAATGGCGGCCAACCGCGATCGCAAATTCCTGCATGATCTGTTCGAAGCCTGCTCGCGGCTGATGATGACCATTCCCAGCTTGCCGGTGCCGGTGATCGCCAGGATCGACGGCATCGCCACGGCTGCAGGTTGCCAGCTCGTCGCCGCATGCGATCTGGCGATCTGCACGAACACGTCGCGCTTTGCCACGTCTGGGGTGAAATACGGCCTGTTCTGCTCGACGCCGATGGTCGCCCTGTCGCGCAACGTGCCGCGCAAAGCGGCCTTGGAAATGCTCATGACCGGCGATTTCATCGACGCGGCAGAAGCGCACCGCCTGGGGCTGGTCAACCAGGTCGTCGAACCGGCGGAGATGGACCGGGCGCTCGGTGATCTCTGCGCCCGCTTGGTGAGCAAGCCGCGGGCGGTGCTGGCCAAGGGCAAGCGTGCCTTTTATCGCCAGCTGGAAATGCCGCTCAGCGACGCTTATGCCTTCACCTCCGAGGTCATCGTCGACAATGCCCTCGATGCCAATGCCGGCGAGGGCTTTGCCGCCTTTGCCGAGAAGCGCCCGCCCGTCTGGCCGGGCCAGGACGAGCCATCAAGCTGATTATATCGACAACACGCCAAGCGCATGCAGCTAGGGAGAAGACAGATGAGTGAGCAGACCAAGCCCGGGTTCGAGACCCTGGCGATCCATGCCGGCGCCCAGCCTGATCCTACCACTGGCGCCCGTGCGACGCCGATCTATCAGACGACGTCGTTCGTGTTCGACGACGTCGAGCATGCTGCCTCGCTGTTCAACCTGCAGCAGTTCGGCAATATCTACTCGCGCCTGACCAACCCGACGGTGTCGGTGTTCGAAGAGCGCATCGCCACGCTCGAAGGCGGCACGATGGCCTGCGCCACCGCCTCCGGCCACGCGGCGCAGTTCATCACGTTCTTGAACCTGATGCAGCCGGGCGATGAGTTCATCGCCTCGAACAAGCTGTACGGCGGCTCGATCAACCAGTTCTCCGAGACCTTCCCGAGCTTTGGCTGGAAGGCCGTGTTTGTCGATCCGCGCGACCCGGAGAACTTCAAGCGCGCCATCACCGCCAAGACCAAGGCGATCTTCATCGAGAGCAGCTCGAACCCGGAAGGTATCGTCTGCGACATCGCCGCGATTGCAGCTATCGCCCACGAGGCCGGCGTGCCGCTGATCGTCGACAACACCATGCCGACGCCGTATCTCTGCCAGCCGCTGCAGCACGGGGCCGATATCGTCGTGCACAGCGCGACCAAGTTCCTCGGCGGTCAGGGCAACTCCATCGGCGGCGTCATCGTCGAAGGCGGTACGTTCGACTGGACCCAGAACGACAAGTTCCCGTTGATGACCGAGCCCTCGCGCGGCTATCACGGACTGAAATTCGCTGAGACCTTCGGCAACCTGGCATTGACCGTGCGCAACAAGGCGGTCGGCTTGCGCGATATCGGTGCGCCGCTGTCGCCGATGAATGCCTTCTTGCTGCTGCAGGGCGTCGAAACCCTGCCGCTGCGCATGGAACGGCACTGCAGCAACACCTTGAAGGTCGCCGAGTATCTCGAAAACCACGATGAAGTCGACTGGGTGTCCTATCCGGGGCTGCCGTCGAACGCCAATCATGCGCTGGCGAAAAAGTACATGCCCAAGGGGGCCGGCGCGGTATTCACCTTCGGCCTGAAGGGCGGCTATCAGGCCGGCATCAAGCTGGTCGAGAGCGTCGAGCTGCTGTCGCACCTGGCCAATATCGGCGATTCGCGCTCGCTCATCATCCACCCGTCCTCGACCACCCATCGCCAGCTCGATGAAGATGCCCAGCGTATCGCCGGCGCCGGGCCGGAGGTCGTGCGCCTCAGCATCGGTCTGGAATCGGTCGAGGATATCATTGGCGATCTTGAGCAGGGGCTGCGCAAGGTTACTGACACGGTCAAATCTGCCGCCTGAAGCCCGGGCATGTCGGCCGGTTCGCGCCCGGGCCGGCAGACATGCCTTCTGACACGTCGCTCAGTCGTGGCGGCTTTCGTCGTAGTGCTGCCGCAGGCGATCGCTGCCGAAGCTGTCAGTCGGATCGTGCCATACGGCATGGACGTGATTGCCGCGCGTGTCGTCGTATTCGATCAGCACTGACGGGCCGTGCAGGCGAAAATAGTGTGGGCGGCCGATTTCAGGCTCGCCGGCAAAGCCGAAATGAATGCCGTCAGTGCCGTGCTCGCGGATGCGCGCCATCGAATCCCCCGCCAGAGGTCCGCGCAGATTGCCGGCGAACGCCGCGATGAGCTGCATGACCGCCTCCTGTGCACTGCCGTGCATGCTCGCCATGGCAAGGCCGGCCGGCGAGCGCAGCGACTGCTCGCGGCCCGGGCCGGTAACAATATCGCTCGGCATGGTCCAGTTGATGCGCGCGCTGTCGCGCAATGCCGGATCAAGGGCGGCGACGATGGCCAAGGCCCGCTCGCGTTCCTCGCGCAACAGCTCGAAGCCGGCATGCGTGTGCCGGCTCGGCACAATGGCCGGATTCGAGCCCAGGAAATGTGGTGTCACCGCGACGCCCTGGTCCGGTACGAAGGTGAAGGTCAGCGAGACATGGTGGCCTTCGAAGCGAAACGCCCAGGGCGCCTGGTCCGACGGTTGGCCGAAAAGAGCCAGCGCATAGTTTTCCGGATCGCGATAGTCGGGCCGGCCGGTGAGTTCGCCCAAAATGCCCTCCAGCCTCAGGACATCGCGTACCTTGCGCAGGCCGTCATCGCTGCACACCGTCTCGAGCAGGGCAAACACCGCTTGTTGCTGCGTCCTGCTTTGATCACGCAAGGCGAGGCCCGGCCGCCTGCGCGGTGTGTAGTTCCAGTTCGACAGGTCGCCGCCGTCCAAGTCGTACAGCGCCTGTGCGCGCTGCCTGCTATCCAGGCTATCCAGCCATGCAGCTGCCGCCCTGACGCTTGTCGTCATGTCCTGTGCTCTCCCTGACCGGCCAGCGAGGAGCAGACCGGCAGTCGTGAGCATGGCCGTGCGTCGATCGAGATGCAAGATCACCTCCCAGGACGGCGGCTTGCACGGCGGGCCGGACCGCAAGCTGGGCGGACCGACCGGCCGTGCAGGTCACGTGATGACGGCGTCAGCTCACGCGCCCGGCGCGTACTTCACCGAGCAGCCATAGGCGCGCGCGCTCGGCGTGGCGACCGGTTTGCCGGCGGCCATGTCATCGAGCGCGGCGCTGACATAGTTGGTGGCGCCTTCGACCGTCGCCCAATTGGCGGAGGGCTTGTCATCGATGCCACCAGCATAAACCAGCGTGCCGTCGCCATCGATGACGTACATGTGCGGCGTCACGCGCGCATCGTACATGCGGCCGATCTCGCCTTGCGGATCGAGCAGGACATGGCTCGGCGCGGCATCGCGGTCTTCGGTCAGCGCATCGGCCTCCATCGGCTCGACATAGCCCTGCGTGCCGGGTGCGGAGGAGATCACCGTCAGCCAGACGGCACCATGCTCGTCGACGGCCTCGCGCTGCAGGGCCTGCATGTTGCCGGTACCGTAATGCTTTTGCACATACGGGCAGCCGTCATTGCTCCACTCGAGCACGACCGTCTGGCCGCGCAGATCTTCCAGCGCGACCGTCTCGCCGGCGGTGTTGATGCCGGTGAAGGTCGGCGCTGGCTGGCCGATTTCGGCGCTTTCGGCAAGCGGGACAGCGAACGCGACGACGCCAAGGGCGACAAGGCTACAGGCAACACGGATCATGTAAGCAACTCCCCTAAGCTGGATGTGACGACGGTAAGAAACTGCGGATCAAGCTGCCGCACGCAGGGCATCGACGACCAGGCGCTCGGTCAGGACCTGTGGCAGGATCTGCGGTGCGCCGCCGCCTGCCGGATACACCAGATAGAGCGGCACGCCGGCGCGGCCATGTTCCTGTAACAGCGCTGTGATCGCCGGATCGCGCCGCGTCCAGTCGCCGACCATGTAGACGATGTCACCCTCGTCCAGCGCCTGGGCGAAACCCTCGCCGGACAGCGCCACGCGCTCGTTGACCTTGCAGCTGATGCACCAGGCAGCGGTCAACTCGACGAAGACCGGCCGGCCGGCCTGACGCAAAGCCGCCAGCTCGTCCGCCGAGTAAGCGACCTGGCCGGGCTCGACCCCGCTCGGTTCGGCATTCGCGACTGTATCTTCGCGGAGCGCACCCAGACTGGCGATGGCCGCGCAGATTCCCAAAGCTGCGAGCGCACGGCGTGGCAACAGGCGTTCGTCGCCCTTTCTCTGGGCAAACCCATAGAGCCAGGCGGCAAAACCGATGGCGATCAAGGCCATGAGCAGGATGAGCAAGCCCTGCGGCCCGGTCTGCTGGGCGGCAACCCAGACCAGCCAGGCACAAGCGGCATACATCGGAAAGGCCAGGATCTGTTTGAGCTCGTCCATCCATGCGCCCGGCCGGGGCAGACGCGCCGCCAGCTGCGGAAAAGCGCTCAGCGCCAAGAACGGTGCAGCAAGTCCCAGGCCGAGCATGGCGAAGACGGCCAAGCCGGCTGCGGCCGGCAGCACGAGGGCTGCGCCCATGGCGCTGGCCATAAACGGTGCGGTGCAGGGTGCGGCGACGACGGTTGCGAGCACGCCGGTGAAGAAATCGCCGGCCAGGCCGCTGCGCGCGCTGCCGCCGCTGGTACCGAATGCGCCGGTAACCTCGAACACGCCGGACAGGTTCAGGCCGACGGCGAGCATGATCAGCGATAGCGCGCCGACAACAATTGGTTCCTGCAACTGGAAACCCCAGCCGACGGCAGCGCCGGTGGCTTTCAGCGCAAGCAGCCCCGCACCGAGCGCAAGAAAGCTCGCCAGGACTCCGGCCGTGTAGGCCAGGCCGCCGGCCAGACGCTGCGCGCCGGGCCCGTCGCCATGGCGCAACAGGCTGAGGCCTTTCATGGTCAGGATCGGGAAGACGCACGGCATCAGATTCAACAGCACGCCGCCCGCGAAGGCGAGTGCCAGCGCTGCGATCAGGCCGATGCTTGCAAAGGTTCCGCCACCTTCGCCAGCGCCGGTTGCCAGGAGAGCATCGCTGACCGGGGCGAGGCTGCCTGGTGCGGCGCTGATTGTGTAGGCGCGTGTCAGTGTGGTGCCGCCGGTGTCCTCGGTGATTTCGAGCACGGCCTCCAGCGGTGTTTCCGGCGCGATCTCGCCGGCCGTGGCGCTAAGGCGCACGCCACCCTCGGCGGCGCGCAGCTCCTGGGCGGCGGCGTGATCGATGACGCCCCAGGTGAGCGGGAAGAGATAGGCATCGGTGATCCGCGCGGGATCGCCGGGCAGTTCGATCTGCACCTCGAGGGCTTGGTCACTGCGCGCGAACTGCGCCGCCAGCCCGGCATCGACCGGCATGGCCTGTTCGGCGGCGGCGAACAGCTCAGCCTGATCGGCACTGGCCTGCGTCTGCGCGCCGGTCGGCACGTCCAGAGCGAAGCTGCCATATTGCGGGATGCAGATCTCTTCGCAGACCAGCCACTCGGCGTCCGCCTTCAAGGGCAAGGGCTCGCCCGCGGGCCAGTCGGCCGCTAGGGTCACGTCAACCAGCAGGGTCGCCGTGTCCTTGTAACCGTAGTTCATCAGCGGGCCGTACGGGATGCGCGACGGCGCCGGCCAGCGGATATCGGAAACGGCCACGTCGTCGGGCAGATCCCAGAACAGGGCGGTTTCCTGGCCGCTATCGCCCGGATTGCGCCAGTAGCTATGCCAGCCGGGGATGATCTCCTGGTGCAAGGCGACGCGGAAGGTCTCGCCGGGTGCTGCCGTGCTGACATCGGCCCGCAGGCTGGCCGTCACCTGATCGGTGCTGACGACACTTTGCGCGCGCACCTCCTGCAGCGCACCGGTGACGAGCAGCCCGAGAGCGAGTAGCCCCGGAAGAACAATGGAAAGCTGGCGAGACATGGACCCCAATCACACACCCCTACGACGCTTTCTATATAGGCGCATCGGTTGCGGGCTTCACTATTGCCGTATCGGGGCGGTACTGGCGCTTGGTCACAGCCATGCGAGCCGTACGCCAGTGCATCGGCCTTGTCTGCTTCCCTAAACGAAGCGGTTGATCAGGCTTTCGAGGTATTCCTGCCGGCCCGAGCGGGGCTGCGGTTCGAGCGACGCTTCGTCGATCATGGCGGCGAGATCATCCAGCGACTTGTTGCCGTTCAAGATCGCCCGGCCGGTACTGGTGTCCCATCCGGCATAACGTGAGGCGACATGCTCATCGAGCCGTCCGTCGTCGATGATCGCCTCGGCAGCGAGCAGCGCTCGTGCGCAGACATCTATGCCGCTGACATGGGCGTAGAGCAGATCGTCCGGCTCGAGCGACTGGCGACGCAGCTTGGCATCGAAGTTCAAGCCGCCGGTGGTGAAGCCGCCATGCTTGAAGATGTGATAGAAGGCCAGCGCCAGCTCCGGCACGTTGTTGGGGAACTGATCGGTGTCCCAGCCGGATTGCGCATCGCCGCGATTGATGTCGATCGAGCCGAAAATGCCGAGCGCCTGGGCCAGGGCGATCTCATGCTCGAAACTGTGGCCGGCGAGCGTGGCGTGGTTGGCCTCGATATTGACCCTGACCTCGTTTTCCAGGTCATAGGCGCGCAGAAACCCATACACCGTGGCGACGTCATGGTCGTATTGGTGTTTGGTCGGCTCTTGCGGCTTGGGCTCGATGAGCAGCGTGCCGTCGAAGCCGATCTTGTGCTTGTGCTCGACCACCAGGCTGACGAAACGGCCGAGCTGATCGAGTTCACGCTTCAGGTCGCTATTGAGCAGGGTCTCGTAGCCCTCGCGGCCACCCCACATGACGTAGTTGACGCCGCCGAGGGCCTTGGTGACCTCGAGCACGTTCTTCACCTGGGCGGCAGCATAGGCGAAGATCTCCGGGTCGGGATTGGTCGCGGCACCGGCCATGTAACGTCGGTTGGAAAACAGGTTGGCCGTGCCCCAGAGCAGCCTGGTCGGCGCCGTCTGCATCTTCTCGGCGAAGACGTCGGCGATCGCGCGAACATTGCGATTGCTTTCGGCCAGGGTCTCGCCCTCGGGCGCGATGTCGCGGTCGTGAAAGCAGAAGAACGGCACGCCTAGCAGGTCGAACAGTTCGAAGGCGACGTCGGCCTTGAGCCTGGCCAGCTCCATGCCGTCGCCGGCTTGCATCCAGGGGCGTTCGAACGTGGCGCCGCCGAAGGGATCATTGCCTGGCCAAGTGAAGCTGTGCCAGTAGCACACGGCAAAGCGCAAATGCTCGGCCATGGTCTTGCCGAGCACCTTGCGCGTTGGGTCATAGAAGCGAAAGGCGAGCAGATTGTCGCTTTCTGGACCCTCGTAGCGGATCGGCGTCTGGTCACCGAAAAAGCCGGTACTCATGACGAGCTCGCCTCCTTCAAAGCGGGATAGAGTGCGCGGTACTGGGCATAAGCCTCAGTATAAGCGCTTTGCAACTCGCGCCTGGGCTCGATGGTCGCGCGCATGTTCGGCCTGGCGCAGACAGCCAGCGGATCGGTGCCGGTCGCGGCAATCATGCCCAGACGTGCCGCGCCGAAGGCGGCGCCCTGCTCGGCACCCTCGGGCAGCTCGATCGGCCGATCCAGCACGGTGGCGAGGATTTCCAGCCAGAGTGCCGAGCGGGCGCCGCCACCGACAGCGGTGGCGCGCGCGAAATCGGTCCCGGCAGCGGCCAGTGTGCGCTGGCAATCGGCAAAGGCAAAGGCGACGCCGTCCAGAACCGCGCGTGTCATGTCACTGGTGCTGCTATCGGCAGCAAGGCCGATGAAGGCGCCACGTGCCGTGGCATCGTTGTGCGGTGTGCGTTCGCCGGAGAGATAGGGCAGGAAACGCACAGGGCTTGGGCCGGTGGCATGTTCGCCAAGATCGCGCATCAGTGACGCTACCGGCTTGTCCAACACGCTGCTCAGCCACTCCAGCGATCCGGCCGCCGATAGAATGACGCCCATCTGATGCCACGTGTTCGGCAGCGCATGGCAAAAGGCGTGCACCGCGCCTTCAGTGTTGGGCGAGAATTCGGCGTTGGAAACGAACAAGACCCCGGATGTGCCAAGCGACACGAAAGCATCGCCCGGACGCACCGTGCCCATGCCACAGGCACTCGCGGCATTGTCGCCGCCACCACCAGCGACCACAGGCGCCGACGCCATGCCACAGCGTTCGACCAGGTCGGGCAGCAGCGTGCCGGAAACGGCGCTGCCTTCGACCAGATCGGGCATATGCGAGCGGTTCAGGCCGGTGGCCTCCAGCAAGGTGTCCGACCAGTCACGTGCGGCGACATCCAGCCAGAGCGTGCCGGCCGCATCGGACATGTCGCAGGCATATGCACCGCTCAGCTTGAGGCGGACATAGTCTTTCGGCAGGAGCACCTTGGCCGTGCGCGCGAAGACGTCCGGTTCATGTTTGGCGACCCAGAGCAGCTTGGGTGCGGTGAACCCGGCCATGGCGATGTTGCCGGCGATCGCGCGGCTTTGTGGGCAGGCCTGTTCCAGCTCGGCGCATTCGCGCGCCGAACGGCCGTCATTCCACAAGATCGCCGGGCGAAGCGGCTGGTCGTGGCTGTCCAGCAGGGTCGCGCCGTGCATCTGGCCGGACAGGCCGATGCCCTTCACGGCGGAAAGCTCGACGGGATGCGACCTCCGCAAGCTATCCAGCGTTGCCAGCGTCGCCTGCCACCAGCTTTCGGGATCCTGTTCAGACCAGCCCGGCTGCGGCCGCGAGACCTGCAGGTGCGCCTCGGCGCTGGCGAGCACGGCCTGGGCCTCGTCGATCAGGACGGTCTTGACGCCGGATGTGCCGATATCGATGCCGAGATAGGTGCCGGAGGTCGCCATCAGGTCAGCCCTTCGAGGCCAGAGTGCGGGGTGGGAGCCACTGGCGCGGCTGCTGCTTGCCGCGCTCGATGCGCACGAAGCGATTGCTGAAGGTCCGCTGCCACGGCCCCCATTCGCCGTCGGGCCATTGCACGCGCAGCTCGATGCGCTCGGCCGTGCCCAGTCCAAAATGCAGCCAGCCGGCATCGCTGGAGGCGTGGCCGCCGCCAACCGTGATCTCGCGCCGCCAGAGATGCGCACCGGCACGCACCTCGACCCAGGCACCGATGGCGTCCGGATTGACCCCTGGCTGGCGCAGCTTGAGCTGCAGCCATTGACCCATCGGCGCGTTCAACAGGTCGGACTCGACGGCCGACACGCCCAGATTGCGCCAGATTTCCACGAGTGCTTCGCGATTGACCACGACCAGATCGAGCATGCCGTCATGGTTCAGATCGGTGAGCACAGCGCCACGCGCCCGGCGATCATTGCCAAGTCCGGCGCGGGCGGCGGCTTCGGTGAAGCTGCCGTCCCGGCGACCGAGGACGAGATTGTTCGGATCGTTCTCGGCAAAGGCCGGCATGCCTTCGACATTGCCCTTGGCAACGAACAGATCGATGCGGCCATCATTGTTGACGTCGTCGAATTCCGCATGCCAGGCGGTGGAGGGTCGAAAGTCGCCGCCCTCGTGCGGCCTATGCAGGGTCAGGCCACGATCAAAGGCGGTATCGCGATAGGCCGGCCTGAGCTCGATGCCGCGGCGGGTGTCCGCCAGTTCGAACAGCTTGTTGTCGGCCATGGAGGTCAGGAACACCTCGGGCAGGCCGTCGCCGGTGAGGTCGTGCGAAGCGATGCCCATGCCCCAGATCTTCACATCAGCAAAGCCGTTCGCCGGGCCGTAAGCCTGGGGCCCGGTCTCAGGCGGCAGGCGCACCAGCTGTTCACGGCCGTCGCGATAGTACTGCCGGTCGTTGGAGATGCGTAAGTCCGGCACGCCGTCCCGATCCCAGTCACTGAACAGGGCGGAAAGGGCGCAGTGCGCCGGGCGCTGGGCCAATGGCTCGCCGTAGCGCTCGCCAGCCGGCCGATGCAATGCGTTCTCATCACAGGTGCCGAACGGAGCGCCCGGGCGATGGCGATCGATGTAGTTGCCGACGAACAGCGTGGGCAAGGCAGCGCCCTGCTCGAACACGGCGCTGAAGCTCGTGCTCCAGGCCTGGCCGCCGGCAAAACCAAAAGCCTCGTTGGCGCGCTCGAAGCGGCAATCACCGAGCCCGCGCAGGATGAGGTTTTCGCCGAGACGAAGCAGGACGAGATCCGTGGTCCGGTCGCTGTCGATGTCGAGCGCGTAGGCGCCGAGCACGTCGGTCTGCGCCGTGACCACGTCGTCGATGTGCGTGAAGGCGAGCGGCCCGCCGGTCAGGCTTTCGTTGCGATACAAGGCTGCCGGTTCCCGCCCGCCGGCGAAGAACAGATCGCTGTCCTGGTCGCCGTCGCAATCGAACGCAGCGACCCCGCCGCCGACGAAGAACTCCCAGCCGCCGGTGTAGCGGTGTTCGATGCCGGCACGCGCCGCTTCATCAATGAAGCGCGGCACGTTGAGAGCGAGCGCCTGCTGGATGCTTAAGGTGAGAACAAGGCTGGCGCTTCGGATCATCGCCGCATCGCCTCGGTGATGTCAGCGGCTGCCGGCTGCGGCAGGCGCAGGCTTTGCAAGAAGGCGATGACCCGGCGCTGTTCGCGCTCATCGAGCTGCTCGAACCCCTGACGAGCCGCGGCGCCATCGCCGCCGTGGGCGAGAATTGCGCTGCGCAGCGTGGTCAGATCGCCGCGATGGCCATACGGGCCGGTGTCTGCGACGCCCCAAAGCGGTGTCGTCCGGAAAACGTCGCGCGGAACGAAGTGGTGCGTCAGCTTCTCGTTGGCGAAATGGCTGTTGCGCTGATCGGCGATGCTGTGCCGTTTCAGATCGGTGAACGCCGGCACGAGGATCTGGCCGTCTGCGTCGCGCGGCAACGGCCAGCCGACCAGGCTGTCCAGCGCGATCTCGAACGGTGCCGCCTCGCTTGCGCGCAACGTGCCGGCCGGATTGAACGGTCCGGGCTCGGCAAAGCTGTCGGTGCGCAAAGGGAGCGCCGGGACATGGCAGCTCGCGCAGCCGATCTCGGCGAAAAGCCCCTCGCCCTCGGCGACTGCCTCGGCATGGGCCCCGTCTTCGGGCATAACCTGCCCGGGCAGGGGCAGGCTGGCCTGAAACAGGGTCAGCGCGGTCAGGTCGCCGGCGCTCAGCTCGAGCACATGGCCATCAGCGTCGAAATCGGCTTCGTCGGTCCAGCGTTCGCCGAAGCGTTCGCTGGCCTGCATGCCGTGATGCATGTTGGCGGCATTAACCGAAAACTGGCGCAGCGAGGTGGTCACGCCTTTGTGTGAGAACGGCTTGACGATCAGATCCGTGTCCACGCCATCCAGGCCGGAGACGTCGACAAAGCCGTCGGCGTCGACCTCGATCCAGCCGAAATCGACGCCCTTGCTCTGCAGCCTGGCGCGCACCGGGGCTCCCTCGGCGCGCGCTCGGGCGGCCGTGGCATCGCGAACCGCCAAGAGGTCGGCCGACATCTCGCGCGCGAGCAACTCGAGCAGGCCGCTGCCGAACAGATGCGGTGTGCCGCGCTCCATGGACAGCTCGGCCGCAATGCTGTCGAAGCTGTATTCGAGATCCTGCGGCGCGACGAAAGCGTTGGCGGCGAAATCGCCGGCACCGCCGTTGACCGGCTGGTTGTGGCATCCAGCACAACTCGCCGCATCCGGGCCAGACGTGCGCAAGGGCAGCGCGCCATCGCTGGCCGGCCGCTTGGTCGGCGATTCGGCCGCTGTGGCGGCCGGTCGACCGGCGCCGTCCTCGCTGGTGAAGCGCGCATCGAACAGGGCGCGACCGTGCGCGAGGACATCGGCCAGGGCAATCTCGCCGCCTGCGATGGCAGCATGGTCAAGATGCTGCGTCACCGCGCGCTCATCGCCGAAATCGCCTGCCGCCGATGGCAGGACCACCGTCGCACTCACAGCGAACGCGAGCGCGGCGCGCATGGCGATCAGGCCGCCGGTGCGTGCTGCGGCTCGGGCATCTTGCCGAGAATGATCATGCCGAGCACGTCATCTTTGCTGACCTCGCTGGTGTTGACCGTGCCGACCAGCTTGCCGTTCTTCATGACCGAGACCCGATCGGACAGATCGAACACGTCGTGCAGATCGTGGCTGATCAGGAAAATACCGATGCCTTCGCGCTTGAGTTGCATGATCAGGTCGGCGACCTGCTTGGTTTCCTGCGGACCCAGAGCTGCGGTCGGCTCGTCCATGATCAGGATCTTGGCGTTGAAGTGCAGCGCGCGCGCAATCGCCACCGATTGCCGCTGCCCGCCTGAAAGCGCACTGACCGGTGCGTGGAACTTCTGGTAGTTCGGGTTGAGGCGATACATGACCTCGCGCGTGGCCGCTTCCATCGCGGCATCATCGAGCGTGCCGAGCGGCGTCCGCAATTCGCGGCCGAGGAACAGATTGGCGGCGGCATCTAGATTGTCGGCCAGCGCCAGGGTCTGATAGATCGTCTCAATGCCGAGTGCCTTGGCGTCGCGCGGGCTGTCGATGCGCACCCGCTGGCCGCTGATGTAAATCTCTCCGGCATCGGCCCGATAGGCCCCGGACAGCATCTTGATCAGGGTCGATTTGCCGGCACCGTTGTGGCCGACCAGGCCGACGACTTCGCCCGGGAACAGGTTCACGGTGACGTCGTCAACCGCCTTGATGCCGCCGAAGCTGATGTGCATGCCGCGCATTTCGACCAGCGGTGTCTCGTTCTGGTGATCTTGCGGTGCAGGCGCGCTCATGCCGGCTGCCTCCCTAACGCCGTCGGCTTTGATAGATGCTGTCGAGATACACGGCGCCGATCAACACGATGCCGATCACGATGTTCTGCAAGGGCGTATCCAGGCCGAGCAGGACCATGCCGGACGACAGGCTTTGCATGACCAGGGCGCCCAGCAACGCGCCGGCGACGGTCCCGGCACCGCCGGCAAGCGAGGTGCCCCCGATCACGGCCGCGGCGATCGTGCTGAGCTCGGCGAGCTGGCCGGTGGCGTTGGCGCCGGCGTTCAGGCGCGCGGCGGCGATGCAGCCGGCGATCGCGGCGAGCGTGCCCATCAGGGCGAACACGGCGACGATCATGCGCTGCGAGGGCACGCCGGCGAGCTGAGCTGCCTCAGGGTTACCGCCGATGGCGTAGACATAACGACCGAAACGCATGCGCGTGGCGATAAAGGTCATGACCAGCGCCACGCCCAGCATGATCAGGACCGGTACCGGGATCCCGCGTGCGATCGACGGCCGCTCGCCCTGGGCGAGCTCGACGCCGCGTGCCTCGAGGATCTCACGCGCCACGCGCACGGGCAGATCATAGGCGTTCATGACCGTGACGAAGGCGAGGACGAGCGCAATGCCGGTGCCGACAACGGTGAGTTCGGCCCACAACGGCTTGACCGGGAAGTTGAACTTCTGGCGCCGGCGCCGCGCGGCAATCGAGGTCATGACGATCAGGCCGATGGCGACAAGGCCGACCAGCCAGCTCCAGGTTGCGCCGATCGAGCCGCTCAACCCGCCGCCGAGGACCTGGAAGCTTTCGTCCAGGGGAGCCACCGTACGGCCCGACGTCACCCACCAGGCGGCGCCCCGATAGATGAGCAAGCCGCCGAGCGTGACGATGAAGGCCGGCACCTTGCCATAGGCGACGATCAGGCCTTGCGCTGCACCGATGGTCGCGCCGACGACCAGGGCGCTGAACAGGGCGATCAGCCAGATGGCCGGATGGCCATGCCCGAGCAGCGGCGGCAGCAACTCGGCCTGGACCACGGCGGCGATCATGCCGACGAAGCCGAGCACCGAGCCGACCGAGAGATCGATGTTGCGGGTGACGATGATGAACACCATGCCGGTGGCCATGACACCGACCACGCTGGTCTGGACCGCGAGGTTGAACAGGTTGCGCGGCGTTAGAAAGGCACCGCCGGTGAACAGATCGAAGCCGATCCAGATCAGGATGAGCGCGACGACCATGCCGAGCAGGCGTGTGTCGACTTCCAGCGCATTCAAAAAGCGCCAGATCGCGGGCTCACGTGGCCCGCGCGCCACCTGCACGTCTTCCGTTCTGGTCGCCATGAGCCCGCGCGCTTGCCATCAGGAGGTGAATGGGTTGCCGGCGACTGGCGCGCGACCGGACTTGCGTCGATCGGCACCGGTCGCCGGCAGGCACTTACTGGCAGACGGCCACTTCGGCCGCGTCGACGCCCTGGCACAACGTGGCTTGCTCGATCCAGCCGGCATCAAGGACGACATCGAGATTGTCGCGCTTGATCGGGATCGGGTCGAGGAACAGCGAGTTCATCTCGACGCCGTTCGGGCCACCGCTCCAGGTTTCTGCACCCTCGATCTCATCGAGCGAGGCGCCTTCGGCGAGCTTCACCGCGATCTCGGCAGCGTTGCGGCCCAGTTCGCGGGCGTCCTTCCAGACGCTGACCGTCTGCGTGCCGAGCGCGATGCGGTTCAAGGCGGCGTGATCGCCGTCCTGGCCAGAGACCGGAATGCCTTCCATTCCTTGCGCCGTCAGCGCAGCGACCACACCGCCGGCGGTGCCGTCATTCGAGGCCACGACCGCATCGACCTGGTTGTCGTTGGCGGTCAGAATCTGCTCCATGTTCTTTTGGGCGTTCTCTGGCAGCCAGCCATCGGTGTAGGCCTCGCCGACGATCTTGATATCGCCGGCATCAATGGCGTCCTGCAGCACTTCCTGCTGGCCACCGCGCAAGAAATCGGCGTTCGGGTCCTGCGGGCTGCCCTTGATCATGACGTAGTTGCCGCTGGGCTGGGCCTCGAGGATGGCGCGTGCCTGCATGCGGCCGACCTCGACATTGTCGAAGGTCAGATAGAAGGCATCCGGGTGCTCGATCAACCGGTCATAGCCGACCACCGGAATACCTTCGGCGACGGCAGCCTCGATCGCCGGCACGATGGCGGAAGCGTCCTGGGCCAGAACGATCAGCGCGTCGGCCCCGCGGGCGATCAGGCTTTCAACATCGGCGAGTTGCTTGGACGGTGAGCTTTGCGCATCGGCCGAGATGTACTCGGCGCCGGCGGCCTCGATCGCCTCCTGCATGGCGGCCTCGTCGGTTTTCCAGCGCTCTTCCTGGAAGTTCGACCAGCTCACGCCGATCTGGATGTCCTGCGCCAGGGCTTGCGCGCTCGCACCGAGCATCACCCCGGCCAGCAATACGGCAGTCAGCTTGCTCACCTGTCTTCTCCTCCCAGTGGCAACCCCGTCGCCCTCGCTTGTCTCGCGGGCGATCGCTTGTCGTCGTCACTCTCGGCAGATGGGCTGGCGGGTCAAGAGTTTTCGCCACCTGTTTCCATGTGCTCGAAGGGTGAGCCCAGCGCGTGCGCGCAAGCGTGGTTCGTTGGAACGCGCTGCGTTAGATTAGCGTTCAAGCCTGCACACAAACCGTCAATCTTGCAGCGATCTAAAGGGTAGGTGTCGTGTTCGGAATGAGTTGGATCACGCAACTTATGGGGCCCGATGAGCGAGAGCCTTTGCCCGAGGCGGATCTCTACGCCCGGCTCGAGCGGTTCTCGCAAAAACAGGACGCGATCCAGCAGGCGATGACCGAGCGGGTCGCGCGGCGGCTGTCACGCCTGGCCGATCAGGACCCGGACATCCAGGGGCCGACCTTCGATGTGCTGATTTTGTCCTCGGGCGCCGAATGGGGCGCGTTCGGTGCCGGCTTTCTCAATGGCTGGCGCACGAGTACGGATCCGAACATCCCACCGTTTCCCGAGTTCGATCTGATCAGCGGCATCAGCACGGGTGCCCTGCTCGGCGTCTATGCCTCGATTGGGAAGCCCGAGCGACTCGAAGAAATCGAGGCCATCTATCGGGAATGCAATCCCGAGTGGATCCAGCCGATGGGCATCACCGCCTTTCATCCGGGCAATCCGGCGGTGGCCACCGCTGAACGCTTCGAAACGTTCGTCCGCGACAAGCTCGACGAGCGCATGCTGCGCGACCTGCGCCAGGCGCTCGCGGCCGACAAGTCGCTGCTGGTTTCGACCACCGACCTCGATCTCGGCGAAAGCGCCGGCTTCGATCTGCTCGACGAGGCCACACGTCCGGACGCCGCCGAGCGCCTGCACCAGATCCTCATGGCGGCAACCGCCGTGCCCGGCATGGTCGCACCGGTCCTGCTCGACGGTACGTTGCATGCCGATGGCGCGGCGGTCGCCGGCCTGGCATCGATCTCGAGGCCGGAAGGCTTTCGTGAAGTCCTGGCGGCCTGGCATGCCAAGCACGGCGATCGGCCGATGCCGCCGGTGCGCTTTTGGATCATCATCAACAACAAGCTCGGCCTGGCGCCGACCACGGTGCAGCCACGCTGGCCGTCGGTGCTGTATCGCTCGGCGGCGACCCTGGCGCAGTTCGGCCTGCGCGCTGCCATCCGCTCAACCAATCTTATCGCCAGCCTGGTCGCCGAGCGCGAGGGCCTCGACATCTCCTGTCGCTGGACGGCGGTGCCGACCAACTTCCCGGTGCCTTATGCCGAGCGGCCGTTCGACCCGGGCCTGACCAATGTCATGGCCGACCTCGGGCGAAGCATGGGGGCGCGTGCCGACAGCTGGCGCACGGATCCCGATGACCTGCTCCTGCTACCCGAAGATCTGCAGGAAGCAGCCGGCAGTTAGCGACTGCCGGCGCACCGTCAGTAGCCGCCCTGGTGGATCACTTCGTGGATGAAGCGCAGCTTGGTCCGGATCGGGTCGGTGAGCACGAACGGATAGGCATCGCTGTGGCCCATGCTGCGGTTCAGGCTGTTGAGCGCGATGGTGAGCGGTAGCCAGTCGTTGACCAGGTCATCGAACGTGTTGCGCTGATAAGGATCGCGCAGATCGTCGACGTCGTACACGTTCGACGGCATGACGCGCGGATCGGTCTGCAGGCCGTAGGCGAAGGCGGTCTCCAGCGTGTCGACCATGTGCATGTAGTGCGCCCAGCTCTCCGCCCAGTCTTCCCAGGGATGGGCGCTGGCATAGGCACTGACGAAATGCGCGGGCCAGTCCGCCGGTGCGCCGTTGGCATAGTGATCCTCCAGCGCATCGCCGTAGGACTGGCTGTCGTCGCCGAACAGCGCGCGACAGTCGTCGAGGCGGCCGCCGTCGCGGATCAGGCGTTCCCAATAGTAATGGCCGATCTCATGGCGGAGGTGGCCGAGCAGCGTGCGATAGGGCTCGGCCATCATGGTGCGCATGCGCTCACGCTCGACCGGGTCGGCCTCCTTGACGTTGAGCGTGATCAGGCCCTGGGCGTGGCCGGTCAAGACCGGCGGTTCGCGAAAGGACGGGTCCGGATCGGCGAGAAAGTCGAACGCCAGGCCGGTGTCGTCTTCGTTCTGTTTGGGCGGGAAGGGCAGGCGCAAGCGGATCAAGGCATAGACCAGGCGGTGCTTGGCCAGCTCGATCTTGCGCCAGTGATCAAGGTTGTTGTCGGCATCCAGGTCGGGGATAGTCCGGTTCAGGGCACAGGCCTGACAGTAAGCGCTGTCGTCCTCGGCCGGGATCAGCCAGTTGCACGCGGCGTAGCCGGCATTCGCGCAATAGCGATAGCTCTGCGCCGGCGTCGCCACTGATTGGAAGACCTCGCCGTCGGCCGGCTGCAGGGCGATCATCGCCAGCCTCGAGGGATCAAAGCCCTGGGCATGGCCGCAGCGCACGCAGGCGCTGTTTTCGAAATAGAGCAGTTGACCGCAGTAATCGCAGGCAAACAGGCGCATGACGTTCTCCCCCTCGCCGCGCCCGCCCGATGTCGCGACAAAGCGCATCGGGAAGCGCAATGGCGGATCAGTCACACAAACCGCCTGCACCTGTCCAGAAGGCGCATGCGCGGCCCGCTGAGAGCGTCAGGCTTCGGCAAGCGGCTGCCTTGCCCGGGCGTGGCCCGACGACGTCCGGTCCCGGATGTTCAGTACAGATCGCCCGGATCGAACTCTTCATACGACACCGCGCCGCTCGGCGTGGTCGACAGCAACTCGACCAGGTCCTCGTCGCTCAAGCTTTCCGGCGCCTCGTCATCGAAGCGCTGCGGCGGTTCGGCCTCGTGGCGCTCGAAATGCGCCGCGCGGGCAAGCGCCTTGAGCATACGCACGCGCATTTTCGAATCCGGATAGGCGTCCAGAAACGCCCGCATGCGATCCGGATCATGCGCCAGACGGGCATTCACATAATCTGCCATTTCACGAAAAGATCCGTAGTTTGACTCAGTTCCCGTAGCGGCCGAGCTGAACAGCGCAAGGCCAAGGACAAGGATCACGACAATAGGTTTCAGCATGGCGCTGCCACCGGCTCACTACAGCAAGCCTGGCCATTTCCAGACGTGCAGCCTCATCATGAGCAACAAAAACTAATAGAACGTTAAGCTTAACCGCGCGGCTCGAAGAAAGCGCGTGGTCGGTGATGCGTACCCGGCTGACATCGCACGGGCCGCAGGCGCCGATACCATGAAGATTTAGCTAAAATGCGCTGCAAACTCCTGCTAGGCTGAGACCTGGAGCCTTATCGTCCAGGGAAGCAGGCATGGACACAACAACAAGCGTCCGACCCGCTGCGCTTATCGTCATGTCGCTGATAGGGCTTGCGTTTCTGGCACAGGGCACGGCGCAGGCGGCCGTCACGGCGAAGACCGCGTCTGTGCAAGCGCGCCACATCGATGCCCAGCTGCACGCGACCAGCTTTGCCGGCCCGCTCGGCTGGGTGCGCTTTTGCGAGCGGGCGCCGGCGCATTGCATCAATGACAAGCCCAGGCGGTCCGGGCCGGTGCACCTGGCCTTGACTCCAGCCTTGGAGCGACAGCTGCGTGCCGTGCAGCGCGAGACCAATGCCGCCATCACGCCGGTTAATGAGCCGCAAGGCTGGGATGCCTGGCTGATTGCACCGGCGCTGGGCGATTGCGAGGATTTTGCCCTGACCAAACGCGCGGCGCTGATCGCGCTGGGTGTGCCTTCCCAGGCCTTGCGCCTGGCGACGGTGTTGACCGAAGCCCACGAGCATCACGTCGTCCTGCTGGTGGAAACCGATGCCGGCACACTCGCTTTGGACAATCGCCATGACGATGTCGTGGCCTACCAAGAGCTGCCCTATCGCTGGCTGAGCGTGCAGGACCCGACCGATCCGCGCCGCTGGCAGCTCAGCCAGTGGGTTACCGAGGTCGATGTCGCCTGGCTGCGCGCCGTGCTGTCATCGGCTGCCGGCCTGGCCGTCGAGCCCGACACGGCTCCGGATGCGCCAGGATTTGGTCGCAACTGATACGTTCGAGGTCGCCTTCACTCACGCAGCCTAGACATGATCCGCGTTCGTTACGCGGATCAGCGGTGTCATGTGTTGGAGAGCTTGGATGCGGGATCATGCCCGGGCAGTGATCATCGGCGGCGGTGTGGTCGGGTGCAGCGTGCTCTATCACCTGACGCGCGCCGGCTGGCGTGATGTCCTGCTCATCGAGCGTTCCGAGTTGACCTCCGGCTCGACCTGGCATGCTGCCGGCGGCTTCCATACGCTGAACAGCGATCCGAATGTCGCCAAGCTGCAGTCCTACACGATCTCGCTCTACAAGGAGATCGAGGAACTGTCCGGCCAGTCCTGTGGCCTGCACCTGACCGGCGGCGTCATGCTTGCAGGCACGCGCGAGCGCATGGATTTCCTCAAGATGGCACATGCCAAGGCGCGCTATCTGGGCACGGAGAGCGAGCTGATCAGCTTGGACGAGGCGGCCGAGCTGTTCCCGCTGATGGACAAGTCGCATTTTGTCGGCGCGCTGTACGAACAGCTCGAGGGCCATCTCGATCCCTCGGGCACGACGCATGCCTATGCCAAGGCCGCCCGGCTGAACGGCGCCGAGATCAGCCTGCGCAACCGTGTGCTCGAGCTCAACCAGCGCAGCGACATGACTTGGGATGTCGTCACCGAGCAGGGCACGGTGCATGCCGAGCATGTCGTCAATGCCGCCGGCTTGTGGGCGCGCGAGGTCGGCCGCATGGTCGGCATTGAGCTACCGCTGCTCGCCATGGAGCATATGTATGTGCTCACCGACGATATGCCGGAAGTGGCGGACCACAACGCGCGTACCGGCAATGAGGTCTGTCACGCCATCGACTTTGAGGGCGAGCTGTATCTGCGCCAGGAGCGCGGCGGCATGCTCATGGGCACCTATGAGCGCGCCGGGCGACCCTGGTCAGTGCACAACACGCCCTGGGATTTCGGCCACGAGCTGCTCGAGCCCGATCTAGATCGCATCGCGCCCTCGCTCGAGGTCGGCTTTTCGCATTTTCCCGCCTTCGAGCGCGCCGGCATCAAGCAAATCATCAACGGCCCATTCACCTTCGCGCCGGACGGCAATCCGTTGGTCGGGCCCGTGCGCCAGCGGCCGAACTACTGGTCGGCATGCGCGGTCATGGCCGGCTTCAGCCAGGGCGGCGGTGTCGGTCTGGCCTTGGCCAACTGGATGGTCGAAGGCGATCCCGGGTTCGATGTTTTCGCCATGGATGTCGCCCGGTTCGGTGATTTCGCCACGCCGGCCTACACCAATGCGAAGGTGCGCGAGAACTACAGCCGGCGCTTTCAAATCAGGTTTCCGAACGAGGAACTCCCGGCCGCGCGGCCGCTGCGCACGACACCGATCTACGATCGCCTGAAGGCGGCGGGTGCCGTGTTTGGCGTCTCTTTTGGTCTAGAGCAGGCCTTGTGGTTTGCGCCTGAAGGCACCGAGGCGCTCGAGCAGGTGACCTTTGGCCGCTCGAACGCGTTTGGCCCAGTCGGTGAGGAATGCCGTCGCGTGCGCGAAGCGGTTGGCCTGATCGAGACCTCGTCGTTTGCCAAGTACGAGGTCAGCGGACCGGCTGCGGCGGCCTATCTCGATCATATCCTCGCGGCCAAACTTCCAGCGATCGGCCGTATCCGCTTGGCGCCAATGCTGAACCAGCGTGGCAAGCTGATCGGTGACTTCACGCTGGCTCGCATCGAGGATGAGCGCTTCGTCCTGTTCGGCAGCGGCATCGCCGAGGACTATCACATGTGCTGGTTCGAACAGCATCTGCCGGCAAGCGGTGTCAGCTTGCGTTCGATCGGCCTCGACTGGGTCGGGCTGTCGATCGCCGGACCGAACGCGCAGGCCCTGCTCGAACGGCTCACCGATGATGACGTTTGCCGTGCGGCCCTGCCGGTTTTGGGCATCAAGGCGATCACGATCGGCATGATCCCGGCGCTGGTCGGGCGCATCAGCTTCACCGGCGCGCCCGGCTTCGAGATCTGGGTCAAGCCAGCCTATCAGTGCCAGCTGTACGACATGCTCATGGCCGAAGGGGCTGACGTCGGCATCGGTCTGTTCGGCGGGCGCGCGCTGAAATCGCTGTCTCTGGAGAAAGGCTACGGTTCATGGGCGACCGAGTACCGCCCGATCTACGGGCCTTTCGAGGCGGGTCTGGGTCGTTTCGTGGCGCTCGACAAGGGTGACTTCATCGGCCGGCAAGAGGCGGCCAGGGAGCATGAAACCGGCGGCGAGCGTCGCCTGGTCCTGTTCCAGATCGACGCGGCCGAGGCCGATGTCGCCAATGACGAGCCGATCTGGCATGGCGACCAGGTGGTCGGTTGGGTGACCTCCGGCGGTTACGGCCACACGGTCGGGATGTCCTTGGCCCTGGGCTACGTTCCGCGCGATCTGGCCGAAGAGACGCGGCCGGGCGCGTTCGCCATCGAGATCATCGGCGAGCGGCGCTCGGCGACCCTGCTGGCGCAGCCGCTACTCGATCAGGTCGCGCCGGCGCAAGCGGTGGCCTCTTAAGATTATCTTTACCTTGTCACGCTAGCATCGGATCCTTGAGGTTTGCTCGAGGAGCGTGCGGCAGTCGAAGACACGCCGGCCGAGGGCGATTTTGATCGGGGAGGTCGTGCGTGGGCGGCATTCGCTCGCATATAAGGTTGAGCTCGCATCCACCTTCCGGCGGTGACCGGCCCCCGGAGATCGCTTGGTATGCCAGCGATCCGAAAACGCGCGGGCCGGTGATCGGCAGCGTGGTCGATCCGGCGCATCGCAACGTCATCGGCGTGCATGCCGGTGCCTATGGCGTCTATCGGGCACTGGCGATCGCGTCCGGCAATCTCGCGCGCGTGCACAAACCCGATCTGACCGACACGGCACCGGTCGTCGAGATCGGGCCGTTTGCGCAGTGGTGGGCGCCGGGACGGATGGTGTCGCTCGATCCGTTCGGCGCCGTGGTCGCCGACGTATTAGCCGATTTCATCACCCAAGGCGTGGCCATTCACCCGACC
>JBHJHH010000007.1:0-93361 GCA_050331015.1 Geminicoccaceae bacterium
GGGTCATCGACGATGAATTTGTCGGACGGCGACCAGCCGGTGTAGATCACGGTATACACCAAAAAATAACAACAAACCGCCAAACAGCCTTCACCCCGCTCAAGGGCCGCTTGAACGAGGACGGTGGCCGGAAAGTTCCAGTTCTCTCGAGCCAGATTGGCGAGACCGTGGATCTCCAAGCCATGCTGGCTAACGGCCGGACCTGCCTTGCTCACGTTCATATCCTCCGACAATGCTCGCAAAACACTTCTATGCCACTTTTACGCGACGATCTCTGATGAAGCGCAAAGCCGATGTGCTTGGTGGCAGCGCCCGACCTGCGGCGTAGGGCAGCAGGCTGGCGATCCCGGGCCCGCACGATCAGGCCTGCGCCTGCAGGCTGCGGGCGTGCTTGACCAGCGCCACCAGCGCCGGTCGCACCTCAGCCACAGCCCGCAACGGCGTCGCGAAATCAATGCGCGCGAGGCGCGCGCCATCGCGCAGATCCACGCCCAGCGCGTCGATGCCGATCATGCGCCAAGAACCGGGCGTCACGCCGCGCACGTGCAGGGCGTAGAGCTGCACGGCATCGAGGTGGTCCTCGTTCATATGGGCAATGATGTCCGGCTCGGCGGCGGCGAACGCGTCGGCGTCGTCAACTGGCGGGAAGAGGTCGGCGGCATCGAGCCAGTGGATATTGCCGAAACCGCCGACCAAATGGCCGCGCGTCGGCCGCATGCGATAGATGTTGAAATCGGCGAACGAGGCGTAAAACGCTTCGCTGTGCCGGCGCAGGAAACGTTCGCGCAGGCGCGTCGTCGCATCGGGCGCGATCTCACCCATAAGGCCCAGGCGCGCGCCGGCCAGCCGGGCTTCGGCGCCGATCGTGCCATCGAACAGCAGACAGGCGCGGCCATCACTTTTGATGTTAGTGGTATGGTCGGCCAGATCGGACAGCAACAGGATTGGCGCGCCGTCAACATCGAACGCCACTTCAACCAGGGAGGCATAGGGCGCGCCCGCGGCATCGTGCATGACACTGGCCAGCGTCGCATGCCCGCATTCGAGCATCGTCTGACGGGCCAGCTGTGCCGGAGCGGATGGTTTGTCGGTCATGATCCCGGCTTTGTGCAATGCACGTGATCAGCCGTCAAGCGAATGCGCCCGGGGCCCGCTTCGTCGTTGTCGCAGTTCCAGGTGTTGAAGTGTTGAGCGTTAACACATCTTGACGCCAGCCGTCTGGCTGCGTAGCCGCCACCACGTGCGATAGCTATCGAACCGCACGTCATTTCGAGGGAGCCGGGCATGGCCGAGGCCAGTACGATTGAGTATCCGTTTGACGGCAAGCCGCCCTTCGGCGGGCTGCAAGAGGTCGCGCCCGGCGTGCACTGGCTGCGCCTGGCCCTGCCTTATGCGCTTGATCACGTCAATGTCTGGCTGCTCGATGAAGAAGACGGCGCCTTCAGCCTGATCGATTGCGGCATCGGCGATGCGCGCACGCGCACGGTCTGGCAGACGCTGTTCGACGGGCCGCTCGCCGGCCGGCGCTGCCACACGCTGCTGGTCACCCACTACCATCCCGATCATGCCGGCAATGCCGGCTGGCTGAGCGCGCGGCTGGGCGTCACCGTCTGCATGCCGCAGAGCGAATACCTGACCATGCGTGTGCTCGGCCTCGATCACAGCGCCCGCTTTGTCGGCCAGATGGTCGAGCACTACCGCGCCAGCGGCATCGACGAAGCCGCGATTCAGGCGGTCGAGGCGCGCGGCCACGCCTATGCCCACGCCGTCGATCCGCTGATCGATCGCTACAGCCGCGTGCATGACGGCCAGAAGCTCAGGCTTGGCGGGCGCGACTGGCGGGTGATCATCGGCCTCGGCCATGCGCCGGAAATGGCCTGCCTGTACAGTGAGCGCGACGGCATTCTGCTCGCCGCCGACCAGATCCTGCCGCGCATTTCACCCAATATCAGCGTCTGGCCGAACGAGCCCGATGCCGATCCGCTGGCGGCGTTTCTGGGCTGCGCCGGAGCGTTCGCCGCCTTGCCGTCCGATACGCTGGTGCTGCCCTCGCATGGCCGGCCGTTCATCGGCCTGCACGAGCGCGTGCACGAACTGGTGCAGCATCATGATGAACGCCTGCGCACGGTCGTCGAGCTGTGCGCCGAGCCGGTGACCGTGGATGCGGTCATGCGCGACATGTTCGAGCGCCAGCTCGACATCCAGCAGACGGCGTTCGCGCTGGGCGAGGCGTGGGCGCATCTCAACTATCTGCGCTTACGCGGCCGGCTGCGGTTGTGGCGCGATGACGCCGGCCTGTGGCGTCACCAGCAGGTCCGCGCCGGCTAGACGTTGGCCCGGCGCCGTGCGGCATCCGGCCGGCGGCTGACCAGGACCATGCCGGCGACGATCGAGGCGACCGCCAGCCAGATCCACACCGAGTGTCGCTCGTTGAACAGCAGCCAGCCCCAGAACAGGCCCGTGGCGGTGACAACATAGCCGACTTGGCTGGTGAACACCGGCCCGCGCTGGCGCTGCAGCTCAAAAAACAAGGCGAAGGCGATGGTGGAAATGCCGACCTGGGCCATGAGCGCGACATCGCCGGCATGGCGCACCGGCAGCGGCAGATAGAGCTGATCGAAGACCAGCATGAGCGGGCCGAGAATGGCGGCAGCGGCGAGCATCTTGGCGGCGGCCAGGGCGATGCTGTCGGCGCCGCTCGGTCGCAGGCGCGACAGGGCGACATTGTTGAAGGCATAACAGGTCGGTGTGATGAAGCCGAACAGCACCCAGCCGGCCAGGCCGGCCGCCGGCAGCGCACCTTCCGGCACGACCAGGGCGAGGGCGCCGACAAAGCCGAGCGCGATGCCGGCAAAGCGGATGGCGACGAAGTGCTCGAGGCCGACGGCCAGGCTCATGCCGTAGGTCATCATCGGCACGGTCTGGATCATCACGGCGAAGACGCCGGCGGGCAGCGCGCCCAGGGCGGTCTGCGCGACCACGCTGGGCAGAGCGATGCCGATGCCGCCGGCCATGAGAGCATAGCGCAGATAGTCCGGCCGCAGCGAGGGCATGCGCCCGCGCCAGGCGGCCAGGCCGAGCACGAGCAGGCCGGCGAGCAGCGTCTGCCAAAAGGCGAAGGCCATGGCGGGAATGCCGTGGACGGCGGCGAGCTTCATCATGCTGAAGCCCAGGCCCCAAAGCGTGCCGAGCAGGGCCATGCCGAGGTAGAGCACGGCGTCGCGGCTGCTCGGCGCCGGTGCCGGGGCGAGCGCCGCCTTCATACCAGGACCAGATTGACGCGGCGGTTCTGGCGGCCCTTGTTCTCGATCTTGGCGATCTGCAGGCCGCCGATCGCGCCGGTGCTGGCGACATGCGTGCCGCCGCAGGCCTGCAGATCGACGCCGTCGATCTCGACCAGACGCACCCGACCGCTGCCGCGCGGCGGGCTGACGCTCATGCTTTTCACCAGCTCAGGGCGGGCATCGAACTCGACATCATCGATCCACCAGGCTCTCACCGGCTGGTCGTCCTTGATCCAGGCATCGAGCCTGGCCTGCAGCTCGGCCTTGTTGATGCCCTGATCGGGTAACGACAGATCGATGCGGCCCTTGCCGTCACCCACCTGCGCGCCGGTGATCGGTGCCTGCAGCGCGGCGCAGACCAGATGCAGTGCCGTGTGCATGCGCATCACGCGCAACCGCCGTTCGGCATCGATGGCCGCATCGAGCGCGCTGCCTACGGCCGGCAGCTCGCTGCCTTCGGCGAGAACATGCACCGGCGTGGTTTCACCCTCGGCCTTGTGGCAGTCGATCACCGCCAGCTCACCAAGCGTGCCGATATCGCCGGGCTGGCCGCCGCTATTGGCATAAAACACGGTCTGATCGAGCACGACGCCGCCATCCGGCGCATGCCCGATCACCGTGGCCGCACAGCGGGTCAGGTAGGCGTCTTCAAGGAACAGACACCGGCTGCGGCTGGCAGTGGCCATGCTGGCGGCCGTCCTATTGCAGGGCGTCGAGGCCGAACATGTGGCCGCTGCGCAGGGCTTTGGTGCGCAGGTAGCGGCGGTTGTGCTCGTTCGGCTCGAACTGATGCGCCACGCGCTCGCGGACATCGACGCCGAGCGAGCGCATCGCCTCGACCTTGTTCGGGTTGTTGGTCATCAGGTTGACCGCGCGCACGCCGAGCAAACGCAGCATGTGCGCCGCGCAGTACCATTGGCGTTCGTCGTCCTCGAAACCGAGATCCATGTTCGCTTCGACCGTGTCCAGACCGCGGTCCTGCAAACGGTAAGCGCGCATCTTGTTGGCCAGGCCGATGCCGCGGCCCTCCTGACGCAGATAGAGCAGAACGCCGCCACCGGCCTCATGCATGCGGGCAATCGCGCCCTGAAGCTGCTCGCCGCAATCGCAGCGCATCGAGCCGAGCACGTCACCGGTAAAGCACTCCGAGTGCAGGCGGCACAGCACCGGCTGATCGAAATCCGGCTCACCGACGGTGATCGCCATGTGCTCGACGCCGCCGTCGCCCGGCCGGAAGATCGCCAGCTTGGTGTGGCTGGCATTGTGCAGCGGTACGCGGGCGTGCGAAACCACCTGCAGCGTGCGGGCGATCAACTTGGGATAGTCGCGCAGCGTGCGTACATCCGCGCTCGGCGACGCCTCGGCCTCATTGTCGCCGAGTTCCGCCGAGAGCACCGCCGGCAACAGATGGGCGAGCTTGGCCAGGCGCACGGCGCCACCGGCCAGAGGTGCGGCCAGGCTGGCGGGCTGCAGCGGCTTGCTCAGTTCGACCAGGCCGGGCAGGCTCGGGTCGACGAGGCGACGCAACTGCATGTGCGTCAAATGGCCGTTCAGCCGGAACACGCGCACCTCGTCGGCATCGGCGCCGAGATCGAGCGCCTCCGCGCGCGTGCCGGTGATGATCAGGTTCAAGCGGCCGGCATAGGCTTGGCGCAGGCCCTCGAAGTCATCGAGGGTCAGGCTTTCGACCGGCCACAGGCGCATGACGTGGCCGTCATGGCTTATGTCGGCACTGCGGCCCTGGCGCATGCGCGCGATCGCATCCGCGGCGGCGATCAACCCAGCATCCAGCCGGGGCAAAGCCGCCGCCGACGGGGCATGGGAAGATTGTTCGACCAGCAGACCGGCCAATTCCGTGGCATTCTGCGTCATATCAAGCGAGCTCCGGCACCAGACCTTTTGTTATTCCCGCCAAGGGTTGGACGGGACATAGGCTGAACAGCGAGTGAAAGACAGAGGGAAACGTGGTCATCTTGGCAAAAAGGCCAGCCGGATGGCAGTGACCGTTTTGTCTTTGGCATGAATACTCACGCGCCGGCCTTCGATTTGATTGCCTGCCAATAGGTTTCAAGACGGCTGAGGGCAACTTGGCCCATTTCCGCACCGTCGGCGCTGACCATCGCCTCGAGGGCGCGAAAGCGGCGTTCGAATTTCATGTTGGCATCCTTGAGTGCGTGCTCTGCATCCACACCCAGGTGCCGCGCCAAGTTGACCACGGTGAACAGGAGGTCGCCGACTTCTTCGCGTTGTCGATCAATCGGCTCTTCGTCGAAGATGGCTTGTTCAATTTCCCCCAGCTCTTCATCGATCTTAACGAGCACCGCGGCATAGTCGTTCCAGTCGAAGCCGACCCTGGCCGCACGCTTTTGCAATTTCTGTGCGCGCAGCAAAGCCGGCAAGGCCTGCGGCACGTCGTCAAGGGTGCTAGGACTTGCATCCTTGTCTTGTGCCTTGGCCTGGCGCTCGGCCTGCTTGGTCTGCTCCCAGGCTTCGCTCTGCGCGCGAGCCGAATTCACTTGGGCATCGGCGAACACATGCGGGTGCCGGGCGATCATCTTGCTGGCAATGGCCTGCGCGACATCCTCGAAGCGAAATGCGCCGATCTCTTCGGCGAGTCGGCTGTGATAGACGACCTGTAGCAGCAAATCGCCGAGTTCTTCCTTGAGATCGGCCATATTCTGCCGCTCGATGGCATCGGCGACCTCGTAGGCTTCCTCGATCGTATAGGGCGCGATGGTCGCGAAAGACTGCTCGAGATCCCACGGGCAGCCGCCATCCGGGTCGCGCAGACGGGCCATCACCGCCAGCAAACTATCCATGGACGTGGTCATCACAAGCCTCCGGCGCGCGCAAAATCAACTCATGCGCGAAAATGCATTGACAGGAAATAAAACCTATAATAGGAAGATCGTGCTCCTGCCCACGATCCGCTTGGCCGTCGCTTCCGCAAGGGGCGGCGGCCTTTTCTTGCCCAGTACCAGCCCTGCTGCGGAACCCCCAAAAAGAAGGACGTGTCCCTTGCCTAGCGCATATCCCGATAGCGCCACAACGTCGGCGCAGACGCCCGTAATCATCAACCTGCTCGGCAATGACGATGACGGCGGTAAGGGTCCGCTCAGCATCATCAGCCTGTCCGAACCGGCCAATGGCTCGGTCAAGCTCAATGCCGACCAGACCGTGACCTACACGCCGTTCGGCAGCTTCACCGGCCAGGACAGCTTCACCTATGCCGTGCGTGATACCGCCGGCACGGTCGCCTCCAGCAATGTCAGCATCGATGTCACCGCCCAGCAGCCGCCGGTGGCGCAGCCCGACTCTGTCGAGGTGATGAAAAACGGCTCGGTGCGTATTTACGTGCTCAGCAACGACAGCGATCCCGACGGCGACCCGCTGTTCCTGACCGGTCTCGGCACGCCGGCGCACGGCTCGGTCACGGTCAATGGCGACCATTCGATCACCTACAGGCCGCATCAGAACTACACCGGCCCGGACAGCTTCATCTATCTGGTCAGCGACGGCCGCGGCGGTTCGTCCAGCGCCACGGTGTCGCTGACGGTCAAGCAGGCGACCACGCTCGAGGCGGTCGCCGATGTCGTGACCACGGCGCCGGATACGCCGGTGACCATCCGCGTGCTCGCCAATGACAGCAGCTCGGACGGCTCGGCGTTTTTCCTGAGCGCGGTCGGTCAGCCCAGCCACGGCACGATCAAGCTCAACCCGGATCTGAGCATCCAATACACGCCGAACGCCGGCTTCGAGGGCGATGACAGCTTCATCTACGCCATCGGCAACGCCGACGGCGTCAGCTCGACGGCCCAGGTGACCGTGACGGTTGCGGCGATCGCACCGCCGCCGGAGCCGGTCAATGACATGGTCAGTACGCCGGCCGACACGCCGATCGAGATCAACGTGCTCGACAACGACGTCAATCCGGGCACCGGCACGCTGCAACTGGTGTCGGTCGGCACGCCGTCGAACGGTTCGGTCAGCCTGCTGCCGGATCTGCGCATCCGCTACACGCCGAATGCCGGTTTCAGCGGCGAAGACAGCTTCCTCTATGCCGTGCGCAACGATGGCGGCACGGTGACCGCCAATGTCACCGTCATGGTCGGCGAGGTCGCCGACGTCGACGCCGGTGGCTATCGTGCCGTGGCCCTGGATCTGGGCACGGTCACCGACGGCATGAGCCACACCGAGCAGACCGAGGGCCAGGACAGCGACTGGTTCAAGGTCGCGCTGCCCGCCGGCAATCTGGATACGATCTACAGCCTGACCGTGCGCCTGACCGGCGGCCTGCCGTCGACCAACATGTATTTTTACGACACCGCCGGCGTGCCCATGGGCAACACCGTCGATCGCGAGCCCAAGGAACTGACTTTCCAGGGGCTGCCGGGCGGTGTCTGGTACACCGGCGTGTGGTCGGCCGAAGGGGCCAAGACGCCGTTCACCTTGACCTACGAGCTGGTCGAGCTGACCCGCGGCACCTCGAGCTATGTCCGCCAGGTCGGCGAGGACAACCCCGACACGCAAGACCAGCTCACCGGCAGCGGCCTGAACGATGATTTGCGCGGCTTCGCCGGTGCCGACAGCCTCAGCGGCGGCGGCAATGCCGATTATCTCGACGGCGGTGCCGGCGACGACACGCTCACCGGCGGTACCGGCGACGACATCGTCACCGGCGGCATCGGCAACGATGTCTACGTCTACCGCAAGGGCGATGGCTACGACACCATCCTCGAGCTGTCCGGCACGGATCAGATCAACCTGGTCGACGCCACGCCGAGCGAGGTCGTGCTCGAGCGCGACGGCGACGATCTGAAGATCTACGTCGCCGGCAATGCCGCCATGAAGGTGGCCGGCCATTTTGCCGTCAGCGGTCAGGCGATCGAGAGTATCTTCTTCCAGGCGACCAGTCAGACCTGGGACAGTGCTGCTATCCTGTCGCGCCTGATCTCGAGCGATCCGGTGGCGCCGGTGGCCAATGATGACAGCGTCTCGACCCAGGTCGACACGGCGCTGACCTTCGCGCCCATGACCAATGACCTGGACCTCAACCCGCAAGACAGCTTGACGATCATCAGCGTTGGCTCGCCGACGGCCCAGGGCGGTTCGGTGAGCATGGTCAATGGCGGTACCGAACTGGCCTACACGCCGCCGGCCGGCTTCACCGGCACCGACAGCTTCACCTACCGCCTGAGCGACGGCACGTTCGAATCCAACGATGCCACGGTCAGCGTCACGGTGAGCGACCCATCGGCCGTGAGCGCGCAGGTCTACTCGCTGGCCGAACTGCAGAACGCGATCAATGCCGCCCAGGCCGGCGACATCATCGAGATGATGCCGTCGGGGAGCTTCGTCGGCCAGATCGGCATCGTCAACAAGGTCGGTACCGCGGCCAACCCGATCGAGATCCGCTTCAACGGACTAATCGAGGGCAACGAAAGCACCTACGGCACGATCGGCCAGCTGTCCGTGGTCTTCGACAATAGCCATCACGTTCGCTTTGGTGGCTACAGGATGACCAACCAGGTGTTCGAGACCTTTCCCGGCAATATGCCCTACGATGCGGCCTATCTGCCGTTCCTGATCCGCGGTAGCTGCAGCAACATCGAGGTGCACGACATCGTCTGGTCGGGCACGACGACGACGAACTGGGGCGTTGGCGGTGGCCGCGGCCTGATCATCGTCAATGTCGGTGCCACGGACTGCATCCTGCGCCGCCTCTACACGGAGAACATGGGCAGCCAGAGTGATCTGGACTTCGTGACCGTGCACAACAGCTGGAGCAACGGCTATTGCAACTGGCCGCGGCGCCTCCTCATCGAGGATTGCATCGCCGTCAACTGCCCGTCGTTCTATGCCGGCTTCCAGCTCGGTCAAAGCGGCCAGTATTACACGGCGTCCCTGCCGGCGAATTACATCTCGGACCAGGTGGTCATTCGCCGTTGCGCCCAGATCAACTCGGGCGGCTGGGGTATCGAAAGCAAGATCCCGTGCCGGTTCGAGTATTGCTACACCTACGCGCAAGGGCCGGTCGGCAATTACGGCCGCGCCAGCGGCATCTACCATCGCATGGGCCAGACCAACAGCTATCTGGGCTGCGCCAGCGTCGGCAGCCACGGCTTCGGCTGGGCCGCCCTGGGCCACACCGGCGAGGTGCGCGATCTGTGCAATCTCAGCCCGGCCGGCGGTGCGACCATCTACAACGCCGGCGCGCAAGGCACGGTCAACTTCGAAGGCTGGGCCGATTTCAACCCGAACACGCGCGCGGCCGATTTCGTCGGCTGCTACTTCCACAAGCATGCCGGCACGCCGAACGGCGATCACACCTACAGTGCCGCGTTCCAGTTCCAGCAGACCTGGTACGGTCCGTGGGTCTTCCCGATGGACGGCTCGCACTGCCATGTGAATGACAACGGCCGCATCAACGACATCAGCTTCATCGATTGCCACTTCTACGGCGGCAACAACGCGTGGTGCATGTCGGCGATCAATGGCAACACCACCAATACCGGTTCGGTGACCTTCAGCAACTGCACCAAGAAAGGGCCAGAATACAGCAATATTCAGCCCCCGACCTGGTCAAGCGTCGCCACAGTGGCGGATTGGACCTGGAAGCTCGGCACCGGCTCGCAGCCGGACATGAAGGGCGGTACCCAGGGCCTGCGCTATCCGGGCATCGAGGGCCACTGGAACCCGTTTGGCGTTTACGACCAGTATCGTGCCAAGGACTGGCCGGCGGCGTGGTATGACCGCGTCAAGGCCAACGCGCAAAGCCTGTAGGCTCAGGCTGTGCCGGCCCTTGCGCCGGCGCACCTGGACACCCTATCTGTTGAAAGGTGAGGGTCCGATCGGCCCTCACCTTATCTCTTTTTGGCGCATGGTTTCTTGTATAGGCGGAGTTCTCAACCCGGCCGCGCTCAGAGCGGTTTGCGCGCGCGGATCAGCATCGAGCACCACAGCAGCGGCAGGCGGCCGGCGCCGAGAAACGTGAAGTCCTCGAAGCCGACGCCGCGCATCATCTGCGTCAGGGTCTTTGCCGAGAAGAACTTGATGTGGGCACCGACCTGATCGACCATGAAATGATGGTCCCATTTACCGGTCAGGGAAATCAACACGTTCTTGACGTAGCCATGATAGGGCGTCGAGACAATGATGTGCCCGCCCGGCTTGATCATGGCAAAGGCGTTCTTGAGAAATTTCTCGGGATCGAACAGATGTTCGATGACTTCGCAAGACACGACCAGATCGCAATGACCGTCCGGTAACTTTGGCCGCAAGTCCTCGTAAGCATCGGCGAAGACGAACTCGGCCTGGCTGAAATGCGTCCGGGCCATGTGCAGGCCGCTTTCCGAGATCTCCGTGCCGATGACCTTGTGGCCGTGATCCGCAAGAATCCCCGCCAAGCGGCCATTGCCGCAGGCGACATCGACAATGCTGAGATTGTCGCCAGGGATCAGCTTCAAAAAGGCCGGAACATTGTAGACGTGATGTTCAGGCGCGCCGGCATCGGCATAGTCCGTGCTGGCTTCTTTCAGTGTGATGGCGGCGCCGTCGGCGAAGCTGCCGGCACTCTCGGGCTTGAAGCCGGCGCCGGCTTCGGCCAGCCCGGCTGCGCCGGACGCCATGCCGGCTGTGCCCGCGCCGCCATCGCCGGGCGGCTTGATAGGATCGCTCGAAGGTTCGGCCATGGTCTGCGTTCAGTCCTGTTTTTCTAAGCGAGGTTGCCGCCAGGGACGCGGCGAACAGTTACGTTGTATTGCAACCGAAGGCAGAACGACGTGCGCTGCAACATCTATCTTTAATCACAATTTCGCCTTTGGCACGTCAAGACATCCGACGCGCTGTGCGACGGGGCATTTGGTCGTGTTTGCACCAGCACAAGCCTTCACCATACCTTTGGACTGTGCGTGCGCCGTGGCGCTGCGCGGATCAGGCTTGGCGGCCATGTGGCCATCTCGGAAATTGCTCTTGCGCGGGTGTCTGCCTAAAGTGCCGCCGCTTTGGCGCGCTTGTGCGCCTTGATCCTGTGAAACGGGGGGAACGAGATATGCGGCACTGGCAGCGTCAGGCTTGGCTGGCCGGGATCATGGTGATTGCTGCGGCCGGACCGCTGGCAGCGCAGACGTTGGAGCGGATCGAAAGCACGCAGACGTTCAAGCTTGGCTACCGCGAGGATGCCAAGCCATTCTCCTTTGCCGACGCCAATGGCGAGCCGGCCGGCTACTCGGTCGATCTGTGCCGTGAAGTGGCCAACGAGGCGGCCAGCCAGCTCGGCATCGACCAGCTCGCCATCGAGTATGTCGCGGTCACGGCGGAAAACCGCTTCGATGCGCTCGCCGACGGGACGATCGACCTCCTGTGCGGTGCCACCACCGAGACCCTGGCGCGGCGCGAGATCGTCGACTTCTCGCTGCTGACCTTCGTCACCGGTGCCAGCATCCTGTATCGCACCGACGGCCCGAGCCGGTTCGAGGATCTGGCCGGTCAGACGGTGGGCGCGCTCGCCGGCACGACCACCGGTGCCAGCCTGGAAGACGCCTTCGCCGAGATCGACATCAACGTCGCGGTCGAGCGCTTCGCCAGCCATGAAGAGGGTCTGGCTGCCCTCGAGGCCGGTGAGGTCAGCGCCTATTTCGGCGATCGTGCACTGCTGATCGGCCTGATGCAGCAGGCCAACGACCCGGCGATGTTCCGCGTTTCCGAGCGCTTCTTCTCGTACGAGCCCTATGCCCTGGCGCTGCAACACGGTGACAACGCCTTCCGCCTGCTGGTCGATAGCACGCTCAGCCGGCTGTATGCCTCGGGCGAGATCATCGAGATCTACCAAAGCGCGTTCGGCGACGTGCCGGCGAGCGATCTGCTGCAGGCGATGTTCATCATGCAGTCGCTGCCGGAATAGCGTCGCGCGCAACCGGGGCCGCTGGCCGCCGGGCGTGGTCCAGGCCGATGCTCAGGCCAGGGCCACGCGCAACGCCTGGCTCGAAACGCTCGGCGTGTTGACCCGCTCGTCACTGGGCCGGCAGGCGAACGCGTCGCGATAGCATTTGGAAAAATGCGAGCCGGTCTGGAAGCCACAGGCGAGGTAGACTTCGGTCACCGGCAGGGTTGTCTGGCGCAACAGCTTGCGGGCCTTGTTCAGGCGTAGCTGCATGTAAAAGCGCGCCGGCGACATACCGAGGTAACGCTTGAACAGGCGCTCGAGCTGGCGCAGGGAGACGCCGCATTGGTGCGCCACGCTGGCCTTGGCCAGCGGCTGCTCGAGCGCGTTCTCCATGATCTCGACCGCCCGGACCAGGGACGGATGCTGCAGGCCGAGGCGGACATGGACATCCATGCGCTGACCGGCATGGGCTTCGCGCGGAAAGCCGTGGATGAAGTTCTCCGACACCCGGTTGGCCAGATGCGCACCATGGTCTTCGCGGATGATCGCCAGCATCAGATCCAGCGCGGCCGTGCCGCCGGCACAAGTGACCCGTTCGCCGTCGTGCAAGAAGATCTGCTCTTGCACGTCGAGCTCGGGAAAGGCCTCGCGAAAGGCATCGACATAGGCCCAGTGCACCGTGCACGGCCGGTCGTCGAGCAGGCCGGCATGGGCCAGCAGCCAGCTGCCGGTGCTGACGGCGCCGACGACGACGCCGTGTCGTGCCAGGCGGCGCAAAAAGGCCTCGAGTTCGCGATCGCGGTAATGTTCGGTCTCAAGACCGCCGCACACCAGCAAGGTGTCCGGCAGCGGCTGCGCGACGCTGCCGAGCGGCATGGTGTCAACGCTGACGCCGGCGCTGGCATGCACCGGGCCGCCGCGCACCGACAGCAGACGCCAGCGATACAGGCTCTGACCGCTGCGCAGATTGGCGTTGCGCATCGGCTCGATGAGCGAACTGAACGCCATGAGCGAGAACTGCGGTGTCAGGACAATCGCGAAGTCGTGCGGCCTGGGCGCCTTGGCGTTTGCGGGGTTTGGTTCAGGCACGGCAGCAAATGTCGAGAATGGGACAGATCATCAACCTGTCACGGTCACACTTGGCGCGCAAGACGCAACCATTAGGGATGATCGATGCGACGTGGTGGCCGCCGTGCACGCAGACCGTCTTCGGAAACCGGCGATCTGGAGCCAGGCGACGCGCTGGCGACGCCGCGCCGCCACCTGCCGACGATCGATCCGCTGAGCGACGCCCAGCTCGATGCCATCCACGACGCCGCGCTCGATCTGCTGGAACGCGGCGGCATCGAGTTTCTCGGCCAGTCGGCCCGGGCGGTCTGGCGCAAGGCCGGTGCCGAGGTCGACGAGGCCAGCCAGCTGGTGCGCATTCCGCGCGGGCTGGTCGCCGCGGCGCTGGCAAGCGCGCCGCCGACCTACACGCTGACGCCGCGCAACCCGGCCAAGGCCCTGGAGATCGGCGGCGAGCGCTTCGCCTGCTGTCTGGTGTCCGGCCCGCCCAACGTGCACGACGAGATCGGCGGCAGGCGGCCCGGCTCGTTCGCCGATTACCTCAGCCTGATCCGCCTGGGCCACAGCTTCGATGCCATTCACGCCTTTGGCAATCAGGCGACCGCACCGATCGATCTCCCGGCGGAAACCCGCCACCTGGATACGATTCTGGCCGCCCTGGTGGAAAGCGACAAGGTCGTCGGCTGCCAGGCGATCGGTGCCCAGCGCGTGCTCGATGCGCTTGACATGATGGCCATCGCGCGCGGTCAGACGCGCGAGGACCTGATGGCCAGTCCGGCACTGCAAAGCTCGATCAATGTCAACTCGCCGCGCCGGGTCGATGACAGCATGAGCGAGGGGCTGATGACCCTGGCGCGCTACGGCCAGGTCGCCCTGGTGACGCCGTTCACGCTCATGGGCGCCATGACGCCGGTCACGCTCGGCGCCGCCTTGATCCAGCAGAACGCCGAGGCGCTCGCCGGCATCACCTTGACCCAACTGGTTCGTCCGGGGGCACCGGTCGGCTATGGCTGCTTCACCAGCAATGTCGACATGCGCAGCGGCGCGCCAGCCTTCGGCACGCCGGAAAATGTCCGCGCGATCCTGTGCGCCGGCCAGCTCGCCCGGCGCTACCGGCTGCCCTATCGGGTGAGCAACGCCAACGCCGCCACGCGCTGCGACGCGCAGGCCGCCTATGAATCGAGCATGTCCCTGTGGGCGGCTTTGCTCGGCGGTGGCAACATCGTCATGCACGCCGCCGGCTGGCTCGAGGGCGGCCTGGTCGCCTCCTTCGAGAAGATCGTCCTCGATGCCGAACTGCTCAGCGAGTTCATCCACATGCTCGGCCCGATCGAGCTGGAAGACCCGGACGACAGCCTCGCGGCCATCCTCGACGTGCCGCCCGGCGGTCACTTTTTCGGCACGAGCCACACCCTCGAGCGCTATGCCGACGCCTTCTACCAGCCCATGCTGTCGGACTGGCGCAATCACGAGCAGTGGGAGGCCGACGGCGCCCACAGCGCGCGCGAACGCGCCACGGCGATCTGGCAGGAACGCTTGCAAGCGCATCGGCCGGCACCGATGGCAACCGACGTGCGTGCGGCCCTTGAAGCCTTTGTCAAAGAACGCAAGCTGGCCCTGGCGGCAAGCGCAGCCTGAGCGGGCGACAGCATGGCGGGCTGGCTTGTCACCGGCTGGCATGAAGCTAGCGTAAAGACCTTGCAGATTCGTTAACGGCGGCGACGTTCGGATGCACTACAACGCGCTTAACCTGTTGCGGGGCGCCCTATCCGGCCAGGGGATCTGGCCGCGTGCCTGGCGCGATGCCGTGCCGAAAGAGCGCTACCAGGTGATTATTGTCGGTGGTGGCGGTCACGGGCTGGCAACAGCCTATTATCTTGCCAAAGAGCACGGCATCACGGATGTCGCTGTACTGGAAAAAGGCTGGATCGGTAGCGGAAATACCGGGCGCAATACGACGATTGTGCGATCCAATTACATGCTCGATGCCAACGCGCATTTCTATGAATGGTCGCTGAAGCTCTGGGAAGGGCTGTCACGCGATCTGAATTACAATGTCATGTTCAGCCCGCGCGGTGTGCTCAACCTGGCGCACAATCCTGCCCAGCGCGACGCCTACTTACGCCGCGGCAACGCCATGCGGCTCAACGGAATCGACGCCCGCTGGCTGGGCCGCGACGAAATCGCCCGGCGCGTGCCGATCCTGGATACCCGCGATCGCGCGCGCTTTCCGATCGTCGGTGGCCTGTTGCAGCCGAGGGCGGGCACGGCGCGTCACGATGCCGTGGCCTGGGGCTTTGCCCGCGCTGCCGATCGCCGCGGCGTCAACATCGTGCAGAACTGCGAGGTGCTCGGTTTCGTCTTCGAACGCGACCGGATCGTCGGCGTCGAGACCACGCGCGGCACGATCCGCGCGCCCAAGATCGGCCTGGCCGTGGCCGGTCAGACCAGTGTGCTGGCAGAAAAAGCCGGTCTCAGGCTACCGATCGAAAGCCATCTGCTGCAAGCGTTCGTCAGCGAAGGCCTCAAGCCGTTGCTCGACACGGTGGTCACCTTCGGCGCGCAGCACTTCTATATCAGCCAGTCGGACAAGGGCGGGCTGGTCTTCGGCGGCGATCTGGATGGCTACAATTCCTATGCCCAGCGCGGCAATCTGCCGGTGGTCGAGGACGTCATCACCGGCGGCATCGCCATGATCCCGGCCCTGTCGCGCTTGCGCCTGCTGCGCCACTGGGGCGGTGTCATGGACATGACTATGGACGGCAGCCCGATCATCGCCAAGACGCCGGTCCCGGGGCTCTATATCAACGGCGGCTGGTGCTATGGCGGCTTCAAGGCGACGCCCGGCTCGGGCTGGGTGTTTGCCCATACCATCGCGCACGACCGTCCGCACTGGCGCAATGCGCCCTTCACGATCGAGCGGTTCAGCCGTGGCGCGGTCCTCGATGAAGGCGGCAAGGGCCCGGTCCCCGGCTGGCACTAGGAAGACGTTCATGTTCATCGACTGTCCCTGCTGCGGTGCCCGCTATGTCAGCGAATTCGTCTATGTCGGCGATGCCGCCGCGCGCCGGCCGGCTCTGGGCGATCACGATGCCGGGCGCTGGTATGAGGGTGTCTATGTGCGTGCCAACCCGCGCGGCGCGCATGAGGAGATCTGGCAGCACGTCCATGGCTGCCGGCAGCATCTGATCGTCCACCGCGACACGCTCAGTCACGCGATCAGCGAGGTCCGCCTGGCGCAAGCAGCGCGCGCTGTCGACGGGGAGCACCGATGAGCATGAGCATGCCGGCTGCTCCCGGCGACACCGTTCTCGCGCGCAACCGTGCTGCCGCGGCATCGTCCGGTGCGGCTGCCCCCGTGCAGCCCGGGCGGCTGGCCCGAGGCGGGCTGATCGATCGGACGGCGCCCTTGTCGTTCACCTTCGATGGCAAGGCCTGCACCGGCTTTGCCGGCGATAGCCTGGCATCGGCGCTGCTCGCCAACGGGATCACCCTGGTCGGGCGCTCGTTCAAGTATCACCGGCCGCGCGGCCTGCTGTCGGCCGGGCCGGAGGAACCGAACGCGCTGGTCACCTTGGGCGCCGGTGCGCGGCGTGAGCCGAACACGCGCGCCACCATGGTCGAGCTGTTCGATGGCCTGCAGGCGGTCAGCCAGAACCGCTGGCCGTCGCTCGAGCTCGACATCATGGCCCTGAACGGCCTGGCCAGCCCGCTGCTCGGCGCCGGCTTTTACTACAAGACCTTCCACGAGCTGGGCCTGCGCGGCTGGGTCGCCTTCGAGCATCTGATCCGTCGCGCCGCCGGGCTCGGCATCGCCGCGCGCACGGCCGATCCCGACAGCTATGACAAGGCGTATGGCTTTTGCGACGTCCTCGTCGTCGGCGGCGGTCTGGCCGGCCTGGCTGCCGCGCGCGAAGCCGCGCGCGCCGGTGCGCGCGTGTGGCTGGTCGACGAGCGGCCGCGGTTCGGCGGCATGGCCCATGCGCACGACGACCGCATCGGCCATCCGGCAGACGACAGCGAGGTCACGGACGAGCGTGGCTGGGCGCCGCCGCCGGGTACCTCGGCACGTCATTGGGTTGACGATGTGTGCGCCGAACTCGCGGCGAACGGCAAGGTCAGGCTCATGCCGCGCGCGAGCGTGTTCGGCCTGTACGATCACGGCGTCGCCGGCATCGTCGAGCGCGTCACCGATCATCTCGGTCCGTCGGCGCCAGCGGCGTTGCCCCGCCAGCGCTTTTGGACCGTGCGCGCCCGGCAGATCGTGCTGGCCACCGGCGCGTTCGAGCGGCCGCAGCTGTTCGCCGGCAATGATCGTCCGGGCGTCATGCTCGCCAATGCCGCTCGCACCTATGCCTCGGCCTTTGCCGTCGGTTTCGCCCAGCGAACGGTCGTTTCGGGTAACAATCAGTCGATCTATGCGGCGGCGCTGGCCCTCCATGAGCGCGGTGTATCGGTCGATGCCCTGGTAGACTGCCGCCAAACCGTTGACGATCGGTTAACGCGCGCGCTTCGCCAGGCGGGCATTCGGCATTTTCCCGGCCATGTCGTGCAGGCGGCCTTGGGTGGTCGCCACCTGGAAGGCGTTGTCATCGCGCCGATCGACGGCGGCAAGGCGCACACCCTGGCCTGCGACGGGCTGGCCATGGGCCAGGGCTGGACACCGGCCGTGCACCTGCATTCCATGCGCGGCAGCAAGCCGGTCTGGCATGCGGCGCTGCATACCTATCTGCCGGGCGGATCGCTTGCCGGTATCCATTGCGCCGGCGCGCTCGAGGGCGCCTACCGGCCGATGCAGACGCTGCGTTCCGGCGTGCGCGCCGCCGCAGCCGCCTGTGCTGCCCTGGACCTGCCGGTGACGGTCACGCTTGCGCGTGACATCGTGCTGGGCGATGGCGAGATCGGCGCGGTCCTGCCGCCACAGGCAACCAAAAAGTCTGCCGGCAAGGCGTTCGTCGACTTCCAGAACGATGTCACCGCCGCCGATGTGCAGCTTGCCGTGCGCGAGGGCTACGATTCGGTCGAGCTGCCCAAGCGCTACACGACGCTGGGCATGGCCACCGATCAGGGCAAGACGGCCAATGTCATCGGCATTGCCTTGATGGGCGAGGCGCTTGGCCGGCCGCCGGCGGAGATCGGCACGAGCACCTTCCGCCCGCCCTACGCGCCGGTAACGCTCGGCGCCTTCGCCGGCAGCGCGCGCGACGCGCATTTCAAGCCGGTGCGGCGCACGGCCTTGCATGACTGGCACGCGTCGCATGGCGCGGTGTTCACCGAGGCGGGCCTGTGGCTGCGACCGCATTACTATACCAGCAACGGCGCCACGCTCGACGAGGCCTATGTCAAGGAGGCTGCGCATGTGCGCCGCGCGGTTGGCTTGGTCGATGTCTCGACGCTCGGCAAGATCGACATTCAGGGGCCGGATGCGGCCGAACTGCTCAATCGGGTGTATGTCAATGGCTGGTCGAAACTGCCGCCCGGACGCGCGCGCTACGGCTTGATGCTGCGCGAGGACGGTTTCGTGCTCGACGACGGTACGACCAGCCGGCTGAGCGAGCACCACTACTTCATGACCACCACCACGGCGCATGCGGCGCAGATCCTGCAGCATCTCGAATACTATACCCAGGTGGTCTGGCCGGACCTGCGCGTGCAGCTCACGTCCGCGACCGAGCAATGGGCGCAGATGGCCCTGGCCGGCCCGCAGGCGCGCACGGTGCTGGCGGCGGCGGTCGATGATCTCGATGTCGGCAACGCGGCCCTGCCGTTCATGGGCGTCGCCCTCGGCCATATCGATGGCGCGCCGGTGCGCCTCTATCGCATCAGCTTTTCCGGCGAGCTGGCCTACGAGATCGGCACGCCAGCCGGCTATGGCCCGCATGTCTGGCAGCGCCTGATCGATTGCGGCGCTGGCCAGGACATCATGCCGTACGGTGTCGAGGCCATGGGTGCCTTGCGCATCGAAAAAGGTCACATCGCCGGCGGCGAGATCGATGGCCGGACCACGCTCGATGATCTGGGCATGGCCGGGCTGGCCTCGAGCAAGAAGGACTTCATCGGCAAGGCGATGATGCACCGCCCTGCGCTGATCGATCCCGACCGGCCCAAGCTGGTGGGCCTGATCGCCGAGCAGCCCGAACGGCCGGTGCGCGCTGGCGCCCATCTGGTGGCCGGGGCCGATCGCCATGATCCGGGTGACAAGCAGGGCTGGGTCAGCTCCTGGACCTACAGCCCGGCGCTGCACGCCCACCTCGCGCTGGCCTTCCTGAAGCGCGGGTCGGCGCGTCACGGCGAGCGCCTGTTCGCCACGTCCCCCTTGACCGGCGAGCATGAGCGCGTGCGCGTCGTGGCGCCGTGCATGGTTGACCCACAAGGGGAGCGGCTGCGTGGCTGAGCTTATCTCACCTCTGGCGGCTGCGGTGCCGAAGCGGCTCCCGTTGCATGGCGCGTGTGGTGTCGTGGTGCAAGAAACCGCGCTGCCGTCGTTATGGCAGATCGCCGCCTGGCCGGGCGCTGACGCAGCGCTGGACCAGGCGCTCGCCGCGCTGGGCCTCCGGCCGCCGGGCGCCGGTCGAAGTGCACAGGCCGATGGCATCGAGTTGCTCTGGCAGGGGCCGGCACGCTACTGGCTGCTCGGCGAGGGGCTAGGTGCCCGGATCGATCGGCTGCACGCGCGGGCGGGGCACGGTGACCTGGCGCTGCTCGATCTCGGCCACAGCCGCACCTGTCTGCGCCTGGCTGGTCCGGCCGCACTGGAGATCGTCCGGCGTGGCGTGTTCATCGACGTCGAAGGCGACGGCTTCGCGCCGGGCGCTGTCGTACTGAGCGCCATTCACGGCATGGGCGTGACCCTGCACCGGCGTGATGCCGAGTTGGTCGATCTCTATGTCTACCGCGGCTTCGCCGTGTCGATGCTGGCATGGCTCGAGGCGACGGCACGGCCGTTCGGCTTCAGCTGGCAGCCCCTGCCATTGGCGCGCTAGACCGCCGGGGCGTGCCGCCGGGTGGCGGGCTGCTGCAGATAGCTGTCGAACACCGAGGCGGGCAGGCGCAAGAGCGAGCGCATGGCGTCCGGCACGCGCACGTGCCAGCCGTCCAGGGTCACGATGCCGTCTTCGGCCATGGTAACCAGCGCTTCGCGCGCGCTGGCGAAAACATCGACGCTGACGCCATGCCGCTCGGCCATTGCGGCCAGGTCGACCTCGAGATCGCACATCAGCCGTTCGATGACTGCGCCGTGCAGCTTGTCTTCGGCGCTCAAGGCATAGCCGCGGGCAACGGCGAACGCGCTTTGGTCGATGGCGGCGCGATAGCCGCGCACGTCGTGGAGGTTCTGGATATAGCCTTGCGGCAGCTTGCCGATGGCGCTGGCACCGACGCCGATGAGCGCTTCGGCCTGATCGGTGGTGTAGCCCTGGAAGTTGCGCCGCAGGCAGCCGGCGTCGGCGGCCTGCGCCATGTCATCGTCTGGGCGCACGAAATGATCCAGCCCGATGGCGCGATAGCCGGCGGCCTCGAGCGCTTCGCTAATCGCGCAGAACTGGGCGTAGCGCGCATCGGCACCGGGCAGATCCTGCGCTTGGATCAGGCCCTGGTGGCGCTTCAGGCCGGGCAGGTGGGCATAGCCGAACACCGAAAAGCGTGCCGGCCGGAAGGCGAGAATGTCGCGCACGGTCGCCTTGCAGGCCTCTACCGTCTGCAGCGGCAGGCCGTACATCAGATCGACGTTCAAGGCGGTGATGCCGTGCTGGGCCAGGCGCTCGACCACGGCCGTGGTGACATCGACACTCTGCACGCGGCCGATGGCGTGCTGCACCTCGGGCTGGAAGGTCTGTACGCCGAGGCTGACCCGGTTGACGCCGGCCCTGGCCATGGCAGCGACCATGGCGCCATCGACCCGGCGCGGATCGAGCTCGAGCGCGAATGCATGCAGCCCGCTCAGGTCGAAATGCGCCGCCAGATGGGCCATCAGACGCTCGAGACCGTCCGGACCGATCGTCGTCGGCGTGCCGCCGCCCAGATGCAGGTGCTCGATGCGATGCCGTCCCGGCAGCGCGTTGGCAACCAGGCTGATCTCCTGCAACACCGAGCCTAGATAGGCGCGGATCGGGGCCTCGCGCCGGCTGGCCTTGGTGGCGCAACCGCAATACCAGCAAAGCTCGTGGCAAAACGGCACATGCACGTAGAGCGACAGCGGCTTGGCCGCATCGAGCTCGCCCAGCCATTGGCGGTAGGTCGCGGCATCGACGTCGCGGTGAAAATGCGGCGCGGTCGGATAGCTGGTATAGCGCGGCAGCGGCAGATGGCCGTAGCGTGCAATCAGCGAGGCGGGCGTGGTCGTGCTCATGCAACCAGCCCTAGCGCTGTGCACAGCCGCCGTCTTTGACATGGCGCAAAGGCGGTTGCCAGACCCGGGGGGCATATGCGCGCTATTTTGTTCGTTTGTACCGGCAATATCTGCCGTTCACCAACGGCCGAGGGCATCCTCGCGCACAAGGCTGCGGCGAAGGGCCTGACGCTCGAGATCGACAGCGCCGGCGTGTCGAGCGAGGAGCTCGGCAATCGCACGGACAGCCGCGCGCGCCTGGCGGCGGCCGCGCGTGGCTACCAGTTGCCCGATCGCTATGCGCGCCAGATCCGGGCCGACGACTTTGCGCGCTTCGATCTGATCCTGGGCATGACCCAGGGCCATGTGCGCGCCATGCGGCATCGCCAGCCGCAAGGCAGCCGGGCGACGCTCGGCCTGATGATGGACTATGCGCCGCAGCTCGGTACCAAAGATGTGCCTGATCCCTGGTATGGCGGTTCGGCCGATTTCGAGCTGGCGCTGAACATGATCGAAACCGCCTGCGATGGCCTGATCGCTTGCCTGCAAAACGGTGACGTGCCGCGCGCATGACCACCGAGCGCGCCATCACCGAGCGCCTGGGTGCTGCCGTGGTCGCAAGGCGCGATCTTTCGGGCGGCTGCTGTTTCGCGGTCACACGGCTCGATCTGGCCGACGGCCGGCAGGTCGTCTTGAAGCAGGGTCGCTCGGCGGTGGCAGGCCATCTGCAGATCGAAGCGGCCATGCTGCGCGATCTGGCGGCACACAGCCCGCTGCCGGTGCCTGACGTGCTCGATGGCGGCGCGGACTGGCTGGCGCTGGCCTATATCGACCATGAGCGCAGCGGCGCCGACGGCGATGCGGCTCAGGCACATGCCGGGCGTCTGTTCGCCACGCTGCACAGCGCAGCTGTGCCACCGGCCCTGCTCAGCCGCGATGGTCAGCCACCGGGCACGTTCGGCTATGCCTATGACACGGTGATCGGCCAGTTGCCGCAAGCCAATCCGCCGTCTGACGACTGGATCGGCTTTTTCCGCGACCAGCGCCTGCTGGCCATGGCGCGATCGGCCTTGGCCGAAGGCGTGCTGCCGACTACGACCATGGCGGCCATCGAACGTTTGGCCGATCGGCTCGACGCGTTCCTGGCGCCGCCCGACGCACCGGCCTTGCTGCACGGCGATGCCTGGGGTGGCAATCTGCTCAGTGCAAAGGGCCGCATGGTCGGCGTCATCGATCCGGCGGTCTATATCGGTCATCCCGAGATCGAGCTGGCCTTCGGCACGCTGTTCGGCACCTTTGGCGCGCGCTTTTTTGCCGCCTATGGCGAGCAGCGGCCGATCGCACCGGGCTTCTTCGAGCTGCGGCGCGATCTCTACAATCTCTACCCGCTGCTCGTGCATGTGCGCCTGTTCGGGCGCGGCTATCTGGCACCGATCGAGGCGACCTTGCGCCGGCTGGTCGGCTAGCGGCGTTTCTCTACGTATCGCTCCTGGGTTGATAAAGACGTAGGCTTCGGGCCTTTGCGATGCCCATGAACTGTGGCGTTCTTGCCCGTTTTTGGAAATCGGAGGTTGCACCATGACGCCGGCCAAGGACGCACCTGCAGTCGTCATCCCGACCAGCGACGCCGATCAGCCGCAGCGCCGGCCGGGGTGTGGTCTGGCCAGCCCGATCAATGCCGCCTTTCTGGGCTTCATGCTGCTCGACGGCGAGGCGGTGCTCGATGCTTTGCAGGCCGCCTGGGGTGCTGCGCGCGCGGCCGGTCAGGCGGTCGCCGGCGAGCTGGGCATTCTCGAAGCCAGCGCGGCGGCACCGGGCAGCGTCAGCCATGCAGAAAGCCACCTCTCGACTGTGGCAGCCGGGGCCGGTGATGCCGACACCGCCGGCACGACGGTCATCGCCGATCTGGGCGGTGCGCAGGCCCTGGCCGCCGGCTCGGTTGTCCTCGCCGGGCTCAGCGAGCCGCCGGGCGTCCAGGATTTTCCCGGAGCGGCAAGTGCGGCACACGACGGCTCGTCGCTGACCCTGAACTCCTTCAGTTTCAACGGTTTCGGCGGCGCCGGCGGTGCGCTCGACGGCGTAGATCCGGATGGCGAGACCCTGCCGCCGCTGGGCCAGGTGGTCTTTGCCGGCGACGGTGACGACACGCTGATCGGTTCCGAGGATGCCGACTATCTCGATGGCGGCGGCGGCGACGACGACATCTACGGCCTCGGCGGCGATGACACGCTGAGCGGTGGCGACGGTGACGATCGCCTCTACGGTGGCAGTGGCAACGACAACCTGGACGGCGGCAGCGGCGATGATCGCCTGGACGGCGGCAGCGGCAACGACAGCCTGGTCGGCGGCAGCGGCGATGACAGCCTGCTCGGCGGCAGCGGCAGCGACAGCCTGGACGGTGGCGCCGGTGATGACAGCCTGCGCGGCGGCTCCGGCAATGACCAGCTCACCGGCGGCATCGGCAATGACGTCATGTATATCGAAGACGTCCACGACCTGGCGTTCGAGGACGTTTTCGGTAGCGACGGCGGTGGCGTCGACAGCATCGTCATCACGCGCAGCTTCGCCACCAGCCTGAGCGGCTTGGCCGAGCCGGACAATGTCGTGTTCCTGTTCGGCGAGGCGATCGACCAGGGCTATGACGGCGCCGGTTTCGCCCACCAGATCGCGCCGTCGGTCGAGAACGTCACGCTCGAAGGCACGGCCGACTACGACATCATCGCCGACAGCCGCGCCAACGAGCTGACGGGCAACAGCGGTGACAACCGTCTCGAGGGCGGCGGCGGTGATGACATCCTGCGCGGCTTTCGCGGCGACGATGAGCTGATCGGTGGTGCCGGCGATGACTGGCTGGCCGGCGGCGACGGTGACGACTGGCTGCAGGGCGGTGGTGGCGACGATGTCTATGCCTTCGGCCTGAACGACATCGGCGTCGACACGATTTTCGATTGGCAGGGCGCCAATACGCTCGACATCGACGGTGCCGACTCGACGGCGATCAGCTTCGAAATCCTGCCCTCGGGCGATCTGTCGATCAGCGCCCAGGGCAGTGCGCTTGTCATCTGGCAGGGCTACGAGGCAGCCCCCTGGTCGCTCGCCAGCCTGGCGCTTGATGATGGTACCTTCGCTGCCGAGGCCTTTTTGCCCGAGAGCATCGCTGATGCGGATACCGGCGATGCTATCGCGGATGAGCCGCCGTCGGCCGAAACGCCGGACGACGCGTCAGACGAGCCGGGCGAACCGCCTTTGGCCGGGCTGCGGCTCGACGGTGGCGATGGTCCGGACTGGCTGGTCGGCTCGAGTGAGGCCGATCACTTGAGCGGCGGGGCCGGCGACGACCATCTGGCCGGGGCCGGAGGTGACGATGTGCTCGACGGTGGCGCCGGCGTCGATCGTCTTGCCGGCGGTGCCGGCAACGACACCTATCGCTTTGATCCGAATGACCCCGGCTACGACATCATCGATGATAGCGAAGGCACCAACCGCATCGAGATGAGCAACGGCGACACCGGCGCGCTGTCGACCATGGCGATCGGCGACAGCCTGTGGGTCATGCATAATGGCCAGCTCGCGTTGCAGATCGATCATTTCAAGGGCAACGAGCAGGCCTTCGACGGCATCTGGCAGGACGACGATCCGCAAAGCAGCGGCTTCAGCCTGTCCTAGTCACCCAGCACGTCCGCAAGCGCGGCGCTGAGGCCATCGGCCGGGGCGACGACGGCGCCAAGCTGGGCGCTCGCCGATGGCAGGAGCTGACAGATGAAAAAGCGCGCACTGCCGATCAGCCCCGGACTGGCATCCCGTGCCACCGCCTGACGGGCGAGCAGAGAGCCGGCGATGGTCATGGCGGCAAGCTGCAAGAATGGCGTGGCTGCCGCGGCGCGTTGATCGCCATCAGCCGTCTCGCGCAGGAAGACCACGGCGCTGCTGAGCGCTTCCAGGGCCGGCTGCAGACCGGCGGCCAGATCCGGTGCTTGCCTATCGATGGCATCGCGCCAGGCGCGCAGATCACCGAGCAGTTCGTCGAAGGCGAGGCCGCCTGCGAGATCCAGCTTGCGCCCGGCCAGATCCATCGCCTGGACGCCGTTGGTGCCTTCATAGATCGGCGTGATCCGGGCATCGCGGAAGATCTGCGCCGCACCGGTTTCCTCGACATAGCCCATACCGCCATGCACCTGCAGGCCGAGATCGGCCACGCGCACGGCGCAATCGGTGCACCAGGCCTTGACCATCGGTGTCAGTAGCGCGAGGCGGCGGCTGGCGTACGCGCGCGCGTCAGCGCCGGTCGCTTGGACGCTCAGATCGATCTGGCTGGCAGCGTACAGGGCGAGCGCGCGGCTGGCCTGCACCAGGGCCTGCATGGTTGCCAGCATGCGCTGGACGTCGCGGTGCCGGATGATCGCCGCCGGTTGGCCCCGGATACGGCCCTGGATACGCTCGCGGGCGTAGAGCAGCGCGTGCTGCCAGGCGCGCTCGGCGATGCCGACGCCTTCGACGCCGACCATGACCCGGGCATTGTTCATCATGGTGAACATGGCGCGCATGCCGTCATGGGCTTCGCCGACCAGTTCACCGTACGCGCCGCCGCCATCGTCACCGAAGCTGAGCACGCAGGTCGGGCTGGCATGGATGCCGAGCTTGTGTTCGATCGAGAGGCAGCGGACGTCGTTGCGCGCACCGAGCGCGCCGTCATCGTTGATGCGGTATTTCGGCACTAGGAACAGCGACAGGCCCTTGGTACCGGGCGCGGCGTCGGGCAGGCGGGCGAGCACCAGATGTACGATGTTCTCGGCCAGATCGTGCTCGCCATAGGTGATGTAGATTTTCTGGCCGAACAGGCGGTAGGCGTCGCCATCGGGCTCGGCCCGCGTGCGCACGGCGCCGACATCGGTGCCGGCCTGGGGTTCGGTGAGGCACATGGTGCCGGTCCAGGTGCCGGCGATCAGCTTGGGCAGAACGCGCATCCGCTGGCGCTCGCTGCCGTGACCGATGAGGGCTTCGATCAGGCTTTGGCTCAGCAGCGGACACAGGCCGAAACCGGTATTGGCGCCGTGCACGATTTCCGCCACCGCCACGGCAAGCGCCCAGGGCAGGCCCTGGCCGCCATGAGCTTCGGCAAAGGGCAGGCCGTTCCAGCCGCCTGCGGCGAACTCGCGATAGGCTTGGCTGAAGCCGTCCGGCAGGGTTACCCGGCCGGCCTCGAAACGCGCACCCTGACGATCACCGGTGACATAGAGCGGCGCCAGTCGGTCTTCGGCCAGGCGGCCGGCCTCGCTCAAGGCGGCTTCGATCAGTTCGGCGTCGGCATGGGCGAAGGCGGGCAGGGCGAGCAGGCCGTCCAGATCGGCGTTGTGTTTGAGTGCATGCAGCAAGGCGGGAAGCGGGGCTCGATAGGTCACAAGTTGCCAGCCGTCAGGTGAACGACGCCGCACGGCAGCGGCGAGAATGGGTGCTTGCCGTCGCATCTATCCGCTAGCACGTCGGCCACGCGTCGCCCATGGCATGGCTGTGCGCCGCAAAATCCGGCTTGCTCCGGCGAAGCTGCCGATGCCATGACGGCGGCAGCACCATTTGCTCCAAAGGGGAACAGGGACATGGCCGGGCCGGCGCTGAACGCCATCGAGACCTGGGTGTTCGATCTCGACAACACGCTGTACGAGGCCTCGACCGATCTGTTCACCCAGGTGCAGGCGCGCATCATCACATTTTTGCGCGAACGCTTCGGCCTCGACGAACAGCAGGCACTGGCCATGCGCAAGGAGCTGTTTCGCGGCCATGGCACCACCTTGCGCGGTCTCATGCGCGAGCATGACGTGCAACCGGAAGCCTTTCTGGCCTACGTTCACGACGTCGATTTCAGCGTGCTCGAGGCGCGCCCGGATCTGGCGGCGGCGATCGCAGCACTGCCCGGACGCAAGCTGGTGTTCACCAATGCCGACATCGCCTATGCCCGGCGCGTGCTCGCGCGACTAGGCTTCGACGACCTGTTCGATGGTGTTTTCGGCATCGTCGAGAGCGGCTATGCGCCCAAGCCACAGCGCGCGGCGTTCGACCGTTTCATCGAGACCTACCGGTTCGATCCGGCGCGGGCGCTCATGGCCGAGGACATGGCGATCAATCTGGTGCCGGCGCATGCTTTGGGCATGACAACCTTGTGGGTGGAAACCGACGAAGTGTTCGCGCGCGAGGGGGCCGATCTGGCACACATTCATCACCGCACGCGCGATCTTGCGGCTTGGTTGCGTGAGGTCGTGACGGTACGTTGACAAAGCCGGCCCGCTTGGGCTTTCGTCCGCGTCGTCTAAGCCGAAAGGATGAAGATGGCTGATCTGGCCGATTTACAATCCACGATCGAGCAGGCGTTCGAACAGCGCAGCGAGATCAGCCCGGCCACCGGCGGCGAGATCGCGGACGCCGTGCGCGCGGCGCTCGATCTGCTCGATAGCGGCGTGGTGCGCGTGGCGGAAAAGACCGCCGATGGCTGGATGGTCAATGAATGGCTGAAAAAGGCCGTCCTGCTGTCCTTTCGCTTGCATGAAATGGAGCCGATCCCGGGCGGCCCGGGCCATTCGACCTGGTGGGATAAGGTGCCGTCCAAGTTCGATGGCTGGGGCGAGCATGAGTTCAAAGAGGCCGGATTTCGGGCCGTGCCGGCCTGTGTCGTGCGTCGATCGGCCTACATCGCCAGCGGCGTCGTGCTCATGCCGTGCTTCGTCAATCTCGGTGCCTATGTCGACAGCGGCAGCATGATCGATACTTGGGCAACCGTCGGCTCCTGCGCCCAGATCGGCAAGAACTGTCACATCTCCGGCGGCGCCGGCATTGGCGGCGTGCTCGAGCCGTTGCAGGCGGCACCAGTGATCATCGAGGACAACTGCTTCATCGGCGCGCGTGCGGAAGTGGCCGAGGGCGTGCGCGTTGGCGAAGGCGCGGTCTTGTCCATGGGCGTCTATATCGGCGCTTCGACCAAGATCGTCGATCGCACCACCGGCGAAATTTTTCGGGGCCAGGTGCCGCCTTATGCGGTGGTCATGCCCGGCACCATGCCGGGCAAGGATCTGCCCGACGGCACGCCCGGCCCGGGCCTGTACTGCGCCGTGATCGTCAAGCGCGTCGATGCCACGACGCGGGCGAAAACCTCGCTCAACGAGCTGTTGCGCGAACCGTGAGCGCCACCCCGGCCAGTCTGCCTGATCCGCGCGATGTCATCGGCCTGACCCAGGCCTTGGTGCGCTGTCCGAGCGTGACGCCACAAGAGGGCGGCGCCCAGCGCCTGCTCGCCGGCGTCTTGCAGGCACTTGGGGCTAAGGTGGAACAGCTGCGCTTCGAGGCGCCCGGCACGGCGCCGGTCGACAACCTGCTGGTCACGATCGGCAAGGGCCGGCCGCATCTGGCTTTTTGTGGCCATACCGATGTCGTTCCGGTCGGTGATGAAGCCGCTTGGCAGCACGATCCGTTCGGCGGCGAGATCGCCGATGAGCGGCTATGGGGACGTGGCGCCTGCGACATGAAGGCCGGCGTCGCGGCGTTCGTCAGTGCGCTGGCGCAGTTCGTTGACGCCTATGGCGTACCGCATGGTGCCGTGTCGCTGCTGATCACCGGCGACGAAGAGGGCCCCTCGGTCAACGGCGTGCGCAAGCTGTTGCCCTACGCGCTGGACGCCGGTCATGTGTTCGATGGCGTGCTCGTCGGTGAGCCAACCTCGCGCAATCGCATCGGCGACATGATCAAGATCGGCCGGCGCGGCTCGCTCTACGGCACGCTGACGGTCACCGGCAAGCAAGGCCATGTCGCCTATCCGCAAGATGCCGACAACCCGCTCACCCGCCTGACCAACATGCTGCACGCCATGCTGGCCGGCCGCATCGATGGCGGTGATGCGCATTTTCAGGCAAGCAACCTGCAGATCACCTCGATCGACACCGGCAACGAAGCGCGCAACGTCATCCCGTCCCGGGCGCGCGCCCTGTTCAACATCCGCTTTGCGCCAAGTCAGTCGATCGAAACGCTGGAAGCCTGGCTGAAAGCGCGGATCGCACCGATCGGCGGTGACTATGAGCTGGATCTGCGCGTCACGGCCGAGCCGACCTACACCGAGCCCGGACCGCTCAGCGAGCTTGTGCGCGCGTCGATCAAGGAGGTGTGCGGCATCGAGCCCGAGCTCTCCACCTCGGGCGGTACCTCCGATGCGCGGTTCTTCAAGGACGTTGCACCGGTCGTCGAGGTCGGTACCACAGGTCGCAGCATGCACCAGGTCGACGAATACGTGCCGTTGACCGATATCGGGGCCTTACGCGCCATTTACCTGAACATTCTGCGTGGTTTTTTCGAGATCACCCCGGCGCGGGCGGACGGCTAGGCCATGCTATTTGATGAGGAAGAGCTGGCCCTGGGCTTGCGTGGGGCCTGGCGACTTGCCCGTTTCGACACCGGCGGCATGGACGACTTCACGCTGACCCTGGCCGGGTTCTGGCGTTCGTTCATCGCCGCGCTGCTCGTCCTGCCGGGCTATGCCATCCTGGTCGGCGAGGAAATGGTCGCGCGCGAGGCCGACATCGGCTTCTGGCGGATCATTATGGTCGAGGGCGGCGTCTATGTGCTCGGCTGGGTGCTGTTCCCGCTGGTCGCCATGCTGCTCACGCGTCTCCTGGACCTGTCGCACCGGTTCGTGCCGCTGATCGTGGCCAGCAACTATGCCGCAGTCTGGCAGACGCTGGCTTTCGTCGTGGTCGCAGCGTTCGCGCGCTTCGTCCCGGGCGATCTGTCGACGCTGGCGCTGCTCGCCGTCGTCATCGCCGTCCTGACCTATCAGTGGTTCGTCACGCGCACGGCATTGCAGACCCAGGGACCGACGGCGTTTGGCATCGTCATGGTCGACCTCTTGCTGAGCGGCTTGTTGGGCGGCACGGCCAACAGCCTGCTCGGCCTGGGCGCTGCGCCCTGAGCAAGCCGGCATGGCCGCGGCGCTCGCGAGCCTATGGCGACGTCGTGAGCCCTGATTGATTTGGAAGATGCTGGCAAAAAGCGCACGCCGGTGGATGACGCGTGCTCGGATGCGCGCGCAGCCAACGAAGGGAGCCTATTGCCATGCGCCTTGCCGCCAGTTTCGCCGTTGTCGCACTGAGCAGCCTGCCGGCCCTCGCCGGGCCGCAATATGTCGATCAGACCGGCTTTGCGGTCAGCGGTTACGACGTCGTCGCCTATCGCGATCTGCCGCAAAACCCGATCGGCGAGGCCCAGCCCGCGGCTGTGCCCGGCCGCGCCGATATCACCGCCGAATACAACGGCGCGACCTTCGCGTTCGCGACCGAGGCCAATCGCGATCGGTTCGTCGCCAACCCCGAAGCCTATGTGCCGGCATTTGACGGCCATTGCGCCTTCGGCATCGCCAAGGGCGGCAAGGTACCGGCCAATCCGCATCTGTGGCGTATTGTCGACGATCAGCTCTATCTGAACATCACGCCGAACGTGGTGACCATGTGGGAAGAAGATGTCAGTGGTAATCTAGAACTGGCTTCGACCAATTGGCAAGACCTAGAAGCCGACGACGCCGCGCCTAAGGACGTGCCGCAGTTCGATCCGTCATCGGCGCCCGTGCGCTGAGTGGCAGCGTTCGCGCAACAAGCAAAGCCCGGCCGGATACGCCGACCGGGCTTTTGCCTGTGTTGACCATGCCCTGAGCGCTTAAGCGGCCGCTGCCGGCGCTTCTGCCAGAACCTTCTCGAGCTTGGCCGTGGCCGCCTCTTCATCGATGTTCTCGATGGCGGCAACCTCACGGGCTAAGCGCTCCAGCGCGGCGCGGTACATCTGCCGCTCGCTGTAGGACTGATCGACATCGTCGGCGCGGTGCAGCTCGCGCACGACTTCTGCGATCGAAACCGGATCGCCGGAATTGATCTTGGCGTCGTATTCCTGGGCGCGACGGCTCCACATCACCGTGCGCTTCGGGCGCGGCTTGGAGCGCAAGGTCGACATGGCCGACGAGATCTTGTCCTTGCTGGACAGCTTGCGCATGCCGGATTTGTGCACCTTGGCGACCGGAACCCGCAATATCAGGCGCTCGTTCTCGAACGAAACGACGAACATCTCTATCTCGGCGCCGGCGATCGTCTCTTTTTCGATCGCCTTGATCTGGCCGACCCCGTGCGACGGGTAGACAATATAGTCGCCTTCCTCAAAGGCGAGGCGTTTCGCCATCGGAGCATACTCCCACCACTAATGACCCGGCCTCAAGGTCGTGGCCTGCCCGATTACACCCGCAAGGCGAGATCGCGCATTACTGCATATGCGGTAAACGCCGGTTCGATCCTGCCATTCGGGAATGCAACCTGTTCGGGCGTACCTCATAAGACCGCAGGCTTATGACATGCCCGCGCGTCACCTCATCCCGGAGTCTTCCCACTCGTGTCACATAGATATCACATGATCACTGTTGGCGCTAGCACCTCGTGTGCGCGCTGCAGCACGGCTCAGTCGCCGCCGCCCGGTTGCGGGTCGAAGTGCTGGGAAAACTTGTCGGCAACGCCCTGCCAGGTGTCGGCATCTTCGGGCGCAGCCTTCTTGCGGGTAATATTCGGCCACGCCTCGGAGTATTCGCGATTGAACTCGACCCACTTTTCGGCATCTTTGTCGGTATCGGGCAAGATCGCCTCGGCGGGACATTCGGGCTCGCAGACGCCGCAATCAATGCACTCGTCCGGATGAATGACGAGCATATTGGCGCCCTCATAAAAGCAATCGACCGGGCACACTTCAACACAGTCGGTATACTTGCACTTGATGCAGGCTTCAGTGACGACATAGGTCATCGGTTACGCTCCGGCTTCTCGCATTCGACTACACTTGCGCACGCGCTATGTGACGAAGGTAGGTGGTCTTGGCAAGGACGACCGCCCGTCGCGCTAAGCCGCAGGCACCTCCTGCCGCTCAGCGCCGCCCGAACAGCTTCTCGAGCGTGTCCTGGCGCAGCCTGACATAGGTCGGCCGGCCGTGATTGCACTGCCCGGCATTTGGCGTCGCTTCCATTTCGCGCAAGAGCGCATCCATCTCCTCACGGGTCAGCCGCCGGCCGGCCCGGACACTGCCGTGACAGGCCATGGTCGCGGCGACCGCTTCGAGCGCCTCGCGCAGGCTCAGGCGCGGATCGATGTCGTCGAGCGCATCGGCCAGATCGCGCACGAGCCCCTTAATGTCGCATGGGCCGAGCAGGGCGGGCGTCTCGCGCACGACCACGGTGTCATCGCCAAAGCCTTCGAGCACCAGGCCGAGGTCGAGCAGATCGCCAGCGCGCGCGAGCAGACGCTCGGCGGCACCGCTGTCCAGCTCGATGACTTCGGGCAAGAGCAGCGCCTGCCGCGCCACGCCGCCATCGATCAGCGCGCGCTTCATGCGCTCGTAGACGATGCGTTCATGGGCGGCGTGCTGATCGATGAGCAGCAGGCCGTCGGCGGTCTGGCTGACGATATAGGCATCATGCACCTGCGCCAGCGCGGCACCGAGCGGATGGCCGCTGTTGGCCGCAAGCGCTGCCGGGTCGGGCGCGTCGTGGCGGGCCTGCGGCGGCGCTTTGGCGAAAAGGCTGGCCTCGGCGGGGCCCTGGAAGCTGCGCGCCTGTTCGGCCAGGCCGGCGCTGTGCCGCCGCTCGCCAGGGGCACGCGGTGGCATTGCTGCGCGGCCACTGTAGGCGGGCATGGCCCCGAGTGCGCCCGGATCGATGTGTACGGCGCTTTTCTGGCCATGATCGGCAAGCGCGCGCTTGAGCGCACCGACGATCAGGCCGCGCACCGTGCCCGGATCGCGGAAGCGGACTTCCGCCTTGGCCGGGTGGACATTGACATCGACCTCCTGGCCCGGCAGGCGGAGATAGAGGGCGGCCACCGGATGCTTGCCGGCAAACAGCAGGTCCGAATAGGCCGCCCGCAAGGCGCCCTTGAGCAGACGGTCGTCGACCGGGCGGCCGTTGACCACCAGGAACTGGAAGCGCGACGTGCTGCGCGCTGCGGTCGGCAGGCCGATGACGCCCTCGAGGTGGATGCCGTCGCGCTCGGCGCTGATCTCGAGCCCGGCATCGGCCAGCGTCCTGCCGAGCAGAGTATCGATGCGCCTGCGCCGTGCGCTCGCCTCATCACCGCCGCCCGGCTCGACGCGCAGCAGGCATTTGCCGTCGCTGTGCAGGCTGAAGCCCAGCTGAGGCCGGGCCAGGGCCAGGCGCTGCATGATGTCATGGATCGCCTGGGTCTCGGCACGTTCGGATTTGAGGAACTTCAAGCGTGCCGGCGTGGCGTAGAACAGATCATGCACCTCGACGCGCGTACCCTGGCGCCCGGCCGCCGGCTGCAGCGGCAAGACCGTGCCGCCCTCGACCTCGATCTTCCAGGCCTGATCGGCATCGGCCGTGCGCGAGGTCAGACGGAGCCGGGCGACCGCGCCGATCGAGGGCAGAGCCTCGCCGCGAAAGCCCATGAAGCCCAGATTGTGCAGATCGTCGTCGGGCAGTTTCGATGTGGCATGGCGCAGGACCGCCAGTTCCAGCCCCGAAGCATCCATGCCGAGACCGTCATCGTCGACGATGATGCCGGTCCGCCCGCCGCCGCTCAGGCTGACATCGATGCGCGTCGCGCCGGCGTCGATGGCGTTCTCGACCAGCTCCTTCACCGCCGAGGCCGGGCGTTCGATCACCTCGCCGGCGGCGATCTGGTTGATGACGGTATCGGGCAGGCGGCGGATGGTCAGCATGGTCCGAGCAAAGCCGGCGAGCCGGGTGCAGGCAAGCTCAATCCATGCCGGCAAGCTGCACGCGGGAAAGTTCGCGCAAGCGCTCCACGGCCGGCTGATCGAACGGGTTCACGCCCAAGAGCAGAGCGGCGAGAATGGTCTCGAGCATGCAGTGCATGAGCAGGCCGCCCATGACCTCCTCGTCCAGCCGCGCCAAACGGATGATGCGCACCGGCCGGCCCTTTTCCACCAGCGCCGCCTGGGCGGCATCGTGCTCGGCTTCCATGAGATCACCGATGGTCTTGCCGCGCAGATAGCCGAGCTCGCTATCCTCGGCGAGATCGTCGGGCACACGCGCGCCCTGATCGGCACAATTGACCACGATGAGGGTGAACAGCTTGTTGTTCGGACCGTCGAGATAGAGCTGGAACTGGCTGTGCTGGTCGACCGTGCCCATCGCGCGCAGCGGCACCATGCCCTTGCCGTCCTTGCCGACGCTCTCGGCCCAGAGCTGCTTGTACCACAAGGCAAAGCGCGCCAGGCGGTCCAGGTAGGGCATGACCACGCTGACCTGCATGTGGCGCTCGCGCTCCAGACCGATCATGGCGGCAGCGCCGCGCGCGGCCTGGGCGTGTTCGGCATCGCGCGCGTTCAAGGTCGCCTCGACGACACTTCGGGCACCGGCACGCACGGCCTCGACATCCAGATCCGCGACCATCGCCGGCAGGCAGCCGACCGCGGACAGCACGGCGAAGCGGCCGCCGATTTTGGCATCGTGCAGCACGTGGGTCATGCTGAAGCGCTCGGCCAGGCGGTTCAGCGGCGTGTCGCCCGGTTCGGACACAATGACCACCTGGCTGGCGAAGGCCGCCTCGCTGCGCTGCCTGCGCAGCCAGTCGAGCACGAGCAACAGCGACATCAGCGTGCCGGCGCTGCGTCCGGACTTGCTGATCGCCAGAAAGCCGGTCTTACTGGCATCCAGGCTGCCCAAAAGCTGGGAAAAGCTGTGCGGATCGACATTGTCGACAAAGCGAACCGTAGTGCCGGAGCGCTGGCCCAGGGCGAGCAGGGTCTGGCCGCCGAGCGACGAGCCGCCGGCGCCGAGCACGACCAGGGTCTTGTACGACTTGAGCTTGTCGGCCACCGGGCGAAGCGCGCCCAGATCGTCGACCTCGTTCGTCAGGTTCAAGATCGGCAGCGTGCCGTTTTCGCGCCACAGTGCCAGCCGCGCCAAGCCGTTGCGGCTCTCATCCAGATAGCGGGCGAAGGTCGCGTCATCCAGACCGCGTTCACCGACAGCACCCGCCAAGCAGCCTTCCAGGTCGAGGCGAAACAGCATGCCATTTCCGTCCGCTAGCCAGCCTTAGACACGAGACCGCGGCAACCTACGCCCTGTCCGTGCTGGCGACTAGTGGCCAGCCACGTCACTGTGCGGTGATTTCTGCGCGGCTCAGCCCGGCAGCAGCCCTTTCGGCTGGCCGACGACGACAAACAGCAGCGCCTCGGGGTCGTACAGCTCCGCCGCGACGCGTTTGACATCCTGGAGCGTGACGGCGTCGATGAACCCGTTGCGCTCTTCGATGTAATTGGCGCCGAGATCGGCATCCTGCATGCCGACCAGCATCTGTGCGACCTGATCATTGCTGGTCAGGCGTAGCGGGAACGAGCCGGTCAGGAAGGTCTTGGCGTCGTCCAGCTCCTCCTGGCTGATGTCGCCGGCGGCCATGCGGCCGACTTCCTGCTTCACCAGGCGGATCGACTCGGCAACATCGGCATTGTTGGTGGCGACACCGCCCATCCACAACGGCGCGTGATCGAGCGGTGCCAGATAGCTGTAGGCGCCATAGGCCAGGCCGCGCTTCTCGCGGATCTCGTCCATCAGGCGCGAGCTGAAACCACCGCCGCCGAGGATATGGTTGGCGACATAGGCCGTGTAGAAATCCGGGTGCTTGCGCGCAAAACCGGCCTGACCAAAGCTCACCACGCTTTGCGGCACGGCCTTGTCGACCACGACGGTGCCTTGGCCTTGCGGCTCGATATCGGCAATGTCCACAGGCGCGGCCGCGTCGCGCAGGCTGCCGAACACCTCGTCCAGATAGACACCCAGGTCCTCGGCGGAGATGTCGCCGGCGACGCCGATGAGCAGGTTGTCCTTGGCCAAACGCTCGGCCTCGAACGCACGTAAGTCATCGACCGTGATCGCGCGCAAGGTCTCGACCGTGCCGCGCCGCTCGCGACCATAGACGTGGTCGGGGAAGGCGGTCTCGAAAAAGGCACTGCTGGCAAGCTGGTTGGGATCCTCGCTGCGGCGCTTGGCAGCGGCAATGAGCTGGCTGCGCACGCGCTCGACCGGCTCGTCGTCGAAGCGCGCCTCGGTCAAGGCCAGCTTGAGCAGCTCACCGGCGCGCGCCTTGTTTTTCGTCAGGGTCTTGAGCCGGCCAGTGAAATTGTCCCGCTCGGCCGAAAAGCTCAACCGGATGGCCTTGTCTTCGAGCTCCTGTTGAAAGGCGCCGCTGTCGAGGTCGCCAGCGCCCTCGTCGAGCAGGCCGGCCACCATGGTCGCCAGGCCGAGCTTGTCATCCGGATCCAGGCTGGCGCCGCCCTTGAACTGGAAGGACAGCGAAAAGAACGGCACGGCCGGCGCTTCGATCAGATAGGCGGTGATGCCACCCGGGCTGACCACCTCCTGCACCTTGCTGGCCGCATTCGCCGGTGCACTCACCACAGAGGCCACCGCGCCGGTCACGACCAGCGCTCCGGCCATGAGCGTGCGGAAAAGGACGTTGCGCATCTCACGATTCCTGACCCGTGGTGTCTTTGCTAAGCAGAAGCCCGGTCACCGAGGTCTCCGGCTTCAGTACCGCGCGCGCGGCGTCGTCGACGTCGTCCGCACTGACGGCGGCGATGGCATCCGGCCAGCCTTCGACATCGTCCAGGGTGCGGCCGTTGACCAGCGCCGTGCCGATCACGCGCGCAGCCGTGCTCAAGCTGTCACGGGCATAGATCGCCTCGGCCTGCATGCGCTCCTTGACGCGTTCGACATCGGCCGGATCGACGCCTTCCTTGAGCACCTTGGCGATCTCGGCATCGATCGCGGCTTCGAGCGACGCCATGCTCACGCCATCGCGCGGGCTGGCATAAATGCGCAGCGTGCTCAGATCGAGGCTGCTCGCGCGGTAATAGGCGCCGGCCGATACGGCCAGGCCCTGCTCGACCACGAGGGCGCGATAGAGCGTGCTGCTCGAGCCACTGCCGAATAGTTCGGCGAAGACCTCGAGCGCATGGGCATGTTCGCTGGCGCCACTGGTGTAGCTTGGCGCCAGATAAGAGCGGCTGATCGAGGGCTGGCGCACGCGTTCGTCACGCAAGGTGACCCGGCGTTCGGCGACCTGCTCCGGTTCCATGACCCGCGCGCGCGGCGGGATCGCGCGCGAATCGATGCTGCCGTAGATCTCTTCGGCGAGCGGCCGCACCTCGTCCAGCGAGACATCGCCGACAATGATCGCGATGGCGTTGTCCGGACCGTAATGCTGTTCGTAAAAGGCCAGGGCATCCTCGCGGCTATAGGCTTCCATCTCGTTGCGCCAGCCGATGATCGGGATGCCGTAGGGATGGTGCAGGAACTGCGCGGCGTTGATCATTTCGCCCAGGCGCGCGCCGGGGTCGTTGTCGACGCGCGACGCCCGTTCTTCCAAAACGACATCGCGCTCGGGCAGGACTTCCGCCTCGGTCAGGCGCAGATTGACCATGCGATCGGCTTCCATGCGCATGACCATTTCCAGCCGATCGCGGGCGATGTTCTGGAAATACGCCGTGAAATCCGGCCCGGTCATGGCGTTGTCCTGGCCGCCATTGCGGGCAATGGTGCGCGAGAATTCGCCGGGTTCGAGGGTCTCGGTGCCCTTGAACATCAAATGCTCGAGAAAATGCGCGATGCCGGACTGGCCGAGCGGGCTGTCGGCCGAGCCGACCTTGTACCAGACCCAGTGGCTGACCACCGGCGCACGCCGGTTGGTGACCACGACGACCTGCATGCCATTGTCGAGGGTGAACGTCTCGGGGTCGAACACCGAGGCTTTGGCGGGACCGCCATGCGCGTTCAGGGCGATGGCTGCGGCCAGTGATAGCGTTGCGATACGCAAACCCGGTCACTCCTTCAGATCAACTGCTCAGGGCATGTAGGTTGACCGATGCCAACCTCAATTGCCCGATACGTTTCTCATCTTGCCGATCGCCGCCGGTTCAGCCGCCGCCGAGCGGCACCTGACCCCGTCGGTCCAGGGTCGGCACCGGCAGGCCTTCGGCGGCGGACTCGCCCGTCCGGGCGGCCCGCTCGAGCCGTTCCGCCTCGCTTGCGGCGTCGAGCACCTGGCTGTCCGCGTCGCTTTGCGCCACCTGCGTGCGCTGCTGCGCATTGGGCGCATCGCCTGTGCGCAAAGCGGTGCGCGGGCGCGCTTCCAAGGGCTGCTCTTGGTAAACGCCGAAGACGTCGCCGAGGATCCACGGCTCGAAGCGCTGGATGTCGACATCCTCTTGCACGAGCTGGGCGCGGATATCCGCATCGACCGGTCCGGTCACCCGGGCTTGCGAGACCAGCGCCTGCTCACCCTGGCTGAGCGCCGCCACCTGGGTGCCGGCCGCGGCGCCCTCGGGAAGAGCGCCTTCGGCACCGCTGGCATCGGGTGAGCCGGCGATCAGCGTTCGCCGCGCCTGGTCACTGGACGAGCCGGCCGCCGAGGCCGCTGTCGGTTCGCCCGGTGCCGGCAGGGCCAGCTCCGGTGGTACGATCAGCGGCTGGGTCCGGCGCACCTGGAACTCGTCGGGCGGCCGATTGCCGATGCCGATGCGCTCGGCAACCGTGCGCTGGCCGGAACAGGCGGCCAGCATCGACGCGATGATCAGGCCGCAGGCTAATCTGGGGCCGAAGGGGACAGACATGGGCGATCAGGTCCGGTCGTGGGACGGTGTTTCCGCCCGGCTTCTTATCAGGCTTTCCACGATCAAGGCAAAGGCCCCGACGCAGATGGCCGAATCGGCCACATTGAAGGCGGGCCAGTGATAGCCGGCGACGTGGAAATCGAGGAAGTCGACGACCGCACCGAAGCGCACACGATCGATGGTGTTGCCCAACGCGCCGCCGAGAATGGCGCCCAGCGGCCAGGCCAGCCAGCGCTCGCGCGCCCGCGCCAGCCAGATCACCAGAGCGATGGCGGCCAGCAGCGCGATAGCGGTGAAGCCGATGCGGGCATAGTCCGGATGACCGGCGAACAGCCCGAAGCTCGCGCCCGGATTGAACACGAGTACGAGGTTGAAAAAGCCGGTGACCGCGATGGTGTGCTCGAGCCCGCTCAAGATGAGCTGCTTGCTGAGCTGATCGAGCGCAATGACGACCAGCGCCACCGCCAGACCGGTCCAGAGGATCCGCCGTCGGCTCATGCCGCCTCGGCGGCCTGCACGGCGTCATCGCAGCGCAGGCACAGATCGGGTGCAGAGCCGCTGCCGACCTCTGTCAAGATCTGCCAGCAGCGCGCGCATTTCTTGCCCTCGGCCAGTTTCGGGACGACCGCGACGCCGGCGACACCTTCCAGCTTGAAGGCGTCCGGCGGTGGCGGCTCGAAGCGGACCTCGCAGGCCGACGTGATGGTCAGCTCCGCCATGTCGCTGCCCTCGACCGTGCTGCGGTAGCTGTCATCGACATAGAGCACCGGTGCCGCCTGCAGGCTGGCGCCAATGCGCTTGGCACGGCGCTCTTCTTCCAGGGCCGTGGTCACGACCGAGCGGATCTGCAGGAGCTTGATCCATTTGTCGATCAGATCGCGCCGCTGCCATTGCGCCGGCAGATCCGGGAACAGGCGCAGGTGCACACTGTCATGCGCGTTCGGGAAGCGACTTTGCCAGACTTCTTCCATGGTGAACACCAAGACCGGCGCGAACCAGGCGCTCAAGCAGCGGAACACCTCATCCAGCACGGTGCGGCACGCCCGTCGGCGCACGCTGTCGATGCGATCGCAATACAGACAGTCTTTGCGGATGTCGAAATAGTGCGCCGACAGGCCGACATTGCAGAACGTGATCAGCTGGCCGTAGAGCTGCGGGAAGTTGAAACTGTCATTGCCGGCACGCACGACCCCGTCGAGTTCGGCCAGGCGCGCCAGCACGGTCTGCTCGAGTTCCGGCATATCCTCGTAAGCGAGCCGCTCGCTTTCGCTGAACCCGGCCAGATTGCCGAGCAGGAAGCGGAAGGTGTTGCGCACCCGGCGATAGGCATCGGCCTGGCCGGACAGGATCTCCTCGCTGATGCGCAGATCTTCGGCGTAGTCGGCGCTGACCACCCAAAGGCGCAGGATGTCGGCGCCCTTGGTCTTCATGATGTCTTCCGGTGCGATGACATTGCCGAGCGACTTCGACATTTTCCGCCCGGAACCGTCGACGACGAAGCCATGGGTCAGCACGGCCTCGTAGGGCGCGCGACCGCGCGTGCCGCAGCTTTCCAGCAAGGAGCTGTGGAACCAACCGCGATGCTGGTCCGAGCCCTCGAGGTAGAGCGAGGCCGGCCATTGCAGCTCCGGGCGCTGCTCAAGCACGGTGGCATGGGTCGAGCCACTGTCAAACCAGACATCGAGAATGTCGGTGACCTGCTCGTAAGCGTCCGGATCGTAGTCATTGCCCAAAAAACGCTGTTTCGGGCTGTCGAACCAGGCATCGGCGCCCTCGGCCTCGAAGGCCTGGGCGACGCGCTCGCACACGGCCGGATCGCGCAGAGGTTCACCGGTCTGCTTGTTGACGAAAATCGCGATCGGCACGCCCCAGGCACGCTGACGCGAGACACACCAGTCCGGCCGCGCCTCGATCATCGAGCGCAGGCGGCGCTGGCCGGCGGTCGGCACGAAACGCGTGTCATCGATCGCGCGCAGCGCCTTGCCGCGCAGATCGTCATCGCCATCCATGGGGATGAACCATTGCGGCGTGGCACGGAAGATCAGCGGTGCCTTGGAGCGCCACGAGTGCGGATAGCTGTGCACGAGCTTGCCGGAAGCGAGCAGGGCGCCCGCGGCCTGCAACGCCTCAACCACCGGCTCGGCGGCTTTGAACACGTGAATGCCGGCGAATTTCGGCAGCCAGTCGGCATAGGTGCCGTCTTCGTTGACCGTGTCCGGCACATCCAGGCCATGGCGTGCGCCGAGCTCGAAGTCATCGGCACCATGGGACGGCGCGATATGGACGATGCCGGTGCCCTGTTCGGTGGTGACGAAGTCGCCGGCGAGCAGCGGCACATCGAAGTCATAGCCGTCACCGCGCCAGGGATGGGCGGCAACGCTGCCGGCGATATCGCCGCCCTTGAGCGAGGCTAACACATTATGTGATGTGATGCCGGCATCCTGGCAGACGGTCTCGACCAGCTCGGTGGCCAGCAACAGCTTTTCGCCGGGGCGTGCAAACGCGCCCTCAGCCGTTCCGCCGACCTCGATCACCTGGTAGTTCAGCGCGCCACCGAATGCCATGGCGCGGTTGGCGGGCATGGTCCAGGGCGTGGTCGTCCAGATCACCGCGCTGACGCCCGCGAGCACCGGCTGGCTGGGCGTATGGATCGGGAAACGCACGTAAATCGTCGTCGATGTGTGATCGTAATATTCGACCTCGGCCTCGGCCAGCGCGGTTTTCTCGACCACCGACCACATGACCGATTTTTTGCCGCGATAAAGGCTGCCGTTCAGCAGAAACTTGGCCAGTTCACGAAAAATGCCGGCCTCGGCCTGATAGGCCATGGTAGTATACGGGTTCTTGAAGTCGCCTTCGACGCCAAGCCGCTTGAATTCTTTGGTCTGGACATCAATCCACTTGTCGGCAAAGGCGCGGCATTCCTTGCGAAGGGCAACGATCGGTACGTCGTCCTTGTTCTTGCCCTTCTTGCGGTACTGCTGCTCGATCTGCCATTCGATGGGCAGGCCATGACAATCCCAGCCCGGCACATAGGCCGCGTCCTTGCCGAGCATCTGCTGGTTGCGGTTGATGACGTCCTTCAACACCTTGTTGAGCGCATGGCCCATGTGCAGGTGGCCATTCGCGTAGGGCGGACCGTCGTGCAGGATGAACTTCGCCCGACCGGCCGCGGCCTCACGCAGGCGCGCATACAGATCCAGCTCGGCCCAACGGTCCAGAATGGCCGGCTCGCGCTGGGGCAGGTTGGCCTTCATGGGAAAGTCGGTCTTCGGCAGGAACACCGTGGTGCGGTAGTCCGTGGTCATGGTGCCCTCGATGGCAAAAGGAACGTCAGACGGCCGGCTCGAGACCGCTTAGGCGTTCGCGAGCGTGCTGGCAATCGCGCGCGATCTGGCGCTGGAGCGCGTCGACACCGTCAAAGCGCTGTTCACCGCGTAAACGGGCGTGGAAATGCACCACCATGCGCTTGCCGTAAAGGTCGATGTCGAGATCGAACAGATGCACCTCGATGCGTTGATCCTGGCCGTCGAAGGTTGGGCGCCAGCCGACATTCGCGACGCCGTCACGCTGGCCGACGCCTTTGATGGCGGCGCGCACGGCATAAACGCCGGGTGCCGGGATCAGCGCGCGCTTGTGCACATGGCCGAGATTGGCGGTGGCGAAACCGAGCTGCCGGCCGCGGCCGTCGCCGTGCACCACCCGGCCCGTGAGGCTGTAGGCGGCGCCGAGCAGCGAGGCGGCGTCTTCGACATGGCCATCAAGCAGGGCGGTGCGGATCAGGGTCGACGAGCAGGCCGCGCCGTCGACCGCGATCGGTGCGAGCGCGCTGACAGCGAAGCCGCGCGCGCGGCCGGCTTCTTTGAGGAAAGCGACGGTGCCCTGGCGCTTGTGCCCGAAGGCGAAATTGTCGCCGACGACGACGTGGCGAACACCCAGGCCTGCGATCAACACCTCATCGATGAAGGTATCGGCACGCATCTGCATGAGCGCGGTGCTGAAGCGCAGGATGTAGCACCAGTCGAGGCCGGTTGCGCGCAGTTTGGCGAGCTTGCGCGGCAGAGGTGTTAGCCTTGCCGGCGCGCGATCGGGCGTAAGCACCTCGCGCGGGTGGGGCTCGAAGGTGAGCGCGCCAGCAAAGGTGCTGAGGTCAGCGGCAGCGGCCTGGGCGTGCGCCATGACCGCCTGGTGACCGCGATGGACGCCATCAAAATTGCCGATCGCCACAACGCCGCCGCGGGCACTGTCGGCGACGTTATGAAAGCCTCGGTGGACACGCATGGGCGTTATCTCCCACGCGCCCGGAAGGCTGTAAAGGCCTTAGCTGGCGGCGAAAAGGCGCTGCTGGCCGCCCCGATGGCCGGGCTCGGAGGCCGGGGTCAATGGCTCGGCGGCGGCGCGTCGACGCCACCGGCGGCCGGGTTGTGGTTCGGCTTGCCATTGAGGCTGGCATTGGCCGCCCCTTCGCCGGTTTCGGCCACGACCCGCTTGGGGATCATGACCATGGCGTCGCCCTCGATGACCTTCTGCTTGCCGACGCGGCAGACGCAGCTCATCGTCACGCGGCGCTTCTCGCGATTGATATCCGAGACATTCACTTCGGCCACCAGGGTGTCGCCGATGCGCACCGGTGCCAGGAATTTCAGGGTCTGGCTGAGATAGACGCAGCCCGGGCCGGGCAGCTTGGTGCCGAGCACGGTTGAGATCATCGCCGCGCCGAGCATGCCGTGGGCGATCCTGCCCTTGAACATGGTGCCCTTGGCGAAGTCTTCGTCGAGGTGCACCGGATTGGTGTCGCCGGAGACACCGGCGAACATGGCGATATCCGCCTCGTTCACCGTGCGTGAGAACGCGGCGCGCATGCCCACTTCGAGTTCCGCAATGTCGTAACCGTAGAGGTCTACCATAAAAAGTGTTCCCCGCGTCGCGTCACAAAAGATGTTGGCTGGGCTAACACACCGGCAATCAACACTCAACACATATTGGCTGAAACGTCCGCGACTTTCTTGTGCATTGCACCATTTTTGCCGCAAGGGAAAGTGAGGGGAATCCACAAGGCTCTCTTGAGGAACGCAAGCGCAACGCACGAAGCCGGTTTGCGAGCCGACCCGGCGTCACGCCACTCGGCAAAATACCCGCGCCAGGCGAGAAAAATTCACTTCGATTAGTGCGCAATGGTAGTATTCTGCCCGCGCTTCGCACCTCGCCGCTTGCGTGTCGGCTCGTATGACCTTGCCTTTGGCCTTCGCCGTCCTGTTCGCCGCCGTCGGCGGCTTCATGCTCGTCCTGTCCTTGAGCGAGTTGATGGCGCGGGTCCGCTTCATGCGCCGATGCGGGCGGATCGATGGCCAGATCGTCGACATGATCCGAGACGATGCCGGCGAGCCGATCGCCCCGCGTGTGCGCTTCGTTGCCCCGGACACCGGCGAGGTCATCGTCTTCACCGCCGATCATTTCGGCGGCATGGTGGCGCCGCGCATCGGCGCACGCGCCGCCGTGCTCTACGATCCGCACGATCCGCACAAGGCCACGCTCGATGGTGCCCTGTCCTATCTGGCGCGCGACATTGGCAAGGTGGTGTTCTGCACTATGCTGATTGCTATCGCTTTTGCCTTTTGACGACCGGCGCGCGATTCAGCCGTTCGTTTTGCGCAATCTTGGAGAACAGCATGGATGCGCTCGAGGCCATCTTGTCGCGCACGACCGTGCCTCAGGCGCGGATGACCGACCCCGGGCCGGATGATGCCGCTCTGACGCGTCTGCTGGCATGTGCCATGGCGGCGCCCGATCACGGCCGGCTGCGGCCCTGGCGCCTGTTGCTCATTCGCGGCGCCGCGCGCGAGCGCCTCGGCGCACTGTTCGAACGCTGCCTGCTCGCCGATCTGCCCGCAGCCGCCGAGGCCGACCGACGCAAGGCGCGCGAGGCGCCCTTGCGCGCGCCGCTGATCATCGTGGTGATTGCGCAGATCCGATCCGATCAGGGCAAAATCCCGGGCGTCGAACAGATCGCGTCGGCCGCAGCCCTAGCACAAAATGTGCTGATCGCGGCGCATGCCATGGGCTTCGCCGGCAAATGGTCGACCGGGCCGCGCGCCTATGATCCGCGGGTGCGTGAGGCACTCGGCCTGGCGCAAGGCGATGCGCTGGTCGGCTTTCTCTATCTCGGCAGCCATGCCGGCCCGGTGCCCGAACCCGGCCCGCGGCCGGCGCCCCACGATCTCGCCGAGGACTGGACCGGCGCGGCGATTTGAATGCGCGGCTCAATCATTGTGGTTGAGATTGATCTCGCCCCAGGCTGAGGTGAACACGCCATCGTCGATCATGCGCGTCGCCATGGCCCAGCCCATCTGCCGATAGGCCTCGAACTGAACCTCATCGAAGAACTGATCCGCCGTGCTCTGATGCGGGAAGCCCGGATTGCTGCGGGCATAGCCGAGCACTTCGAGCGGCAGTTCCTCGAACAGGCTGCTCTTCAGGTAGATCAGCGTACCGGACATGGCCTTGTGGTGTTTGCGGCCGTGGCCGCCCTTGGTGGCGTCCGGATAGCTGAGCGTGCCCACGGCATAAGGGGCGGCACACAAGGTCAGCCCCGCGCGGAAGCCGCCGCCGGGATTGCATGGCCGCATTGAGCCGCCGTGTTCGTTGGCGAACTGGCACGACACGCCGAAATCCTGCTCGATGCGGCGCAACTCGATGATCAGATCGTTGAACGTGTAGTCGGGGTCTTGGCCGGCATCGACACAGACAATCAACCGGCAGCGGCGGCGCACAAGTTCATACAGGCCGAGTTGCGCGAAGTGGCCGCCATCGGTGATCTCCTGCCACTTGCTGTCTTCGTGATAGACGCCGATGCCGGGTATCAGCGTGCGCAAGCCAGGATCGAAGACCTTCGGCCAGGTGCGGCGTTTGCCGCCCTCCTTGACCGGATGCTTGACCCAGAGGCCAAGGCGCAAATTGAGCAAGGTCATCACGGCCGATACGGCGCGCTGTCGTGTTGGGCCGAAGCCGGACGCGCCGGTATTCGGATTGGCGGCGGCGCCGGAGATGGCCATGGCGGTCGCCATCGTCAGATGACGATCGTCGAACCCGCTCGTCAGCGTGTAGCCGGTCGCATTCGAGCCGCAGAAATACGGGCTGAGCACGAAGCTGTCGCCGCCGCGAAAGCGTCGGCGGGGCTCCTCCGCGTTGATCATGACGACATTGGCGTTGATCAGCGGGTAGGGCCCGAGCCTTCCGGCACGTGGCATCGGCTGATCGTCCTTGCGCCGCCAGATCAATTCGGCGTCATCGACCACCTCGAGCGGTGCCAGCGCCAGGGCGTCTTGCAGCAGGAAGCGATCGCCATCCCCGTTGGCACGGCCCGGCTTGCCGGCGGCGGCCTTCGCGTCCGAGGGCATGAACGCTTCCATCAAGCGGTCGCGATAGACACGATGGATCGAGATCAGGTTGAGGTCGAACATCGACCAGCTGATGAAGAAGACGACGAACGCGACCGCAAAGGGCAGCCAGGCCATCTTGTGTTCGGGCTGGGCCATGAAAACGGCGAGACGGGTCGCGACGTCATAGCTGATGAGTGTCATGCCATAGAGCAGCAGCATCGAGGCGATGATGGCCATGATCGTGAACGGCAACTCGGCCATTTTCACGCCCAGGCCCTCGAGCTTCGACTTCAGCCCGTCCCATTGGCTGCCGGCCGCGGCGAACAAGCCGCCGAGAATGCTAAAGGTACCGATGCCCGCACCGCCGCCGGCCTTGGGTGCGTTGCTCGGCACAAGCCCTTCGATGACGTATTCGATCGAGCCGAGGGCGACCAGAAAGGCGGTCACCGTCAAGAAGGGATTGCTCCATTCCTCGAACAAACGCCGGCTTTGGTAGGGACGGAAAACACGCAAGCGCGGCGGGTCGCCATTCGGTGTCAGCAGGGCATAGAGCAGCGAGACGGTCGCGAATGCCACGGCGCACATGCCGCCGGCAAACAGCAGGATCTCGATACCGTTGATCGCGGCATCGGGCGCCTCCTCGGCTTTGACCGGCTCGGCGCCGTACCACCACCAGATGAAGGCCACGCCGATGGCGAAGGCACTGCCGAACACGGCCTCCGGCCAAATGTCGACGCGTGTCGGGTCAATATTGGTTACGCGCCGCAAGTACATGACGGCTCCCGTGATCGCCATAATCAGGAAACCAAAGATGCCGCCACCGGCCAGCAAAGGTTGCAGGATGTCGATGAAGTCTTCCTGCGCTTTGAACCTGACCACGTAGCTCATGTCGAAATACGCCAGCGCGTACATCAGCAAGAACATCGGCGTGAACCATAGGGCTGCGCTGATAATCCAGCCACGCAGCACGACAGCAAGCAGGGCGACACCGCCAATGCCACCGCCTGGGATCATGTAATTGCCGTGCGCACGCAGATAGTCGAGGCGCCTGGCCTGTTTGCGGCTTTCCGGATCGCGCGGGCCTTCGCTGCGCGGTCCTGATGTGCCGAACGGAAAGTTCTTCTCGCCGATGCCGACATCGCCGTTCTTGCCGATCGCTTCGATCGCCTGACGCGCCTCTTCGTGCTCGCGTCGGGTCTCGCCGACCTCTTCATACGGCCCCTTGCTCAACCACCAGGTCAGCGCCGTGCCGATATAGCCGCCGCCCGAGACCGTCGACAGATAGTCGACGTGACGTAACAGGTTGTGCTTGGCCATGGCCTGGAGCACGCCCAGGCCAATGGTCGCCGAGCGAATGCCGCCGCCGGACAGGCACAAGGCTGTGGCCGAGCTGCGGACCATGTCGATTTCGCGCTCGAGCGCCATGTCATCGCTGGGCTTGGTCTCGGGATCGTAGACCGTCAGGCCCTGATTGCGCCGCCGATGCGCGATATAGGCGCGCTCGGCATCGAACATCGCATCCAGGTCGGCCGTGCGCTCGGGTCCGACCAGATCCTTGCTGTCGAAGCGCTCGATGCGCAGGGGCTTGTGCTCGTCCTTGCCCACGCCAATCCTCCGCTTGCGGCCGGGCCGTTGCAGCACGGCATCGACCCCCATGCGCAGCCTAGCTCGTTTTGCGCCCATCGCGCCGTGGTTTTCCGCACGTTGGCGGACTCAATCCACTAGCGGCCGCGGAACTGGGGCGCGCGCTTGTCGAGAAAGGCCTGGTAGCCCTCGGCAAAATCGTCGGTGTCATAACAGGCCAGGGATTCCTCTTCCTCGGCCTGGCTGATCGGCTCGGTACTTTCCAGGCGCGCGATGAAGCCCTTGTGCCAACGCGCCGCGAGCGGTGCCCCTTCGGAAATCGCCTGCACGCTGGTGGCAACCGCTTCATCGAGCGCCTGGCTGGCGACCGCGCGATGCACCAGCCCGCGCTGGACGGCCCAGGCGCTGTCATGCAAGCGGCCTTCAAGCAGCATTTCCAGCATGGTTGCCTTGCCAACCAGGCTTTGCACCAGGCGCATTTCGTTGAGACCGAGGGTCAGGCCGAGCCGCTTGATCGGAAATCCGAACCGGCTGGTCTCGCTGCAGATGCGCAGATCGCAGGCGGCGGCAAAGACCACGCCGGCACCGGTGCAGACACCATCGATGCGTGCCAGGGTCGGTACCGGGCACTCTTCGATGGCGCGAAAGGCGGCGTGGATGGTCGGATTGTTCGCCCGGGCCAGCGCCGTGGTCGAGCGTTCCTTGGGAAAGGCGGCGATGTCGTAGCCGGCACTGAAGGCCGCGTCGCCGGCGCCGGTCAGGACGATACAGCGCAAGGCCGGATCGTCGCCCAGTTGCTGAAAGGCCTCGGCCAACGCGGCAAATCCGGCCAACGCCAGCGCGTTGCGCCGTTCCGGACGATCCAACAGCACGCGCGCGCTCGCGCCCTCGCGCTCAACTCTGACGCCGTCGCTCACCATTCCTCTCCCTTCATATCACGCGCCGACAGGAGACCCTGCGTCAGCCAGCGGCGAGCCTATCACGGATCGCGCTTCGAGGACTCGTCCTCATCGTGACGCTGACGGCGGGCACGCACGTGGCGTGCGGCTTCGTCGCTGGCTTCGTCATGGCCCATGCGATGCGAGTAGCGCATCAAGGCGAACAGGCCGGCCGACAGCGCAAACGTGCCGACGAAGCCCAGGCCGGTGGCGATCATCATGTGGCCGGTGATCGCGCCATGGTCCGGCAGCAACAGCCAGGTGATGGCCGCACCGGCGACCAGCAAAACCAAGGCGAAAATCACATAAAAGCGCATGCCAGTGTCCCGCGCGACGTAGCGATACTGAGGCCTTGCCCGAAGCCGGGCACAAGGCAAGCGCGCAACGCCGTGCACGGTAAAGAATTCGCGCCGGCGGTCACTGTTGCAAACGGCACGACGTGCGAATTTATCCACTCAACTAGGCATCAAGCGACGACGTTTACGCTTGATGGTTGCGCACGGAGTAGCTACCCAAGGTTTATTAGGGATCAAACGAGCTGAGCCTGTGATTTCGGTCATGTCCGAATGCCGACACCAGGAAAAGCCGACCGCCAACCCGGTAGCGCGGAAGAGCAGCCATGTTCGATCGGCCAGGGACCTAGGCTGATGGCGCGCCTGCTCGTCCTCGATGATCGGGTTACCAATCGCAACATTTTGACGCGGCTGGCACGGTCGATCGACGGCCAGATCGAGGTCGAGGCGTTCGAGCACCCGCGCAAGGCGCTGGCCTGGGCGTCGAAGACGACGCCGGATCTGGTGATCACCGATTTCACCATGCCCGAGATGAACGGTGCCGAGTTCATACGGGCCTTTCGCGCGCTGCCTCATGCCGAAGAGGTTCCGGTCGTCGTCGTCACCGTGTTCGAAGACCGCAAGCTGCGCTATCTCGCGCTCGAGGCCGGGGCAACCGATTTTCTCTTGAGTCCCGTCGATCATGAAGAGTTCCGCGCCCGGGCGCGCAACCTGCTCACCTTGCGCGCCCAGCAACTCGAGCTGGCCAAGCGTGCGCATGCGCTGTCGCAAGAGTTGAGTGATACGCGCGCAGCAGTAAAGCAGCAGATCCAGGAGCTGTTCGATCACGTTCCGGCCGCCATGACGGTCGCCGATCGCTCCGGCCGCTTCTCCCTGATCAACACCGCGGCGCGTCAGCTTCTGCAGGCGCACGATGAGGACGCCACACGCTTCAACGATGCCGACCTGTTCCCGGCGGCGGTACAGGACCGGCGGCTGCGCATCAATGAAGAGGTCATGCGCACCGGTCGCGCGGCCACGCCTTTTGAGACGCAACTCGAGGTTGATGGTTTCAAGCGCACCCTGCTCGTCTCGAAAAGCCCGGCGTTCGACAAGAGTGGTATCGTCTCGCACGTGGTCACCGCAGCCCTGGACATCACCGATCTGCGTGCCGCCGAAGCGCGTGCCGAGCATGCCGCGACGCACGATCTGATGACCGGACTGCCCAATTGCGCGCTGTGCCGCTTTCGCCTGGTCGAGGCACTGAAGGCGGACATCGGCGATGCCACCGTGGCCGTGCACGACATCGATCTCGATCGTTTCAAGGTGTTCAACGATGCCCATGGTCAGCACGTCAGCGACCAGGTCATCGCCATCGTCGCCGAGCGGCTCAAGCGCATCATCGGCCGACGCGCGGTGCTGTTCCGCTACACGACCGACAGCTTTGTCGCGCTGCAGTTGGATGCCCTCGGCGCCAAGGATATCGGCGCGCTGGCTGGCGATCTGCTGACGGCGTTCGAGCAGCCCTACAGCCTGCACGATCAGCGCTTCCATCTTTCCGCCAGCATCGGCGTCGCGGTTGCGCCCAGCGACGGCAAGGACGCCAGCGAGCTGCTCGCCAATGCCAGCCTGGCGATGTCCCGCGCCAAACAGGACGGCGGCCAGCGCGTGTGCTTTTACGATGTCAGCGTCGATGCCCGCCGGCGCGAACGCGTGCTCCTGGAAGGGCAGCTCAACAGCGCCATCGAACGCGACGAGGTCGTGCTGCACTATCAACCGCAAATCGATCTGTTCACCGGCGATGTCGTCGGCGTCGAAGCGCTGGCGCGCTGGAACCATCCGGCACGCGGCCTGCTCGGGCCAGGCACCTTCATTCCGCTTGCAGAAGAGGCCGGGCTGATCTGCGCTTTGTCGCAAAGCCTGTTGCGCCGGGCGTGCCGCGATCTGTGCGCTTTGCAGGCTGACGGTTTCGGCGCTATCCGCGTCGCCCTGAACACCTCGGCAATCGTGCTCGGCCAGGATGGCTTTACGGCGTGTCTGTTCGATACGCTGGCCGGCCACGGAGTCGGTGCCGATCGCCTTGAGCTGGAAATCACCGAATCCTCGCTGCTTCATCCGGACGACGGCCTGATCGGGCTCATGCGCGAGCTGACCGAGGCCGGCGTGCTATTCTCGATCGACGATTTCGGCACAGGCTATTCCGCGCTTGCCTATCTGAGCCAGCTACCGGTGCACCGCTTGAAGATCGATCGCCGCTTCATTGCCGATCTGGGGCGCGATTCCCGCTCGCGCGCGATCGTTTCGGCGATACTCGGCATGGCGCGCGCCCTCGAGCTGGACGTCATTGCCGAAGGCGTCGAGCGCGAAACCCAGGCCCAGGAGCTGCGCCAGATGCACTGCCGGACGGTGCAAGGGTTCTTGTTCGCCAAACCGATGCCGCTGCCCGCACTGATCGCGTTCCTGCAGGCGCGGTCCGCGCGGATGTCAGCCTCGGCCTAGGCGTCGCATGACCGGCGGATCACCAGCGCGCTCAGGTCTGTCGCGCGCGCTCACCAGCGTGCGGGCGCTGCTTGACCGCAAAGACAGCGAGCACGAGCAGATCGTCATTCGACTGGTCTTCGTCACGGCGTTCGCTGCCTATGCCGTCTGGCTGGACTGGCGTGCGATCCTGACGCCGGATCAGGCCCGTCTCGCCTATCTGATCACCGGCCTTCACGGCGCCGGCGCGCTTCTCCTGCTCGGCCACATTCTCGTCGATCGCGGCATTCACCCATGGCGGCGCTATTGCGGCATGGCGCTCGATCTCGGCTGCCTGACGGCCGTGCTGCTGCTGCCGACGCGCGCCTTCATCCCCTATATCGGTCTGTATCTGTGGGTCACGCTCGGCATGGGCTTTCGCTACGGCGAACGCTACATGATGGTGTCGATGCTGGCCTCGGTCGCCGGCCTCTACGTCGCCTTCGTGCTCAACCCGGTCCTGCATGAAGAGTTCATGGCCGTTATCGGCTTCCTGCTCTTGATGCTGATGATCCCGCTCTACAGCGTCTCGCTGCTGCGCAAGCTGAATGACGCCCGCGCCCGGGCGGAGGCCGGCAGCCGCGCCAAGGGGCGCTTCCTGGCGACCATGAGCCACGAGTTGCGTACGCCGCTCAATGCCATTTTGGGCATGGCCGATCTGATGCGCAGCAGCCAGCTGACGAGCGAACAGCGCGAGATGCTGCACACCATTTCCGGTGCCGGCCAGAACCTGCTCAAGCTCATCGAGGACGTGCTCGATTTCTCCAAGATCGAGGCCGGCACGGTCGCGCTCGACAAGGTGACGTTCGACCTGCATGCCAGCGTGGCGGCGACCAAGGCGCTGATCCAGCATGAAGCGCTCAGCCGCGGCCTGTGGTGCCGTCTGCTCATCGATGCGCGCATCCCCTGGCAGCTGGTCGGCCCCGAGCAGGCGTTCCGCCAGTGTCTGATTAATCTGGCCGCGAATGCCATGAAATTCACTGAAACCGGCGGTGTCACGATCAGGCTTTCCGGCCAGATGATCGAGCCCGGACGCGTCGGCCTGCGCATCGAGGTGTGCGATACCGGCATCGGCGTGCCGCTCGACGCCCAGCAGCGCATTTTCGACAGCTTCGCCCAGGCGGACGAGACCACCGGACGGCGCTATGGCGGCACCGGCCTCGGATTAGCGATCTCGCGCGAGCTGTGCACGCTGGGCGGCGGCAGCCTGGAGCTGCAAAGCCAGCCGGGCGAAGGCGCCACATTCATTGTCAACTGGCCGTTCCGCGTGCTCGAGCCGGCCGTCAAGGCGGCCGAGGAAGCCGGCCCGCACGCGGATCGCGCCGGTCGCCTGGTCGTCTATGCCCGCCCGGACGATGCCACTACGGCGCGCCAGGTCGAACGCGCCGACGTCGCGGTGGTTGTCTGCAGGCGTTGGGACGACGTGCTGGCAGCCTTGCGCGATCAGCAGCCACAGGCCCTCTGGCTCGCCGCGCCGATGCCGGAGGGCGCGCGCCTGCCAGCCAGTCAGCCGGGCACGGCGTTGCTGCGCATCGCCACGCGCGACAATTTCTTAAGTGCAGACTTGCCGATGGCGTGTCGCATCGTCACAGTGCCCGCTCGTCTCGACAAGGAGGTGTTGGCCATGGCGGTACATGCCCTGTTTGCCGAAGCGCCCGGCGCCACTTCGAGCCCGGCGGCCAAGGTCAAGCCGCTGCGCATCCTGCTGGCCGAAGATAACACGATCAATCAGCGGGTCATCTCGCGGCAGTTGCGCAAGGCTCAACACGAGGTGACCATCGTTGCCAATGGGGACGATGCTCTGGATCAGCTGAGCGCGGGCGGTTTTGACATCGCGCTGGTTGATATCAACATGCCCGAACTGGATGGCATCGAGGCCCTGCGCCTGTATGCGTTCGCGACCCAGCCGGACCTGCAGGTGCCCTGGATTGCGCTGACGGCCGATGCAACCCAGGAAACCCGGGCGCTCTGCCTGGAGACCGGCTTCTCGGACGTCCTGGTCAAGCCGATCACGACGGACATGCTCTTGGAGAGCATTCAGCAGGTTCATGAGACCTGGCGGACGGCGCAGGCGACACCCGCGCGCGCGCCGGCACAGGTCACGCCGATCGGCGGCCGGCCGGTGGCGCGCATCGATGTCGAGCGCTTGCAGATGCTGGCCGATCTCGATGACGATGCCGGATTCCTGCGTGATCTGAGCGAGGCATTCATCGAAGACAGCACTGTCTTGTTGCGCCAGCTCGATGATGCCGTGCGTGCCGGCGATGTCGCTGCGTTCCGCGATGCCGCCCACGCCTTGCGTAGCAGTGCCGCCCATCTCGGCGTCACGGGTCTGTTCGAGCTCTGTTCATCCTGGCGCGGCGTCACCCATGCGTTTTTGAGCAGCGACGGGCCGAGCCAGATGGCTCAGGCGCATGCCGTGCACAGCGAGTCCTGCAAGAAGCTCATAGATGCCGTGGAAAAAGAGGAGCGCGCGCGCCGCTCGCGCATATCCGCGATCGGCTAGCCGGGTGCAAGCGGTGCGTCGTAGCCGACCTCGACGAAATACAGGCCACAGGCTGGTGCCGTCGGCCCGGCAGCGGCGCGGTCTTTGGCCTGCAACGCCGCCGCGACGTCATCCGCCTGCCAGCGGCCTTCGCCAACCAGCTTGAGCGTGCCGACCATGTTGCGCACCTGGTGGTGCAAAAACGAGCGCGCCTTGGCCTCGATATGCACCTCGTCGCCAACACGCTGCACGCGCAAGACATCCAGTGTCTTCATCGGCGTCACGGCCTGGCATTCGGCCGCGCGAAAGCTTGAGAAATCGTGGTGCCCGTGCAAGGGCTGCGCCGCGGCTGTCATGGCGGCGACATCGAGCGCCCGCGGCACATGCCAGACGCGGTCACGCTCGATTGCGGGCGGCGCGGCGCGCGTCAGCATGCGATAGCGATACCGGCGCCAGCGTGCATCGAAGCGGGCGTTGAACCAGTCATCGACCCGTTTGGCCCACAGGATGGCAATGGCTTCCTGGCGCAACCGTGCGTTGATGGCGTTGCGCACGGCGTGATCGGCATACGCTTTCGGCAGATCGACATGGGCCACCTGGCCAAGCGCGTGCACGCCGGAGTCCGTGCGCCCGGCGGCGGTCAGGCGCGTTTCGCCACCGGCCAGATCAGCGATCGCCAGCTCGAGCGCTGCTTGTACCGACGGTCCATTGGTCTGCCGCTGCCAGCCCTGATAGGGCGTGCCGTCATATTCGATGCCGAGCGCGTATCGGGGCATCGATCGCGGCGATCATTCGAACCGCGTGCCGAGCGGGATCGCCGTGCCGCGCAGCAAGGCGTCTGCCGTCATCGGTTTGCGCCCGGCGCGCTGCACGATCTTGAGCCGCAACGCACCCGTGCCGCAAGCGACGGTCAACTGATCGTCCAGCACGCTGCCGGGCGGGCCATCGCCGTCGACCACGTCGCCGGCGATCAGGTTCAGCCGGCCGATGGGCGTGTCCGTGTAGCAGCCGGGCCAGGGACCCAGCGCGCGCAGGCGACGCTCGATGGCATCGGCCGGCTCGCTCCAGTCGATGTGGCCCTCGTCCTTGGTGATCTTGTGAGCATAGGTGACGCCCGCTTCCGGTTGCGCTGTCGCCACCGCTTCGCCGCGAGCGATCGCCATGAGCAGGTCCGGCAGCAGGGCCGCACCGGCCTCGGCCAGACGATCCTGCAAGGTCTGTGCCGTCGTGGTCGGCGTGATCGGTACGCGCACTCCGGTGAACACGGGGCCGGTGTCGAGCCCGGCCTCCATCTGGAACAGATCGACGCCGGTTGCCGTGTCGCCGGCGAGGATGGCTCGCTGGATCGGTGCGGCACCCCGCCAGCGCGGCAGGGCTGAGCCGTGCACATTGATGAAGCCATGCCTTGGTATGGCCAGGACGGCCGGCGGCAGGATCAGGCCGTAGGCCGCCACGACGCCGATCATCGGGTGCAGCGCCACAAGGGCTTCCTGCACCTCGGTGGTCTTCAGGGTTGCCGGATGGACGACCTCGAGGCCCAGGGCCAAAGCAGCGTCGTGCACTGGCGTGCGCCGCTCTTTCTGGCCGCGACCGGCCGGCCGCGGCGGCTGGGTGTACACGGCACGTATGCTGAAACCGGCATCCGCCAGAGCACGCAGGCTCGGCACGGCGAACTCCGCCGTGCCCATGAAAACCACAGACACATCGGCTGGCTGGTGGATGTCGGCTTGGCTCATCTCAGTCGTCGTCGCGCGTTTTCAGCCGCTGGCTCTTGGCGACCTTGCGCAAAAGCATGTTGCGCTTGAGGGCCGAGAGGTGATCGACGAACAGCACGCCGTCCAGATGATCGAGTTCGTGCTGAATGCAGCGCGCGAGCAGGCCGTCCGCCTTGATCTCGTGTTCCTTGCCATGGCGATCCTGGAAGCGCACGCGCACTGCCGCCGGGCGCTCGACATCGGCATATTGCTGCGGGATCGACAGGCAGCCTTCCTCGGCGATCTCGGTCTCGTCCGCGCGCCAGGTGATCTCCGGGTTGATCAGGTCGATCGGCGTTCTGGTCTCGTCCTTGCCGCTGACATCGATCACGCACAGCCGCTGATCGACGCCCACCTGCGGTGCGGCCAGGCCAATGCCGGGCGCCAGATACATGGTCTCGAGCATGTCATCGAGCAGCCGGTGCAGATCGGCGTCGAAGCGCTCGACGGGCTTGGTCTTGGTGCGCAGGATCTGATCGGGGGCGAGCACGATATCGAGCACGGCCATTGCTTGGCCTCAGATTCTTGGTTGATCGAAAGGGTTTGGCGTGCAGCTCAGCGCACAACGGGCAAGGCAAGACATGGCCACAAGCGTGTTCGTGCGCAAGCTCACAAGACCGGTCGGCGTGCTTTCAGGGCCGCGCCGAGGGTGCCGTCATCGAGATAGTTGAGCTCACCGCCAATCGGCATGCCGTGGCCGAGCAGGCTGATCGTACGCCCCTGGGCTGCGAGGCGCTCGGCCAGATAGTGCGCCGTGGTCTGGCCATCGGCCGTGGCGCTGGTGGCGATGATGATCTCGCCGACGCTGTCCTTGTCGGCACGCGCGGCGAGTTGCTCGATGCGCAGCTCTTCCGGGCCGATGCCGTCCAGCGCCGAGAGCGTGCCGCCCAGCACGTGATAGCGGCCGCGAAACACCGCAGCCCGCTCCAGTGCCCAGAGATCCTCGACCTCTTCGACGACGCACAGCAGCCGGCCATCGCGGCTGGCATCGCTGCAGATCGCGCACGGATCGACGCTATCGAGATTGCCGCAGATCGAGCAGGACTTGACTGTGTCGGCGGCCTTGACCATGGCGCCGGCAAGCGGCCGCATGACGTCGTCGCGTCGCTTCAACATGGCAAGCGCCATACGCCGGGCCGAGCGGGCACCCACCCCGGGCAGCCTGGCCAGCAGCCGGATCAGGTCGTCGAGTTCACGCGTGCTCAAGGTTGGCTCAAAACGGCAGTTTCATGCCCGGCGGCAGCTGCAGGCCGCCGGTGAGCTTGCCCATTTCCTCGCTCATTGCGGTCTCGACCTTGGTGCGCGCATCATTGTAGGCAGCGACGACCAGATCCTCGAGCATCTCGATTTCTTCCGGATCGGCCAGGCTCGAATCGATCTTGAGCTTCTTCATCTCGTTCTTGCCGTTCAAGGTGACCTCGACCATGCCGGCCCCCGCTGAACCGGTATGCTCGTCTTGCGCAAGCTTTTCCTGAAGCTCAGCCATCTGCTTTTGCATCTGCTGGGCCTGCTTGAGCATGTTGCCGATATTCTTCATGAGCTACCTTCACCACATGGGATCGCTGAAAACGGGCGTTGCCCGGTTATGGCCGTGTGCGCCGCCGGCCGCAAGCCGAGCCGTGTTCAGTCGTTGTCGCCAGCGCGCAGCTTGCGGACCTCAAGAATGCGCGTGCCGGGAAAACGCTGCATGGTGGCGCGCACCAGCGGATCGCCCTGCACCGCCACGCGCCGTTGCGCCAGATAGGCGGATTCGCGCTCGGCCAGAGTCGGCTCGCCGCCGGCATGGACCACGCTGACCATCCAGCGCTGATCGGTGATCTGGCGCAAGGCCTCGGCAAAACGCTGCGGCACGTTGGGCGGCACGTTCGGCTTCAGGCGGAGTTCCACCCGGCCGGGCTCGAAGTGCACCGGATGTGCGGATTCAAAGAGGTAGGAAGCGAGCAGCACATCGCCATGGGCGCGCACGGCATCGACCGCCGCCTCGAAGCTCTGCGGCACTTTCGGGGCCGGCGGCGGCGAGCGCAGCGCTTCCGGCTCGGGCGCCGGGTCCGCCGGTGTGATGGCCGCGGCCGGCGCGGTGGCGGTTCGCCCGCGAGCCGTGCTGCCGGTCGGCTCGGACTGGCGAGCTGGCGCGGCTGCCGGTGTTGCACGTGATGCGCTTGGGCGTGGCGGCGGCACCTGCCCCGTTGCAAAAGCCGTGTCAGCGCGCACAAGGGCGCCTGGCGGCGGCAGATCGGCGACGAAAGCCAGGCGGACCGCGAGCATTTCCAGGGCGAGTCGCGGTTCGCCGGCGAGCCGCAGTTCTTCGACGCCCTTCAGCAAGATCTGCCAGCAGCGCGTGAGCACCGGCACGGACAGTTGCTCCGCCATCGCCGCCATGCGCGCCTGGTCGTCGGCGCCGCGGGCATCCCGCTCGAGCAGGCCGGCATCGACCTTGGCGAGGCTCAAGCCGTGGGTGATATCGAGCAGATCGTTGAGGACCTCGCGCATGTCCGCGCCCAGGGCGTCGAGCTCGGCAATGCGATCGAGCGCGGCCGGCACATCGCCGCGCATCAGGGCATCGAACAGGTCCAGCGCGCGCGAGCGATCGGCCAGGCCGAGCATGCTCTGCACCAGCACCTCGTCGATGCCACCATCGGCCATGGCGATCGCCTGGTCGAGCAGGGACAGGGAATCGCGCACAGAACCCTCGGCCGACTTGGCGATCAGGGCCAGCGCGCCGTTACTGACCTCGACGCTCTCATGTGTCGCCACGGTGTGCAGATGCGCCACCAGCGTATCGGTCGGTACCCGCTTGAGATCGAACCGCTGGCAGCGCGACAGGATGGTGACCGGCACCTTGCGGATTTCGGTGGTGGCGAAGACGAACTTGGTGTGTCCGGGGGGCTCTTCGAGCGTTTTCAGCAAGGCATTGAACGCCGAGCGCGACAGCATGTGCACTTCGTCGATGATGTAGACTTTGCAGCGCCCGAGCGATGGCGCATAGCGCGCGGCATCGATCAGGTCGCGGACATCGTCGACGCCGGTATGGCTGGCGGCATCCATTTCGACGACATCGATGTGCCGGTCTTCGGCGATGGCGCGGCAGTTGTCGCACACGCCGCAGGGCTCCGGCGTCGGCCCGCCCTTGCCGTCCGGCCCGGTGCAGTTGAGGGCACGGGCGATGATGCGGGCGGTCGTGGTCTTGCCGACGCCACGGATGCCGGTGAGCATGAAGGCATGGGCGATGCGGCCGGAGCGAAAGGCGTTGGTGAGCGTGCGCACGAGCGCATCCTGACCGATCAGTTCGGACAGGCGCCCGGGGCGGTAGGTGCGCGCGAGAACCCGATAGTTGGTTGCCTGCGGCTGCTCCGCCATGCTGACCCGGCAGTTAACGCGCTGAACACGCGGCAGAAAAGATGAGGGCGGGGGCTGGTCGGCGACCCGAAGCGAAACTCGTTACGGCTGCTTCCTTCCGGACCTGACCGGGTTGGCGAGGACTTCGTCCGCCGCCAGCCACCCATGCGAAATATCGGCCCCTTGCCGCTTGGATGCAAGCCCGCTTGGATGGATGGCCCGTCACTTCCGAGATTGCGACCGCAGCCGTGGCCCGATTGGATCCCCAAGCCTTCACCGCCAGCGCGTTCGATCGCGCCACGAGCTTGCGCGAACGACCCGAAGCTGTCGCTGCGGCGCTGGCCGATGACCGGACGCGCCTGTTGCCGATGACCGGGCTGCAGCTGGGCATCAGCGCGGTGGCCGGTGCGGCGCATCAGCTTGCCTGGCAGCAGCTCGGCGGCGTGCGCCATCTGTTGACCGAGACGCCCTTTCTGCTCGGGCGCGATGCCGCTGGACTGGTGTTCGCGGCGCGCGTCGATGACGCGGCTCGGCTCGATGCCGCGTTCGGTGAGCTACGCGAGGTCGCGGCCAGCCTGTCGCGCCAGGAGGCGTCGCTTGCGGCCTATGCGCGCGCGCTGGCCTACTGGCATGATCGCCATCGTTTTTGCGGTGCCTGCGGCCAGCCTTGCGCCGCGGAGCAGGGCGGCCATGTCCGACGCTGCCTGGCGTGCAGCCAGAGCCACTTCCCGCGCACCGATCCGGCGGTCATCGTTCTGATCACCGACGGCGATCGCTGCGTGCTGGGGCGCTCGCCGCGCTTGCCGGCACGGATGTATTCCACGCTGGCGGGCTTCGTCGAGCCGGGCGAATCGCTCGAGGACACGGTCGTGCGGGAAATGGCCGAAGAGGCCGGCGTCGAGGTCGGGGCGCCGCACTATGTCGGCTCGCAGCCCTGGCCGTTTCCGGCCTCGCTCATGCTCGGCTTCGTCGTGCGCGCGCTGAGCTTCGATTTGCACAACCGCGACGGTGAGCTCGAGGATGTCCAGTGGTTCAGCCGCGACGACCTCGACCGGCGCAAGGAGCGCGACATCGTCTTGCCGTTTAAACTCTCGATTGCACGCAGCCTGATCGATGGCTGGCGTCGCGGCGCCTTCGATGCGCTGCTCAACGATGACCTCAGTAGCCCGGCCCGGCACCTTCCGGATCCGCCAGGGTGAACAGGCGCAGGGCGCCCAGGCGGGCCAGTCGGATGAGCATCGCCTTGCGCCTTGCGGCGCTGAGAGCCTGCTGGCTGAGCGGACGGACGAGTTCGCCCTGAAAGCGGTCGGCGATGATCAGGCCATGCGCTACAGGCAGCAGTTCGCTTGGAAAGGCGGCATTGACGGCAAAGCCGAACTCGTCACAGAATTCGAGATATTCGTGCCACTTACGATCACTCGTGAAATCGGCCCGCGAAGACTTGACTTCAACAATGGCGAGCTTGCCATGGGCATCGATGCCCAACAGATCGGCACGGCGACCATTGGCCAGGCTGACTTCGCGCAAGGGTGCATAGCCCATGGCCACTAACGCGCGTGCCGCCCCGCGGGTCACCGACTCGGTAACTTCTAATTCATCATCATCCATTGTGCTTCTACTCATCCGCGGGTTGTGTTACCAATCGATGACAGACAACGACAACATAGCTGGGTGAATACCCAGGGAGAGCTTGGACATGAGCGCAGCCGCGAGCGTGCCGCGGAACCGGGACCTGGCGCCAAACGACTTCGCCTCCTGGTTGGCCAAGTTGAACCAACTCGATGCCATCGACGCCTTGCCGACAGACCAGGACGGGACGCGATCGCTCGATCTGGCGCGGGCGCTGGGCATGGTGTTCGACCGCCTGGTAACCGATGGCCGCGGCGCCCTGGCGCGCGGTTTGGCCGAGCGGATCCTGCGCGATGGGACACCGGCGGTACGGCGCAAGCTTGCCGATGGTCTGGCCCAGGCGCAAACAGCACCTGCCGAGCTGCTCGTGGCGCTGGCCGAGGATGCTGCACCGGTGGCCGAACCGGTCCTGCTGCGCGCCACCGGTCTGCCGCTGAACACCCAGCTCGGTCTCATCGAACGCGGCTATGAGGGCCACAGCCGTCTGCTCGCAAGGCGGCGGCCGATGACCGAACCGCTGTGCGCCGCCCTGATCGAAGGCGGCAGTGCCGCCACCTTGCGCGCGTTGCTGCAGGCCCACGGCGAGCACCTGCGTGCGGCCGATCTGCGGCGCATGGCCGAGCGGCACGGCGACACTTCCGGTCTGTTCAAGGCCCTGTACGGCCGTCGCGATCTCGATTTCGCCAGCGTGCTCGGCCTGGCCGAGGTCTTTGCCGAGCGCTTGGGCAGTGCGGCGCTGCGCGGCGGTAGCCTGGATGACGCCCTGGTGACGGCGATCAACCAGATCGACGACGAGGCCGACGATCCGGCCGTCCATCCGCCGGTCGACCTCGAGCGCCAGGTGGCGCCGGAGGTGATGGCGCGGGCGCAGGCCGGGCGGATCGATGATGTCGAGGCGTTCAGCGCGCTGCTGGCCGGCGACGTCGCCTTGTTCACCATTGTGCTCGCCGCGCGTGCCGGCATCGCCCCGGCGCGCGCGCACTACCTGCTGCATGGCGTCGATGTCCGCGGCATCGCCAGCCTGGCCCATGGTGCCGCCTTGGGGGCACCGCAGTTTCTGTTGCTGCGCGCGCTGCAGGTGCTGGCGCGGTCGGCGCGCAGTGACGCCCGCCCGCAGCCGGATCTGTGGCGGGCCAGTCTCGAGCGCATCAACACGCAATATCAGCGCTCGCGCCAACGGCCCTACGTCATCGCCGCCTATCTCGGCACGGCGTTGCCGCGCGTGGCGGCTTGAGGATCCGAGCGAAGCAACTGTAAGAACAAACAGCATATAAGAATTATCGCGTAATAGGTTAAAACTATCCACAGTATCCACAAGATACTGGCTAATCCTGGGGATAACTTCGACCGTTGCGCGTCGTCGGCCGGGTGCTAGAACCGCCGTATGGAAACTTTCGAGCCCAGGACGGACAGCGCCCCGCAGGATGGCGCCATCGCCGCGTTCCGCACGCCGCCGCACAATCTCGACGCGGAGATGGCGCTGCTCGGCGCCATCATGACCAACAACGAGGCCTATCATCGCGTTGCCGACTTCTTGCGCGCCGAGCACTTCTACCTGCCGGTGCACCAGCGGATTTTCGAGCACTGCACGCGCCTGATCGGCCGTGCCCAGCTGGCCGATCCGGTGACCTTGCGCCTGTTGTTCGAGCAGGATGCGGACTTGCGCGCGCATGACGGTGCTGCCTATCTGAGCCGCCTCGCCATTGCGGCCGAATCCATCGTCAATGCCGACGCCTACGGCCGCGAGATCCTCGATCTGTCCATGCGCCGCGATCTGATCGGCATCGGCGAGGACAGCGTCAATCGTGCCTATGACCCGGCGACCTCGGACAGCGCCCAGGAACAGATCGAGGCGACCGAGAAAGCCCTGTTCGATCTCGCGCAGGAAGGCGAAAGCCGCGGTGAGTTCCGTAATTTCGTCGATGTCCTGCACAGCGCGGTCGACATGATCGAGGGCGCTTTCAAGCTCGACGAAGCGATCACCGGTGTGCCGACCGGCCTGCGCGATCTCGACGAAAAGCTGGGCGGCCTGCAGCCCTCCGATCTGCTCATCCTCGCCGGCCGTCCTTCGATGGGTAAGACCGCGTTGGCGCTGACGATCGCCGCCAATGCCGCCGCCCATCCGGCGCGCGGGCCAGCCGCCAAGCATTGCAAGGGCGAGAACTTTGCCGTCGGCGTCTTCTCGCTGGAAATGTCCGCCGAGCAGCTGGCCATGCGTCTGATCGCGGCGAAAACCGGCTTCAGCTCGGACGATCTGCGCAAGGGCAAGCTGCGCGATCAGGATTTCACCAAGGTCGTCCAGGCCTGCACCGAGCTCGGCGCCTCACCGCTATACATCGATGACACGCCGGCCTTGAGCATCGCTGCCGTGCGCACGCGCGCCCGTCGGATGATGCGCCAGCACGGTCTTGCGCTCATTGTCGTCGACTATCTGCAATTGCTGAGCGGTTCCGGGCGCAACAGTCAGCAGAACCGTGTGCAGGAAATCTCCGAGATCACCCAGGGGCTCAAGGCGATTGCCAAAGAGCTCGACGTGCCGGTGATGGCCCTGTCACAGCTCTCGCGCGCGGTCGAGCAGCGCGAGGACAAACGGCCCCAGCTGGCGGACCTGCGTGAGTCCGGCTCGATCGAGCAGGACGCCGATGTCGTCATGTTCGTTTACCGTGACGAGTACTACCAGGAGCGCGCCGAGCCGAAGCAGCGCGCCGAGGAAAGTGTCGAGCGCTTTCGTGAGCGCTACGAGGGCTGGTCGAAGCGCTTCGAAGAGAGTCGCAATCGCGCCGACGTGATCATCGCCAAGCAGCGCAACGGTCCGATCGGCAATGTGCGGTTGGCCTTCTATGGCGAGCTCGGCCGCTTCGCCGACGCCGAGTACCGCGACGTCGAACCCTACTGAGTGCGCCTTTTCCTGACGATGCGCGCTGGCGCGACCTTGTCAGGCGGGCTATGTCAGCGCGCGATAGGTCATTGTCGAGCGAGGTTTTGCATCCTGTGCCCCTTCTGCTGCCGCTGAACTATCTGGGTCACGGCGTGCTCATCCTGCTGGAAACGGTGGGGCGGGTGGCGATGTTCGCTGGCCACGCCCTTTATGCCTGCTTGACGCCGCCCTGGCATGTGCGGGCCTTGCTCCGGCAAATCGTTGATATTGGCTATTTTTCACTGCCTGTTGTCGGCCTCACGGCGATTTTCACTGGCATGGTGCTGGCGCTGCAGAGCCATACCGGCTTTTCGCGCTTCGAAGCCGAGTCGGCTGTGGCGACCATCGTCGTGCTGTCGATCACGCGTGAGCTCGGGCCGGTGCTGGCCGGTCTGATGGTCGCCGGCCGGGTGGGAGCGGCGATCGCCGCCGAGCTCGGCACCATGCGCGTTACCGAGCAGATCGATGCGCTGATCACCCTGTCGACCGATCCGTTTCGCTACCTGATCGCGCCGCGCGTGCTGGCCGGTATCGTCACGCTGCCCCTGCTCGTGCTCATCGCCGATATCATCGGTGTGTTCGGTGGCTATCTGGTCGGTGTCTACCGGCTGGAGTTCAGCCCGCATGAATACATCAACCGCACGCTTGAATTCCTCGAGTGGAATGACGTGACCCTTGGCCTCGTCAAAGCGGCGGTGTTCGGTCTCATCGTCGCGCTCATGGGCTGCTATCAGGGCTTTCATTCGGCCGGCGGTGCCCAGGGCGTCGGCCAGGCGACCACGCGAGCGGTGGTGTCGGCCTCGATTCTGATCCTGGTCGCCAATTATTTCCTCACGCAACTGTTCTTCTCCGCATGAGCGACGCCAAGCTCGAAGTCGTCGATGTGCACAAGGCGTTCGGCCCGAAGACGGTCCTGGACGGGGTCAGCCTGCGCGTGACCCAAGGCGAATCGCTCGTGGTGATCGGCGGTTCGGGCACCGGCAAGTCGGTGCTGCTTAAATGCATTCTCGGCCTGCTCGTGCCGGATGCCGGCCGGATCCTGATCGACGGCCAGGACCTCGCCGGGGTTGGGCGCCGCGAACGCCAGAAGCTGCGCCGCCAGATCGGCATGCTGTTTCAAGGCGGGGCGCTGTTCGACAGCTTGCCGGTCTGGGAGAATGTCGCGTTTGGTGCCATCCAGGCCGGGCAGGTCAGCCGCCGGGCCGCTCGCGACCTGGCGGTGCGCACGCTGGCGCGGGTCAATCTGGCCGCCGATGTCGCTGAGCGTTTTCCGGCCGAGCTCTCGGGCGGCATGCAAAAGCGTGTCAGTCTCGCGCGCGCGATCGCCATGGAACCGGCCATCCTGTTCTTCGATGAGCCGACTACCGGCCTCGATCCGATCACGGCCGACGTCATCAACGCCCTGATCCGCCAAGTCACCCGCGACATGGGCGCGACGGCGCTGTCGATCACGCATGACATGTCAAGTGTCCGGCAGATTGCCGATCAGGTCGCCATGCTGTTCGAGGGCAAGATCATCTGGCAGGGTCCGGTGGCTGCCATCGACGAGCCCGACAATGATCACGTCGAGCAGTTCGTGCACGGACACAGCCACGGGCCGATCCAGGTCGATGCCGCCCGCACGCGCTGAACGCGGCCGGCGCGTCCTGCAGCGGCATCAGGAGCCACTGGCCGGATAGTGCTTGGCGGGGGCCTGCGGCGCCTGTTCATTGGCGATACGCAGAAGGTTTTCGCTTTCTTCGGTCAGCCGGTGGCCGACACCTAAGGTGGCGCGGCGAATGTCGAGGGCGGAGTGCAGCAGTTGCTGCGCGCGCATGGGATGGTGCATCTCGATTTCGGCATGCGCCAGATTGTGCAGCGATTCGGCAAATGCGGGATGATCCGGACCCAGCTCGCTCCGCCGGATGGCCATGGCGCGGTTGAAGTACTGCGCCGCCTCCGGCCAGGCATATGCCCGCAGGTAGAACACGCCGATATTGTTGAGGGCCGTTGCCGCTTGCGCCGAGTGCTCGCCGAAAATCGCCCGGCTCAAGGCGAGGTCTTCATCCAGCCAATGGCGCGCCTTTTTGGGATCGCCTTTGGCGATGTAGAGCGCGGCCATCGATCCGGTCAGGTCGCCGACCAGCGGATGGCGCGGGCCGAGTTCCTGCATCGCGGCCTGACGCACCCGCGTCAGCAGATCCTCAGCCATGGTCAGCGCGCGCTGCTCGATCAGCACGGGCGCCAGGGCACCGGCGAGCGCCGCGGTTGCGGCATGGCCCATGCCATAGGTCGAGGCCGCCATGCGCGTTGCCGGCTCGAGCACGGCACGCGCCGTCGCCGCTTCGCCGAGCGCTGCATAGGCCGCACCGACGCGCAGGCGCGCCTCGATCCCTTGCAGGCTGTCGCTGCCATAGCTTTCGTCGGCGACGGCCAGCGCACGCCTGGCCTCGCGCAAGGCATCTTCGTAGCGGCCGGCATCCAGCGCGGCGATGGCCGCACGGTTCAGCGATGGCCAGGCACTGCCGGCAGACGGCAACGCGGCAGCATATGCATAGGTGCAAGACACCCAGGAAAGCGTACTGGCAAGCATCAGGCAGGCAAGGACAGTTAAGGCCGAACGCATCGGACGGCAGCCTTTCTGGCTAGATCAAGGTCAACGACCATCACGCTAGCAAAGGCGGGTAAAGGTTCGGTTAATGTTGGCGATGGGGCTCAAGGAAACTGGCCGGCAGCGCAGGCGTCTTGCGCTACCGGCCGTAACCGGGGGGATCGGTAAGCCAAAGTGTGCGAGATCCGCGCCCTGATGACCAGCACAAAATACGCACTGTGCGCGTCTTTCTCGGATTTTCCGCAACCGCCAGATGGCACATTTGCCAAATGTTTTCAAAAACTTGCTCGATCATTGCCATTGTTTCCAGATCGGCCCGAAAGCCGGTCTAGACCTCAACCGCGACGAGGGCGCCGTCCAGCGGGCCGCCGTGCAGCCGAAGCCAGCAGCGGCCGGCCTCGTCGCCGACGATGACCTCGCCGACGGCATGGGCGAACAGGCGCCGACTGCCGGCAATGGCCGTCTCACCTTCGATGATCAGGCGATCAAAGCCGTGCTGAAACAGCAGATCGATGGCGTTGGCGGCGGTCTGGCTGCGCTGTTTGTCTGGCGTATCTGCCTTGGCCGGCACCTGCGCGCCGGTTTGTGCCAGTGCAGGCTCGTCCAGGAGAACATGCAGCAGGTCGCCGTCGCCTGCTGGCAGATACGCGCTTAAGCAGGTGGCAATGGCAGCGCGGTCCCTGGCAGCCGCCAGAGAGACGACCGCGTCGCTCGACGACGCTGACGCCTGGCCGCCGACATGCGCCAAGCGTCGCGCGTGCACGGTCACGCTTTGCGGGATGCGCGGTGCCGATGCCTTTGTGCGCGCAAGTGCATGCCCCAGCTGTGCGGCGAGATCGCCGCTGCCGATGAGCAAAGGCGCATCGCGCCAAACGCGCGCGATCGTCGCCATATCCTCGTCCGTGCTGGCGTCGCACACTAGCAGGCTGCGATTGTCGGCCATGGCCTCCTGCGCGGCGACATGCAGCGCGGCCGGCCCGGCGCGGACATGGGCGTGGTCGATCCGTGCTGGCCTCGAGCGGGCGCTTTGCGCCAGCGCTCGGGCGAGGTTCGCCTCGCCGTCGGCGATGGCCAGCGGCGTGTCACCGATGAAGGCGTGGCCTTTGAACAGCGCCTGGCCGATGCTGGGCGCGGCTAGGGCGAGCGGCGCCGCCGGCACCTCGAGAAGATCGGCCAGCGCTTCGGCCAGCGCGCTCAGCTTGGCGGGCGGCGTGCCGGCAAAGGCCGAGCGATCGTGCAGAAACAGGCGCTGCGCCCCGCAAGCGCGCAAACCGTCAGCGGCTTCGACGCTCAAGGCGATAGCATCGTCGATCGGCGCCCCGGCGGTGTCGGCAACGAGCACGAGCGCGTCAAACCGGCTCACCTCGCATTCGATCAGGGAGCGCGCCTCGAAGACAACGGCGACCTCGAGGCCGGCACCATGCAGGCGGCCGGCGAGACCGCTGGCGCTGGCGATGTCTTCAGTAATGGCGCCGAGAAGCAGATCGTGCACGGTGACGCTCTTAGGCCGGTAGCACGGGAAGCATGAGCGCTTGGACAACGCAGTTCAAGCGCCGACAGCTGCGCCTGTGCGGAGAGATCATAAAGCGAGATAGCGTCTCGCCAGATCGGGCTCACGGCGCAGTACGCTGGCAGTGCCATGCCAGACACTTCGACCGTTCTCCAGGATAACAAAGCGGTCACAGACGCTGAGCAGCCGCTCGAGACTGGGATCGACCACCAGGATCGCCAGACCGGATCGCTTCAGGGCCGCCAGGGCGCGCCAGATCACCTGGCGCAAAGCGGGCGCGAGGCCCTCGGTAGCTTCATCGAGGATGAGCAGACGCGGATGGGTCATCAGCGTCCGGCCCACGGCAAGCATCTGCTGTTCGCCGCCGGAGAGATGATTGCCGGCATGGTGCAATCGTGAGGCAAGCGGCGCGAACAGCTCGAGAATGCGCGGCAGATCCCAGGGACCCTGGCCACGCGCTGTTGCCAGCAGGTTCTCGCGCACGCTGAGGCTCGGGAAAATCTGCCGTCCTTCCGGCACGAGGCCCAGCCCGAGCCGGCTGATACGGTGGCTGCTCAGGGCGCGCAGGTCATGGCCGTCGAAGCGGATGTCGCCGGCGCGCCGCCGTGTCAGGCCAAACAGGCTGCGGATGGTGGTGGTTTTGCCCATGCCATTGCGACCGATCAGCCCGACAACCTCGCCCTGGCCGACGGTGAGATCGACGCCGAACAGGATCTGGCTTGGGCCGTAGGCGGCCTCGAGCCCGTGCACCTGCAGCATCAGCTTGCCCCGTCCTGGAGATAGGCCCGTTGCACGTCCGGGTCGGCGCGCACCGCCGCCGGCGCGCCGCTGGCAATGCACCGGCCATAGACCAGGACGGAAACCCGGTCGGCGAGCGAGAACACCACGTCCATGTCGTGCTCGACCAGCAAGATGGCGTGCGCCGGGCGCAGCCGCGCGATCTGCGCTGCCATGGCCTGGCGCTCGCTCGGGCCGACACCGGCCATGGGCTCATCCAGCAACAGAACGGACGGCGCGGCTGCCAGCGCCATGGCGAGTTCGAGCTGCTTTTGCTCGCCATGGGACAGGGCCGATGCCGGGCGTTCGGCCAGGGCATGCAGCCCGAGCTGCGCGAGCACGGCGGCCGCGCGTTCACTGACCAGCCGATCGTTCGCCGCACGGCGCCAGAACGCGTAGTGGCGGCCGAGACCGGCTTGCACCGCTAAGGCAACGTTCTCGCGCGCCGAGCGATCGAGGAACACCGAGGTGATCTGGAAGGTCCGGCCGAGGCCGCGGCGGGCGCGCGCCGCCGGTGCGCAGGCACTGACGTCGTCGCCGTGCAGGAGGATCGTGCCAGCGTCGGCCTTGAGCGCGCCGGCGAGCAGGTTGATGACCGTCGTCTTGCCGGCACCGTTCGGCCCGATCAGGGCGTGAATTTCACCGATGTGTACGTCGAGATCGAGCTGGTCGGTGACGCACAGGGCGCCGTAGGCCTTGTGCAGGCCACGCGCCTGCAGTGCCGCCTGGCCGCTCATGCCGACGCGCGCGCCTGCAACCATCCAGCGAGCCCGCCGCGACTGGTCAGCACCAGAACGAGCAGCAGGACGCCCAGGATGAGCTGCCAGTGTTCGGTGTAGCCGATCAGCGATTCTTCCAGCAATATCAACGCGCTCGCGCCCAGAAGTGGCCCCACGGCCGTGCCCAGGCCGCCGAGGATGACCATGATCATCAGCTCGCCGGAGCGCGACCAGTGCAGCATCGACGGGCTGACATATTCGGTGTGGTTGACCAGTAACGCGCCGGCCAGCGCGCAGATGCAGCCGGAAAGCACAAACGCGGTCAGCTTGAAGGGGTAGGGCGCGATACCAAGCGCGGCCAGGCGCGGCTCATTGTGCCGGGTCGCGGTCAGGATGCGGCCGAACGGCGACGCGCACAGCCGCTGCAGGCCAAGGGCGACCAGTGCGAACAGGCCCAGACAAACATAGTAGAAAGGCATGCGACCGTTCAGATCCTGGCCGGCAAGGCTGTTGCGGCCCCACCACAAGGAATGGCCATCGTCGCCACCATAGGCCGACAGCGAGGTCATCAGAAAGTAGATCATCTGCGCGAAGGCCAACGTGATCATAATGAAATAGGCGCCGCGCGTGCGCAGGCACAAAGCGCCGATGGCCAGCGCCGCCAGGCCGCCCGTGAGCACGGCCGCGGGCCAGCTCAGCAGCGCCTCATTGCTGGCAACGAGGCCGAACAGCGCGGCCCGCTCCTCGTGATGGATGGCGAGAATGGCGCAGACATAGGCGCCGATGCCGAGATAGGCGGCATGGCCGAAGCTGGTCATGTTGCCGTAGCCGAGCACGAGGTTCAGCCCGCTGGCGGCCATGGCATAGATGACCACCTTGGTCAGGACGCCGATCATCCAGGCCTGATCCAGCGCTGTCAGCACGACAGGCGCCAGAGCGAACACGATGAGCGCGACGAGCAAAGCGTGGCCGCCGAAGCCGCGGGCCGGCATCAACCCGCTGCCCCGGCTGGGCCGGCTGCACGTCGAGGACATCCGCGCCCGGTGCGGCCGCTTGCAGCGCTCATAGGACGCTGCGCGCGTCGCGCACGAGACCCACGGTTCGCCGGCCGTCCGTGCCGGACGCGCTCTTGTTGAAATCGGAGACCGGGTGACCGCCGAGGCGCTTGCGCAGGCCGATGAAGGGGTGTTCGACCAGGCGGTAGCTGAGTTCGCACAACAGCAGCGCCACCGGCAGACCGACCAGCGGGCTGAGAAGCGCATGGTCGCCGGTCAGATACCAGCCGAGATACAGGCCCTGCCAGTGCCAGAGATAGAGCGCGTAGCTGCGCCGCCCCAGCCAGCGCATGGGCGCACATTCGAGCATGTCGACCGCCCAGCGATAGCGCAGCGAGAACATCAGCGCATTGACGATGACGAACAGGCCGACGCCCTGCAACGTGTACCGCAAGGTCTCGCGAAACAGCGCATCGCGGTAGACGAAGGTGAACAGCAACAGAGCAAACGCGGCGATGATCGCTTCAGGCCGCTCGAGTACGCGCAGCACACCGGTTCGCCCCTGGTGCGCCAGGATCGCCAGAAGGCATCCCCAGAGAATAGAGTCCAGCCGCGCTTCGCTGGCGAAATAGGTCCACTCGTCGCCATTGTCCAAGGTAAACATGTAGATGTAGCGAATGAGCAGACAGGCGAGCAGGATCACCAGGGTCCAGCGCACCAGTAAACGGCTCGGCACGACCATGAGAAAGGCGGGAAAGAGTAGGTAGAAGTGCTCTTCGACAGCCAGTGACCAGAGCTGACCGACGCCCGGCAACTGGTTGAGCTGCTCCGTGAACAGCATTCGGTAGTTTTCAAAGTATAACAGCGGTGCGGTTACATCGAGCAGGCCAAATTCGGCGCCCTGCCACGCGTAGAACAAACTCACACAGGCAATAAAAGCCACCAGGGGCGGTGTCAGGCGGGCGAACCGGCGCGCGTAGAACTGGGCCAGCCTGATCTCGCCGTGCTTGTCTTTTTCGGCCAACAGCAGGCGGGTGATCAAAAAGCCGCTGACAAAGAAGAACACGGTCACGCCGAAGCCGCCGGGAACGACATGGCCAAGGCCGTAATGGGCCACGACGACCACCATGATCGACAGCGCACGCATGCCGTCGAGGCCGGGCAGATAGCCAAAAGTCGCCGTGTGGGACACTGGCGGGTGGGCCATGCGTCAGAGGTATCCCAAAGTCGAAATCGTCCGGGTCATCGACGGTTTACGCGAGGAAACTTAGCATCGCGTTAACGGTGAACGCGTTTCGCGGTCCAAAGCTTGGTGGCGAATGGTGCCAAAAAAGGCAAGCGCTCACCGGCCACACCCCCTGGAAAGCATCATTGGCTACGCGGCCTCAGGCACGTCCGAACAGACCGTGCGGCCGGACGATAAGCACGAATGCCATGACAATATAGATAGCCATGGAGGCAAGTGCGCCGCCGGTGGCATCGGCATCGGCCGGCGGCAGCACCAGGCGCAGCAGATCCGGCAGATAGGCACGCCCGAGCGTGTCCGTCAGGCCGACCAGCAAGGCACCGAGCGCAGCGCCCTTGATCGAACCGAGCCCGCCGATCACCACGACGACGAAGGTCAGAATAAGAATGTGTTCGCCCATGCCGGCCTGGATCGCCAGAAACGGCGCCGCAAGGCCACCGGCGAGCCCGGCCAGCGCGGCGCCGAGGGCGAACACGCCCAAGGACAGCAAGCGGGTGTTGACCCCCAGAAGGGCGATCATTTCGGCATTGTCCGCCGCGGCGCGCATCCACATGCCAAGCCGCGTGCGCATGACCAGAGCATACAGCCCGACCATGACGGCGAGGCCGATGCCGATGATCACCAGCCGATAGAGCGGGTAGGGTGCGCCCGGGATCAGCTCGACACTGCCGGCGAGCGCTGAGGGCACGTCGATCGCCAGCGGCTGTCGGCCAAAAAGCATGCGCACCAGCTCGTTACTGATCAAAATGATGGCAAAGGTCGCGAGCACCTGATCGAGATGTTCGCGGTCGTAGAGGCGGCGCATGACCCCGCTCTCGAGCAACGCACCGAGCAACGCGGCGGCCAGGGTTCCAGCCAGCATGGCCAGGGCGAACGAGCCGCTGGCCAAATTGACGCTCGCGGCAACATAGGCGCCGGCCATGAACAGCGAGCCGTGCGCCAGATTGATCAGCCTCATGATGCCAAAGACCAGGGTCAGCCCGGACGCCATGAGAAAAAGCGTCATGCCGAATTGTACGCCGTTCAGCGCCTGCTCGAAGAACAACAGCATGGTGTCGGCTCAAGGCAGCCCGCGATTAAAGCCGGCTCACCACATGTCGCAGGCGCCGGCATAGGCGTCCTGATGCTGTTCAAACACCTTGCCGAGCGTGCGGTTGGTGATGTTGCCGTCCTCGGCGGCATAGGCTTCGCGGACGTAGATGTCCTGGATCGGGTGCTGGTTCGGGCCGAAGGCAAACGCGCCGCGCACGCTGTCGAACTCGGCCTCGGCCAGGGCGACGCGCAGCGCCTGCAGATCATCGACGCTGTCTCCGGTGGCGTCGAGGGCGGCCAGGAGCAGGTTGGCGGTATCGAAGCCCTGGCTGGCATACAGCGTCGGTGCGCGTTCATATTTGGCGGTGTACGCCTCGACGAAGGCCTGGTTGGCCGGGTTGTCGAGATCCGGCGACCATTGCGAGGTGTTGCGCGCACCGATCGCCGCCTCGCCGACGGCATCGAGCAGGGTGTCATCGAACGAGAATGCGGAACCGTACAGCGGGATGGTCTCGTTCAGTCCGGCCTGGGCGTATTGCTTGACGAACTGGATGCCCATGCCGCCCGGCAGGAAAAAGAACACGCCGTCCGGTTCGGCATTGCGGATCTCGGCGATTTCCGCGGCATAATCGGTCTGGCCGAGCTGCGTGTAGACCTCGCCGACGACCTCGCCCTGATAGAACCGCTTGAAGCCGGTCAGCGCATCCTGGCCGGCCGGATAGTTGGGCGCCAGTAGGTACATCTTGCCGACGCCCTCGTCGCTGGTGTGCTGACCCATGGCCTCGTGCAGATTGTCGTTCTGCCAGGCAACGTTGAAATAGAACGGGTGACAGCCTTTGCCGGCGAGCGCGCTCGGACCGGCATTCGGGCTGAGATAGAGGACGTCCTGGCGCACCACTTTCGGCACCACCGCCATGGCGACATTGGAAAAGACGATGCCGGTGAGAATCTTGATGCCGTCGCGCTCGATCATGCGCTCGGCGATCTGCAGGCCCTGCTCTGGCTTGCGGCCATCGTCTTCGACGCTGAGCGCGATGCGCTCTTGGGCATCGGCCATGTCCAGCGCCAGGGCGAAGCCGTTGCGGATGTCCTCGCCCAGATAGCCGGCGCCGGTGGACAGCGTCGTGATCATGCCGACCTGGACGGGTTCGGCGGCGAGCGATGCGCTGCCGGCAAACGCGAAAGCGGCCAGGGCGGCGGCGATCAGGCGGGGGCGAGGTGTCTGCATGAGCGTCAAATCCCTGAAAATGAACCGTGCGCGACATGGTTGGCTGGCTGTTTTCGTCCGCCGCCGGCGCCGTTGCCATCCCCGGCCGGCAGCGTTCGGCCACGCAACGTTCTAACCGTGGCCGTGGCCGCGGTCGATGGCGCATTTTTTTCGCTGCGCGCGAAAAAAAGTTCGGAACTTTAACGGAACATTAGGGTCATTGGGCGATAGTCGCGTGGCACGGGCGCTGATGGCGCAGCTGCAGTGTCCGTGTCGAGGTAGCGTCAGAAGGCGCGTTCTTGGTGCCGGAGGCCATGGTGAGGCGAACAGTCATCTTTGGCCGACATATCCGGCTGCCGATCCCGGGCAATGCCCGGGGAAACGCGATCGGCTTCGCGGGAACCGCTCCGATCTAGGTTGAACGCGAAAAAGGAACGCGACTTATGTCGAGTATCGTGACCAATGACAGCGCCATGGTGGCGCTTCAGAACCTCCAGAGCATCAACAAGAATCTGGGCACCGTCTCCAACCAGATCGCCACCGGCATGAAGGTCAACAACGCCTTCGACAACGCCGCCGTCTGGTCGATCGCCACGTCGATGAACAGTGACGTCAGCGGCTTCGAGTCCATCTCCGAATCGCTCAATCTCGGCAAGGCCGGCGTGAAGGTCGCCCGTGACGCCGCCGAGTCCGTGACCGATCTGCTCACCGAGATGAAGCAGCGTATCGTCGCCTCGCAGGAAGAGAACGTCGATCGCGGCAAGATCCAGGCTGATATCGAACAGCTCTACAATCAGGTCAACCAGGTGGTCGACTCCGCCCAGTTCAACGGCCTGAACTTCCTCAAGGACGGTGGTGCGGCCACGGTGCTGTCCTCGCTTGATCGCGGTGCCAGCGGCACGGTGACGGCGTCGCAGATCTACGCCGATCGCCAGAACCTGCAAACCAACGCCGCGACCCTGGGCGCGACGGCGGTGACCACGGGTACCGATGAGGTTGTCGCGGTCGGTGCCGGTACCACGACCATGGGTGGCACGGTTACCGCCGACACGAACTTGAACGACGCGGAATCCGTGACCATCGACTTCGATGATGCCAGCTTCACCGGCGAAGGCCATGGCTTCACGCTGACCTTCGGTGGTGTCTCGACGACCTATGTCGCACGTCAGGGCGACACGATGTTCAACGTCTTGGAAGGCCTCAGCTCGCAGCTCCAGACCGAGATGCGCGCCGCTGGTTCGACCTATGACGGTGTCGCCGTGACCTTCTCGTCGGATCGTGACGATACCGCCGGTACGTCGACACTGACCATCGCCAACAACTCGGGCGCTGACATCGCCGTTGGTGCCGATGACACCGATGCCTCGACCTACATCACGGCCGAGACCACCGGTGGTACCGCCGGAGGCGGGTTGGCCGATCTGGGCAGCATCGACGTGACAACCGAAGCCGGGGCAACCCAGGCGCTGACCGACATCGAGGGTTTCATTCAGACCTCGATCGATGCCGCGTCCGGTCTCGGCTCGGTTGAGCGTCGTCTCGAGATCCAGGGCGAGTTCGTCAACAAGCTGACCGATTCCATGAAGGCCGGTATCGGCGCGCTGGTCGATGCCAACATGGAGAAGGTGTCGGCTGAATATGCAGCGCTGCAGGTCCAGCAGCAGCTCGGTGCCCAGGCGCTGGGTATTGCCAACGGTCGCCCGCAGATCCTGCTGTCACTGTTCCGTTAAGGAGATCTTCGGAGGGGAGAAGCCCCTCCCTTTTCGCGTAGAACACATTGGTAGTATGCGGCGCTCGAAGGCGCCAAGGTAGGAACCTAATGACGAGTATTTTGACGAATACCGGGGCAATGAATGCCCTGCAGAACCTGCAGCTTGTCAATCGTAATCTCGAAACCATTCAAACCCAGATCAGTTCCGGCCGGACCGTCAACACGGCCGCCGACAATGCTGCGATCTGGTCGATTACCCGCGTCATGGAAAGTGACGTCAACGGCTTCAACGCCATTTCCGAATCGCTCAATCTTGGCCAGTCGACCGTTGTCGTCGCACGTGACGCCGCCGAGTCGATCACCGATCTGCTCAACGAGGCCAAGACCCGCATCATTTCCGCCCAGGAAGAGAATGTCGATCGCAAGAAGATCCAGGCTGATATCGATCAGCTGGTGACCCAGATCGGCACGATTGCCGACGCCGCCCAGTTCAATGGCTTGAACCTTCTCAAGGAAGGCGGCGACGTCTACGTCCTGTCCTCACTGAATCGCGAAGCCAGCGGCGTGGTCAGCTCGTCCAAGATCACGGTCGAGCGTCAGAACCTCGAAACCACCGAGCAGGTGGTCGGTACCGGCGCCGTGTTGACCAGCGGCACCATCGCCGCCGTCTCGGGTGGCGATGCCGTCTGGGCAAATGGCGAAGTCGCGACGCTCGATTTTACCGGCGCGATCAGTGCCGGCGATAGCTTTACCCTGGAACTTGGATCGATCACCGGCGACCCGAGCCACGACATCAGCTACGTCGCGCGCAACAACGACACGATCAACAATGTCGTTCGTGAACTGGCAAGGCGGATCGAGGCACTCAACTTGCCCGAGTTTGCCGTCGCCACAAGCGAGGCGGGTGATCCGTTGACGGGCACGGCGTCTCTGGCGATCACGAACCTGCACGCGACCGGTACGATCGACACAGCGACCGCAACCAACCTGCTGGTGCAGCAGGACGGCGGCACGCCAGGCGGCGGTCTGGACGGGCTCCGGAGCCTGAGTGTCCTCACCGATGTCGGCGCTGAGCAGGCACTGGCCGATATCGAGACCTACATGCAGTATGCCATTCAGGCCTCGTCCTCGCTCGGCTCGGTGCAAAAGCGGCTTGATATCCAGTCCGAGTTCGTCAGTCAGCTGACCGATTCGATGCGTTCCGGCATCGGTGCGCTCGTCGACACCGATATGGAGGCGGCTTCAGCGCGACTGCAGGCTCTGCAGGTGCAGCAGCAACTGGGCGTTCAGGCGCTCTCGATTGCCAACCGTGCGCCACAGAACATTCTTGCCCTCTTCCAGGGCTAGGCAGGACGTACTGAAGTCGCAAATTGATCAGCAAAGATAATCTAGATGTATTCAATGAATAGTCCTCAGGGCGCTCACGGGTCCGCGCGCAGCGCTTATGGCAACATGAGGCAGAACACGCGCACCGACCGAGAAGTGGAAGTCATGGTGTTCCGCCGTGCCACAGAACAGCTCAGGCAAGTCGTCGACAATCATTCCGCCGACTTCAAACAGCTTGTTCAGGCGATCTACGAGAACCGGCGGGTCTGGGAAGTGATCATGGCCGACGTCGCCAGTGAGTCGAATAGGTTGTCCAAGGATCTTCGCGCCCAGATTTTCTCTCTCGGCGAATTCGTTCGCCAACATTCTGAACGCATTCTCGACGGTGATCGAGACCTGGCGACGTTGATTGCAATCAACGAATCCATGATTGCCGGACTCCAGGGCAATGCCAGCGAAGGAGACCGCTAGATGGCTGGACTGAAGCTCAAACTGCGCCCCGATGAGCGGTTGCTCATCAATGGTGCCGTCATTCAGAACGGCCGACGTGCCGCCGAACTGACCATCGAGACCCCGCACACGCACATTCTGCGCCTGCGTGATGCAATCCACCCCGATGCGGTCGACACGCCGGTCAAGCGCGCCTGCTACATCGCGCAGATGGCTGTTGCCGGCGAGGCCGAACCGGCGGCCGCACGAGGAGAGCTCGCGCAAGCGCTGGCCGATCTGTATCGGGTGCTTGGCGCGACGCGCGCCGGAGACGTGATCTCGGAGGCCAGTGAAGCCGCCGAACGCGAGGAGTTCTACAAGGCCCTTCGGGCATTGCGCAAGCTTCTGCCCCTGGAGCGCATGCTGTTGCCCAATGCCAACACGGAAACGATGACCAGCAAACCGCACTAGGGCGCAGCACAGGAGGCATCCTTGCACGGTGTCGACACGACGGGGCCAGGCAGAACGGCGGGGTCAGCTGGCCAGGACCGACGGTCACCCGGTGTCGATTGCAGTGTGTTGGCCGTTGGTCCGGCGATGTCGCGCGTGCCCGAGGGCTTCGGCCGAGGAGCGCTTGCGCACCAGCCGTGGACCGGCGTTGGCGGGCACGGCGGCGATGGGATCGGTGAAGGGAACGATCCGGCACGCTTAGGCCGGCACAGCACCTTGCGCGCGTTGGATTGAAAGGCCAGCCCCGAGCGAGCCAGCGGCGCCGACCTCGAGGCGCGGTCGCTCGAGGCCAAGCTTGGCCCACTCTTCAGCAAGACCGCGGCGACACCATGGCCCAGGCCCGAGCAGTGTTGCCCTTTGGTAACGCTGAAAGCGGTGCGCTTGGCGGAAAAGAGACATAAGGGAAGTCCCGCGCTTGGCGGTGCGGCAAGGACCTGAGACACAACAACGCGGCGGCGCCTTGGCCGGATCGACCAAGCGGCGTCTGACCAGGCCAGGCCGACGGGCGGTGAACAGCTCGCGCTTGGCGTTCGGCAACTCGAACTCAGGGTGGGAGCCCATCAGCCGTGCAGCGCTACTGGATCGCTTGTCTTGTCGTCGGCTTTGTCTGTGGTTTGGCCGATCAGGCGCAGGCGCATCCCGGGCATGGCCTGGTCGGCCCGCACCTGCACACCTGGGAATGGCTCGGCGTTTTCGCTCTTGCCGCAATCATGGCGGTTCTCACCGCCTGGGTTGTCGACCGCATCCGCTGAGCAGGCAGACGGCGAAGGCGCGGGCGAGACAGCGCGCTCGTTCGCGGGTACGCGATGGGCAGCGCCTCCACAAGCCAGCCGCACGCCAGGTAGTCTTCGGCAGCGCAGACCTGCCTGCCGCGTCGGTCGTGCGGTCTCGATTGCGTGCGCGCCGAACAACGCTGACCATGACATGCCTGGATGCGGCCCTGGCCGGACCAACCGGGGATGGCTGGCGATTTTCGATCATCGACGGCCAGCGCAGCGATCGATTGTCCGCCCTGCATCCCTAAAGATCGGTCGTTTGCCGTGGCCGCAACCCTCGACAGTGCCGGCGTTTCCCAAGCCAGCCGACCGACTGTGCGCCGCACGGCATGCCTCATGTCCGAACGCGACGCTGTGGCGACAGGTCTGCGGCTGCTGAAGCGCGTAACGCGCTGCCGGCCCGGCCAAGCAGCTCGTGGCACATGAGTTGGCCTCGATCGGGGCAGGCGGCTCACGCGTCGGCTGGCCGGGGCCGGTCACGGATCGGTCGGCGCGCGCTCGGCCTTGGCGTGCGCAATCGCCCAAGCTCAAGCTGCTCGCCAATGGATTGTCTTTGAGCTTTCGCTTATAAAAGCAGGCGTTGCGTCCATCGCGAGGAAATCGCCATGCTCGGTCTTTCGCTCGATGCTGCCGGTCGGATCCACGCCATCGATGACGACGGCATGCCGGCGGGCAAGCTGGACAGGTTGCCGTCCCTGACGAAGCCGACCCTGATCATGGTGCATGGCTTCAATTTCGATCCGTTCGAGCGCGGCGGCGACAATCCGCACCGCAACCTCTTCGCTGAGCTCTGGCGGCCGCAGCTGGCCGAGATCGCGCCGATCCGACGGGGCGAGTGGGACGTGTTCGCCTTCGGCTGGTACTCGGGCGAGGTGCGCGAGGCGGAAGGCTGGGCGGGCGCGTGGATGAATGGCCGCTTCAATCCCTATCGCTGGGCATGGGATCTGGCTGAAAACGCCGGCGGCGTGCTCGCCGACCTGATCGGCTGGGGACCGGAAGACGATCCAGCGCGCACCTATCCGGAAATCATGGTCATGGCCCACTCGCTCGGCTCGCGCGTTGCCCTCGAGGCGCTGCATCAGCTACCGCCGCATCGGGTGAGCCGCGTGCTCCTGCTAAATGGTGCCGAGTACGCCCAGACGGCCAAGGTGGTCGCCGCCTACACGCGCGCCGACGTCATGAACATCCACGTGCGCACCGATGACGTGCTCGACAAGCTGGGCGAAACCTTTGCCCCTGAGCGCTTCATGGCCGCCGTGGTCGGTCGGGACGGCATCCGGCAGCCGCCGCCACATTGGGTCGACGTCCAGCTCGATTCGCCCGACACCCAGACCTATGGCCGCCGCTTCGGGCTCGAGCTGGAGGGCGATGACCCGCGCGAATACAGCGACCACTGGTATAGCTACAAGCATGTGCCCAACTGGCGCCTCTACCGTGCGTTTCTCGCTGGCCACTGGCGCTGCGCCGATATCAAGCTGGCCTTGTGCGATGGCGAGGAAGACTGCCTGGACATGAGTGCCGTCGCCTGACGCCGGCGCCGCTCGACGGCGATCTAGCGGGCATCGCGCACGGCGGCCAGCGGACCGGGGCGTGCCCCCTTGAGCTGGCGGGCGACGTACATGCCGAACGCCATGGCGGCGACGAAGCCCCAGATGCGCACATCGCCGGCACCGAGCGCGGCCAGCGCCGGACCCGGGCACAGGCCGCTCATGCCCCAGCCGACACCGAACAGCGCCGCGCCGCCGACGAGTTGCGCATCGATGTCGCGCCGGCTGGGCGCGCTGAAGGCCGGCGCCAGTACGGGCGCGCTGCGTCGTTCGGCCAGGGCGAAGCCCGGCAGGGTAATCGCCAGGGCACCGGCCATGACCAGGGCCAGGCTGGGATCCCAGCCATCAAAAAAATCAAAGAACGACAAGACCTTGGCCGGATTGGCCATGCCAGAAACGACCATGCCCAGGCCGCCGATCAGGCCGGCGGCGAAGGCGCTGACGACGCGTGCGTTCATAGCGGGATCCACAGCGATTTGACCACGAGCACCGTCAACGCCGCCGTGGCCATGAAGGTCAGCGTGGCGACCAGCGAACGCGGGCTGCGCCGCGCCAGACCGCAGACGCCATGACCGCTGGTGCAGCCTGAGCCATAGGTGACACCGATGCCGACGACGACGCCACCGAGCAGCAGCAGCCAGAGCGGCGACGGCACCTGGATGGTGACGTCGATGCCGGACAGCACGAGCAGGACCGGCGCGAACAGCAGGCCGAGCAGAAACGCGATCCGCTCGTTGCGCACCTCGCCGCCGAACACGGCAGCCTGGAAGATGCCGCTCATGCCGGCGATACGCCCGGTAAGCAACCAGAGCAGCATGGCTGAGATGCCGATCAGGACGCCACCGAACAGGCTGGCCACGGGTGTAAATTCGGTCATGGCGGTAACATCCGCTTCTTCCAAGAGCACATCCGTGCAGTGAACGCGCCGAGCCCAACACATGCGGTCGCTGGCGCAAACCCGGCCTCTTCTTTGCCACAAACTTGCCGGGAAATGAATACACCATGAAGTGCAAGCGGCCGAATCCATGCGACCGCGACGCACTCGATGCATGGCGATGACTGAAACTGTGCACTTCCCCACAGGCGCAAGCCACGCCTTGCGGCACAGTGCCATGGACGCGCGTGGGCCGATGTGGCCAGCGCAAGCCTAAGAAGGGGGTCTGTGTCATGCTCACTCATGCGAGCCATGAAGGCGGTGTGGCCTTCAAAACCGAAATCCAGTTCGCGACCCGGTTCGACTACATGTTCCCGGAACTGGCGCGCGATGACGACGCCAAGCTGCCGGCCGAAATCGTCACGCTCGAAGCCCTGCAGGACCTTGGCAAGGCCATCGTCCAGCCGAGCGATACGCCCAAGGACTCCGCGATCCCGGCGGTCTTCACCTATCTCGGCCAGTTCATCGATCATGACCTGACCGCGCGCACCGATCGCGAGCTGTTCGAAAGCCGCATCGCCGAACTCGACGGCACGCCGCGCGTCGCCAAGCCGGTCGATCCGGATGCCGTGGTCAGCCATCTGACCAATGGCCGGCGGCCGCATTTCGACCTCGACAGCGTCTATGGCGATGGCCCGGGCATGATCGAGGGCGTTGAGACCGAGGCGCAAAAGCTCTACACGCCAAGCAATCTGCGCATGGCCATAACGGATCTGGGCACCGGCATCGATCTGCCGCGCGCCAACCGCCGGGCGATCATCGCCGACATGCGCAACGACGAAAACGTCCAGATCAGCCAGCTGCACGCCCGCTTCCTGGCGTTCCACAATGTCGTCGCCGATGCGCAAGGCGGTGCCAGCGCGGCCGAAGCCTATGTCCGCGCCCGCCAGCTCAGCCGCTTGGCGTATCAGGCCGTCGTCCTCAACGACTATCTGCCGACCGTCTGTCACCCGGCGGTGGTCGCCGACATCATCGCCAACGGCCCACGCCACTTTGCCCCGGCGGTCGATGGCAGTGCGCTGTTCATGCCGCTCGAGTTCTCGGTCGCGGCCTTCCGCTTCGGCCATTCGATGATCCGGCCGAGCTATCGCCTGAACGGCGTCACGCCCGCAGCCGGCATTCCGATCAACGAACTGCTTGAAGCCGCCCATCGCATACCCGATGGCGCCAACGAGCTGCCGCTCGGCGATCTGGTCGACTGGTCGTTCTTCGTGCGCGGCGGTAGCAACGAGCAGAGGGCGCAATGCATCGATGCCAAGATCGCCAAGGGTCTGGGCAACCTGCCGTTCGGCCCGAACGTCCTGCAGAACCTGGCCATGCGCAACCTGCTGCGCGGCTACATGCTCAGCCTGCCGACCGGCCAGGCGGTGGCGCGCGCCATGGGCATCCAGCCGATGACGGCCGACCAGCTCGTGGAGAACGAAGACGACGCGGTCGTCGAGGCGTTCGAGGCCGGCTGCTTCCACGCGCGCACGCCGCTTTGGTACTATGTCTTGAAGGAGGCCGATGTGCAGTGCGCCGGCCAGTGCCTGGGCGCGGTCGGTTCGCGCCTGGTCGCCGAGACCATCGTCGGCATGATCAAGCAGGACCCGAACGGTCTGTGGCACTGCGACGAGGACGTGGTCACGCGCACGCTCACCGGCGGGTTTGCCGTCAAGGTCACCGCCAGCGATACGGTCACCGATCTGAACTCGTTCCTGAGCGTGGCCGGCGCCAGCCTATGACGCGACGATCAGCCATGATTTCGCGGCATTGAATGTGTTGACATGAGCCGGTAAGCCCGATGCCTGTACACCAGATCCGCTGGAGGTGGCGCACATGGCTTCGGGCGACCCGGCAACGCCGGTTTTCAATGACAACAGCCTGGCGCACCTGCCGGTCTCGGTCTTCAGCATCGTCATGGGCTCGGCCGGCCTGACCCTGGCGATGCATCGTTTTGAGCAGGTGCATGGCCTGTCCGGCTGGGTCAGCACGATCTTGTGCACCCTTACGCTGCTCGTTCTGGGCGCGCTCGTGGTGCTGTTCGCGCGCAAGGCCCTCGTGCACCCGCAAGCCGCCCAGCAGGAATGGCGCCATCCGGTGCGCCTGAGCTTCTTCCCGGCCATCAGCATCGGCATGATCTTGAGCGCCACGGCGCTGTTGCCGCATCTGCCGAGCCTGGCGCACGCGCTCTGGCTGGTCGGCGTGGTCGCCCAGGGCACGCTGGCCATGCTCGTCGTGACCACCTGGATCAACGAGGCGCGCTTTGAGCATCAGCACCTCAACCCGGCCTGGTTCATTCCGGCGGTCGGCAACGTCGTCGTGCCGATCGGCGGCGTGCAACTCGGCTATGTCGAGGTGTCCTGGCTGTTCTGGTCGTTTGGCGTGCTGATGTGGCTGGTTCTGCTCACGGTCGTGATCAACCGCCTGATAATACACCAACCGTTGCCGGAACGCCTGCTGCCGACCTTGTGCATCCTGATTGCGCCGCCGGCCGCCGCCCTGATCGCCTATATCCGCCTGACCGAAGGCATCGATCCGTTCGCACGCTTCCTGTTCGCCAATGCCCTGGCGTTTGCCGTGCTGGTCGCGCTGCAACTGCCCAAGCTGGTCAGGCTGCCGTTCTCGCTCGCTTGGTGGGCCTATTCCTTCCCGCTGGCGGCGCTGGCGGTGTCGGCCTCGCTCATGGCCGAGCACACCGAGTTCACCTTTTATGCCGGCCTTGCCGACGGCCTGACGGTGATCTTGACGCTCCTCGTCGTCGGTCTGGCCATGCGCACGATCGAAGCCGCGCGCCAGGGGGCGCTCACCCGGCCGGACGCTGGCTAGCGCCCGCCGCACCACATCTTTGCATTGGAATGTTGCCAATCTTTCACGCGGGTTCACGAAAACGTTAGGAATTGTCGGTTAGCCCTGGGCGGTGCAAACGCAGGTCGTTCCCAGGAGATATACATGAAGCTATTGGTTGAATTTGCCGCGCTGCCGGTGGCATGCGCGATCACGGCCGCTGGTCCATGGCTCTGGTCCAGCGCGGCTGTCGCCGAGGTGCCGGCGCCGATAGACCAGAAAGCGCTCAACGCCATGGTCGCGCGCGACCCGCTCGAGGCGTTCATCTACGCCTTCGAGGCCGGCGATGAGCTGACCGAAGCGCTGTTCACGGCGGAGCGCGGCGTCGGCGCCCATGTCGCTGCCGGCCAGCGTTTCACCCGCTATCCGCGCGCCGATCTCAAGGGAGACGGCGAATGGGCGCAGCATGTGCCCGCGCGCGAAGGCGGCCCCCAGGCACAGGCCTGCATCACCTGCCATGCCTTGCCCTATGCCAACGGCGCCGGCGACATCGCGGTCAACGTCGCCATCGATCCGCTGCAAAGCGGCGACATGGGCCAGTTTCTCGAGCGCAACACGCTGCATCTGTTCGGTCTTGGCGCCGTTCAGCGCGTCGCCGAGGAAATGACCGCCGAGCTGCACGCTCAAGAGGCCGGCCTGGCCGCGCGGGTCTGCGCCGATGGCGCACCGGCATCGATCGATCTGGTCGCCAAAGACGTCGGCTTCGGCACGCTTGCCGCCACGCCAGCCGGTGAGGGCAATGCGTGTGTCGCCGCGATCGATCGCAGCGGCGTCGAGGGCGCCGATGGCGATCTCGTGGTGCGCATGTTCGGCTGGAAAGGCACGCAAGCGACCATCCGGGCCTTCTCGCGCGGTGCGGCGCACAATGAAATGGGCATGCAGGCGGTCGAGCTGGTCGGTGACCATGACGGCGACTTCGACGGCGTGACGCGCGAGCTGTCGGTCGGCGACATGACCGCGATGTCGGTCTACATCGCCGGCCTCGAGCGGCCGACCTCCAAGCGCGAGCTGGCCGATCTGGGCTTGTACGAGCTGAGCGATGACGAGCGCGCCGCAATCGATGCCGGCGAGCAGCACTTCGCCGCGGTTGGCTGTGCGTCATGCCACAAGCCGATCATGACCATCGACGACCCGGTCTACCGCGAACCGAGCGCCACGCCCGGCTTCGCCGAAGCGGTCATGCCGGATGGCATGGCGGCCGACGCCCACGGTCTGGGCCTGGCCAATGCCGTGCGCTTCGATCTCACCACCGATCAGCCGAACAACCATGTGCTGTTGGAAGACGGCATCGAGCTCAATCTCGGCGCTTACGAAAGCGACGATCAGGGCCGTGCCATCGTGCGCTGGTATACCGATTTCCGCCGGCATGACATGGGCGAGGGCCTGGCCGATCCGGTCGATGCCTATGGCTTTGGCGCCAGCGTCTGGCCGACCCGATCGCTCGCCGGTGTCGGCTCGACCGGCCCCTGGCTGCACCATGGCCATGCCACGACGCTCGATGAAGCCATCCGCGCCCATGGCGGCGCGGCGGACGACAGCCGCACGGCCTACGAGGCGCTGCCTGCCGAGGCGCAGGCCGAGCTGATCGCCTTTCTGGAGAACCTCATTATCGTCGATCTCGATCCGGAAGAAGACGAGGCGGACCACTAACGCGTCGGCCCAGACGAGCGCATGCCGACGGTTCCGGCTGTCGGCATGTCGCGTGCAACCATGTTCAGCGCCGTTGCGGCGCGCTAGATTACGGGTCTTGGCAACTCGCAGGCGTTGGGGACGTGGCACATGACGCAGATGCCGAACACCTTGGAAAACCATTGGATGCCGTTTTCCGGCAATCGTGATTTCAAGGCCAGCCCGCGCCTGGTGGTGAAAAGCGGCGGCACGCGCCTCTACGATCACCAGGGCGGCGAGATCATCGACGGCTCATCCGGCCTGTTTTGCTGCCCGGCCGGGCACAACCGGCCAGAGATCGCCAAGGCAGTGCATGACCAGCTCATGACCAATGCCTACACGCCGCATTTTCAGCTGGGCCATCCGGGCAGTTTCGAGCTGGCCTCGCGGGTCAGCCGCCTGCTGCCGGAAGCGTTCAACCACGTGTTCTTCGTCAACTCCGGCTCGGAGGCGATCGACACCGCGCTCAAGGTCTGCATGGCCTATCACCGCGCGCGCGGCGAGGGCCAGCGGGTGCGCTTCGTGTCGCGCGAGCGCGCCTATCACGGCGTCAACATCGGTGGCACCTCGCTGTCCGGCATGGTCAAGAACCGCGAGACCTTCTCCGGCGTCATGCCCAATGTCGTCCACATGCGCCATACCTGGATGCCCGAGCAGCGCTTCACCCGCGGCCAGCCCGGGACCGGCGCCGAGGCGGCCGAGGATCTGCAGCGTTTCGTCGACATGTTCGGCGCCAGCACGATCGCGGCGGTGTTCGTCGAACCGGTGGCCGGCTCGACCGGCACGCTGGTGCCGCCGGTCGGCTATCTCGAGCGGTTGCGCGAGATCTGCGACCAGTACGGCCTGCTCCTGGTGTTCGATGAGGTGATCACCGGCTTCGGCCGCCTCGGCGCGGCCTTCGGGGTCAATGCCTTCGGCGTCGAGCCGGACATCATGACCATGGCCAAGGCGATCACCAATGGCGCTCAGCCGATGGGTGCTGTTGCCGTGCGCGACGAGATCTACCAGACCGTGACCACGGCGGCGCCGGAAAACGCCATCGAGTTCTTCCACGGCTACACCTATTCCGCCCACCCGGCCGCCTGCGCTGCCGGCCTGGCGACCATGGACATCTATGAGCGCGAGGACCTGTTCGCGCGCGCTGCCGGGCTGGTCGACCACTTCCTCGATGCGATCTTCTCGCTCAAGGACGTGCCGGGCATCTACGACCTGCGCGGCTACGGCCTGATGGCCGGGGTCGAGGTCGAGCATGACGGCGTGCCCGGCCGGCGCGGCCAGCGGCTGCAAAAAGAGCTGTTCTGGCGCGGCCTGCATGTGAAGTTCACCGGCGATACCGGCATTTTCGCGCCGCAATTCATCGCCACGCGCGACGACATCGACGCCATGGTGCGGATCTTCCGCGAGCTAATGCTGGACGACAGCCGCAAGGCCGCTTGAGCCAGGCGAAGGCGCCGGAGCGCCACCAGCAGCTGAAGTGCGACGCCGAGCGGTGGCGTGGGCCAGCGTCTGAACGGCGTTTGCTCAGGTCAGCCGCTGGCGCCCGGTGGCGGCGGCGCCTCAGCCCGCGGCGTCGGGCGGATCGGCCGGAATGCTGATGATCGCGTCGGGCTTGTCGGTTGGTGCCAGGTTCACCGCGCGATAGGTCGCGTGCGCAAAATCCCAAAAGACCAGCGTGGCCGCACCTTGCGGGCGCAATTCGAGGATCATGTCCCGGCCGTAGTCGTACACCGGTTGACCGCTCGGCTCCACGCGCACGATGCGCTCGTTCGGGAACCTGTACGCGATCTCGTCGCTGCGCTCGATGCGCGCGCCCGGCTCATGCACGAACAGAGGCGACGTCTGCGCGGCCTTGAAACTGTAGGCGGCACATGCCGGCAGATGATCGGTGATGCGAAACACGCCCGACTCGACCGAAGTGATCGACAGCTGGCCTGCCGGCGCCGGTTGAAACTTGCAGATATCGCTCATGTGCACGACGGTCAGTGGCCGTGCATCGCTGCCCAGAAAATCGGCGACCACCGACAGGGTCACATAGTCTTCGAAGCGATGCATGACGTAAATGCGTCGGTTGTCGCCATCGGCCTTCTTGATGATCTCGTCGATCTGCCTGGACGCGTTGCGGTAGTCTTCGAGCAGCGCTGCGGGTTGCGGGCGCAGGATGCTGCTCGATACCCAGGCGCCATTGATCAGCATCGCGACCAGCAGCAGCCCGAAGACAGGACGCAGGCGCACAAGCGGCATGCGCGCAAGCCCTGCGACCAGTAGCAGGCCGCCCAAGGAAAACACCAAGGGGCCGTAGCGCGCCTCGAGCATGAACAGGCTGACAAAGGCGAGCGCACCGCAAAAAAAGATGACCACAGCCATCTCGGCGACATGGTCGCGCGCCACCCGCACGAGATGCCACAGACCATACAGGAGGGCGCCGCCCAGAAGGGCGATCGCCAGCGCATTCAGGCCGAGCAGCACAAGCCAGCCGAGCAGGGCCGGGTCGATATGGCCGCCGATCAGGCTTTGCAGATTGCCGCGAACATCGTCCAGGGCCAGCATGGTCGGCCAATAGAACATCGCCTTGATGGCATTGAGCACCGCCGTCTGCGCGCCCATCGACTGGGCGACCGAGACATGCTCGAAGCCGCCGGCGAAGACGTAGCGCAGGCCGAACCACAAGGGCACCACCGCCAGGTACGCGAGCGCGACCAGAACCGTGCGCGGCCGCAGGCGGCCGGCCGCCCAGTCGTGCAACAGGGTCACCATGGCCGCGGCAATGGCGGCAAACAGGCCGACTTCCTTGGTAAGAATGCCGATGATCAGGAACGTCAGCGTTGGCAGTACCCAGCCATGCAGCAGGCAGATCAGCGTCAGCAGGTAAAACAGCGCCGCCAGAATGTCGTAGGAGAAGGCCGGATAGGCGAACATGGTGCTGTTCATGGCTGGGCTGAGTAACGCAGCCAGCGCGGCCAGTAACGCAAATGGCGTTGTCAGACGCAGGAAACGCGCGCCTAGATAGAAGATGGCGCCGGCGTTGAGCGCATGCAGCAGATAGTTGCTGTAGAGGAAACGGCCAAAGGCATCGCCGAAGATTTCGTAGTTGATTGTGTAAAAAAGCTGCGTGACCGGCCGGATATAGGTCGAATCGCCGCTGATCCAGCCTTCGTAATTGGCGAAATGGCGCCTAAAACCCTCGCGGAACCAGCTTGTCCAATCCATGTCCGGGTTGTAGCGGGTCGCAAACATGATATGCGCGACTTCATCCAGATTGGGATAAAATTGCGCAATGGTCGAACTGAATAAAAAGACTTGAACGCAAAAGGCGAAAACAACAACCAGCAGGGCGCCAGTCAACGGTGACAGCGCGTGCTTAATCTTGACGCGATGTGAATTGCCCACCTAGTTGACCTTAGATCGCGGTTGTCTAACGACCTTAGTATGCGTCAATTCATTTGGCGTCGCAGCAAAATTCAGGGCAGGTAATCCTGTTGTTCCGGCTTGCGCGTCAATTTCGCCACTGTCCCTCGCGCATGACCTTGCGCAGCGGGTTGGCGCCCAGGCGATAGGCCAGCTCGGACGGATGCAGGACATCCCAGAGGCACAGATCGGCCCGCTTGCCGACTTCGAGCGTACCGATTTCCGTTTGCAAACCAAGCGCTTGCGCAGCGTTGCGCGTGACGCCGGCGAGCGCTTCCTCCGGCTCGAGCCGGAACAGCGTGCAGGCCATGTTGAGCATGAGCAAGAGCGAGGTCGTCGGCGAGGTGCCGGGATTGCAATCGCTGGCGACCGCCATGGTCACGCCGGCGGCGCGCAGGGCCGCGATCGGCGGCTTGACGGCAGCGTTCAGGCTGTAGGTGGCACCGGGGGTGAGCACGGCGACCGTACCGCTCTCGGCCAGCGCCTCGATGCCGCTCGAGTCGATCTCGTCGATATGGCCACAGGACAGCGCGCCATAGCTGGCAGCGAGACGCGCGCCTTCGGTGTCGCCGCCGTGCTCGCAATGCACATGCAGCGGCAGACCCCGCAGCCGGCCGGCTTCCAGGATCGGGCTGACCTGCGCCGGGGTGAACGCCGTGCGCTCGCAGGCGATGTCGAGCTGGTCGGCGAGCTGGTGCGCCAGCACTTCCGGCAGCATGTCACGGGCAACCCGCTGCAGATAGCCCGAGGCATTGCCCTGGTACTCGTTGGGCAAAGCGTGCGCGCCGAAAAACGTCGTGCGCACGCGGACATCGCGTTCGATCGCCAGACGCCTGGCCGCGCGCAGCATTTTCAGCTCGCTCTCGGTATCGAGACCGTAGCCGGACTTGATCTCGATGGTGGTGACGCCTTCGGCCATCAGGCGATCCAGCCGGCTGAGCGCGCTTTCGACCAGCGCGTCCTCGCTGGCATCGCGGGTCGCCGCCACCGTGGCGAGCACACCGCCGCCGGCGGCGATGATGTCGTCGTAGGAAGCGCCATGCAGGCGCATCTCGAACTCGTGCGCGCGTTCGCCGGCATGCACCAGATGGGTGTGACAGTCGATCAGCCCGGGCGTCAGCCAGTTGCCGCCGAGATCCTCGCGCGGGCTCTGCCGGTACCAGTCCGGCAGGTCGCGCTCCGGCCCGACCCAGGCGATGCCGCCATCCTCGACCACCAGGGCACCGTCGGGAACGGCGCCATAGGGCCCGGCGCCTTTGACCATGGTCGCCAGACGGACATGGTGCAGAACCAGAGCGCCGGCGCCGGCGTCGCTGTCGCCGCTGTCGTCGCTGAAGACGTCACTCATGCTGCAGGCTCCTTGGCTGTGGCCGGCTTGGCTCGGGCGGGCTTGGCTGGGCCGGTCGACCCCTGGCGCACGACCAGCGCCACGCCGATCGCGGCCACCGCCATGCCCAGCCAGGCCATTGGCGCCAGGGTCTCGCCGATGACGCCGAACGCGATCAGGGCGGCCACCGGCGGTACCATGAAGAACCAGGCGGACACGCGCGCGACCTCGCCGTAGCGGATCATGGTCAGCAGCAGGCTGATGGCGATCACCGAGTTGCCGATGACCAGATAGCTGAGCGCGATGAGGGTATCGCGATGGAGGTCGAAGGCAAAATCGTCGATCAGCCAGGCGAGCGGCAACAGCGCGATGAAGCCGGCGACCGCCTGGACCAGATTGGCGGCAATCGGATGGGCCTGGCCACCAAAGCGCTTTTCATAGACCGTGGCTGCGGTCATCGAGGCCAATGCACCGAAGGCAAACAGCATCATCAGCGGTTGTTCGGCCTGGGCGCCATGGCGTGACAGAATGACGATGGCCGCACCGGTGAGGCCGAGGATCAGGCCCAGCCACTGGCGCAGGCCAACGCTTTCCCCGGTCAGTTTCGGTGCGATCAGGGCGACCAGGATCGGCTGCAAGGACGTGATCAGGGCGACCGAACCGGCAGCGGCACCGCCGGCCAGCGCCGTGTAGGTGAAGCCGAAATAGCCGGCCTGGATGCACAGGCCGACCACGGTCAGGTGCACGATACTCATGATCCGGTTGGGCCAGGCCGGCCGGAAATACAGCGCCGCCAGAGCCAGCACGGCGACGACGATGGCATAGCGCACGCACAAGAAGGTATATGGGCCCGCATGGCCCAGGCCGAGCTTGCCGAAACCGAAGCCGCCCGACCACAAGCACAAGAACAGGAACGGTGCCGCCGGCAGCCAGAACGGCCGTGCGCCGCTCATGGCACGTTTATGGCCATGGTGACGGCGCGCAACTCAGCCATTGCCGGTCACCTTGCCAATATGCACGGCAAGCCAGGCACCGATGTCATAGGAGCGGATGTAAGCGCTCGGGTGGACCCAGCGGCCGAGTTCGCCACGCGCCTGCGCCAGGGTCTGCTCGGCGGCTTGGCGGGAAAACAGGGCCCCGCCGAACCAGCGATTGCCGATGACGATGCTGTAATAGGGATTATCGCCGCTCGAGCCGTAGAAGGTCGCGTGCAGGTTGCTATCGGCCTGATTGATCTGGCGCGCTTCGGCCTGGGCACTGGCGCGATCCGGCGCACTGGCGACCACGACGAAATGAATGCCGCTGGTGGCTGAGCTGATCAGCAAAAAACCGAGCACGGCCAGGCCGGCGGCGCTGAGGCCAAAGGCGCCATAGCGCAAGACACGGCCGAGCGTGCGTTGCGGCAGCCGCAGGCCGCGCCAGCCGAGGCTGCGGATGAAGGCGATCACGATCACCGCCAACACCGCCAGCGACAGCAGGGGCGCGGCGGCTGCCTGTTGCAACAGGGCGGGCAGGTTCAAGACCGCACCCAGAATGGTCGCCGGTGCCAGGATCAGATTGCTGGTGTCGGCAATGCGTCGCATGGCCGCCGCGGCCGGGGGCCGGGTGTCCGCCTGGGGCATGAGCGGATCGGGTTGGCTTGGCAACGGCTGCGACCAGTGCAGTGCGCGTCAGGAACCAGCAGGATGTCAGAGCAGTGCCTTGGGTTTAAGCACGCCTGCGCACGCAATCAAATGGTCGATCGGACACGGCCGGCATGCGCGCTGCGCCTAGAGCAGGCTCGGCTGGTCGCCCGGCTTGCCGGTCTTGCCGGTCTTGCCGCTCTGGCCGGCCTGGCCGCTCTGGCCACCGCGTTTGCGAGCCGGCGCCGCGCCGCTCTGTGTGACCTCGAGCGGGCCATCGCGAAACTCCAGGACCAGCCGTGGCTTGCCCTCGGCACTGGCCTTATCGGGGATGAGCGCATCAGCCGGATCACGCACCAGGGCAAAACCGCGCGCCAGCGTGCCCTTGTAGCTGTAGCTTTCGAGGAGCTTCCCGGCGCTGGCCAGACGGCTGTAGGCCTCGTCCAAACGCAAGCTGAGGCGCGCGTCCTGGCGTGCTTTCAGCTCAGCCAGACGCTGCTCCAGGCGCGGCAACCGGGCTTCGATCTCGCGCAAGCTCAGGCGCTCACCAACCCGGCGCTCCTCGGCCGCCTTGTCACGGATGGCCGCACGCGCCGCAGCATTTAATTGGCGCAACAGGCCATCGAGCCGGCCGGCCGCCTCGCGCACATAGCCTGCCGGCGTGCCCAGCCTGGCCAGCAGGCCGTCGATGCGGGCACGCTGGCGCTCGATCAGCGTGCGCAAGGCGAGCGGCAGGCGCTCGGCCTGGCTGTCCAGGCGCTGGCTGGCAAAGGCGAGCAGGCTGTCCGGATCGGGCAGGCCGCGCTTCAAGCCGTCCAGATTTTGACCGTGGCTGCGCAAGAAACGATCGATCGACGCGGCCAGTCGACCGCTGTCCTCGGCCAAAGCCAACTCGAGCTCGGCCTTGACCGGCACGGCGATCTCGGCCGCTGCGGTCGGTGTCGGCGCGCGCCTGTCGGCTGCGTGGTCGATCAGCGTGGTGTCGGTCTCGTGACCAACGGCGGAAATCAGCGGGATCGTGCATGAGGCCGCGGCGCGCACGACCACTTCCTCGTTAAACGCCCAAAGATCCTCGAGCGAGCCGCCGCCGCGGGCGACGATCAGCACATCCGGGCGCGGCAGCAGCGGATTGCCGGCGGGCAGCTTGGAAAACCCGTCGATGGCGGCAGCGATCTGGCC
>JBHJHH010000008.1:0-29617 GCA_050331015.1 Geminicoccaceae bacterium
AGGCCAGAAACAGCCCCGCAATGCCCCAGAGCACGCCCCAGATGACCAGGCAGGTGATGATCACCAAACCACTCAGATTGAGCGAGCGGCCCATCAAGGCTGGCTCGAGCGCGCTGCCGACGAGCAATTGCACCGAACCGACGCCCAGGAGAACGACGAGAAACGGCTCAATGGTGGAAAACTGCACGAGCGCCAGCAATGTCGGCGCCGTGGTCGCAATGAACGAGCCGATATTCGGGATGAAATTCAGAAAAAAGATCAACAAGGCCCAAATGGCGGCGAAATCCAGGTCGACCGCGCGCAAGATAAGATAGCTGATGACTGCGGTCAGCGCACTGGTGATGGTTTTCACGCGCAGATAGATCTGCACGGTCTGGGCGATGCGCTCGAGCAGTTCCTCGACCTGACCATAGCGGCTCGGCTCCGGGAACAGATGGGCGAGCTTGCGCGCGAAATGGCGCTGCTCGGCGAGCAGGAAGGCGAAGAACAGCAAGACCAGGGTCAGCGAGGTGGCGAACGAGCCGAGCGAGCCGGCGACACCGGTGGCAAACCCCGGCAGATCGATATCGGCCATGAGCGATTGCCACTCGCCGGTGATCTGGATGTCGAAGCGCGCCAGGAGGGCGGCCAGGGTCTCCTCCAGTCGCGCCTGGTAGCGGGGCAGGCTGCGGATGAAGGCGAACAGCTGCATGCTGATGATGCGCACGACCACGGTGGTTGCCGCCAGGATGGTCAGCGCCGACAGCGTGTAGGCCAGCCAGCGCGGCACGCCGACCGGGCCGAGGCGAATGCCGCTGAAGACCTTGCTCAGACCGTTGAACAGCACCCACAGCATGATGGCGAACACCAGCGGGATGAGCACGGCCCGCGCCGCGCTCAAGATGAACAGGCCAAACGCCAGCATGCCGATCCAAAGCGCGGCCAGCAGTTCGGTGCGCAAGGACAGAGTGCGGATCACCGAGCGCCCTCCTGCGTCAAGGGCATCGGGTCCGGCCGAACGCAGCCGACGCCACGCACCTTCGGCCACAGTGCCAGCGCGCACCATGTTGAGCTAAGACGTTGACGGTTCCGGCAAGTTTCGTCGTAACTAACGCGCATATTGGACGGCCGTCCCGGCCTAAACACCTGCTGATTGTATGACCCCGATGTCACGACACGACATTGCTGTTCCCGCAGCTTCGGCCACCTTGCCGTGGCCCAATCGTATCGGTCTGGCTTTGGCGACCTTGCTGCTCGCCCTTGTTGCGGTTGCCTTCCTGGTGCCGCCGCTGACCGCCGCGACGCACCAGATCCCCTTGCTTTATAATGAAGGTTGGAACGCCTTTCATGCGGCGCGTGCAATCGGCGACGCCACGCTTTATGACCCGGAAACGCCGTGGATTGTCCTGAATTATCCGCCCGTGTCCTATTATGTCACGGGTTTGCTTGGCGTGCTCATGGACGATCAGGTCTATGCCGGCCGCGCGGTCGCGATCGTGTCGCTGTTCGCAACGGCGTTGTTCATCATCCTGATCGCCCGGCGGTTGAGCGGCGGCTGGCTGCCCGGCCTGCTCGCCGGCGTGGTCTTCCTGGCAGTCATCCCGGCGCTGTTTCGTGACTATGTCGGCACCTATGATCCGCAGTTCTTCGCCCATGCCCTGATGACCGGCGGTCTCGCCGTGTTCGTCTGGCGACGCAATGACGGCTGGCAGCTCTTTGCGGCCACGCTGCTCATGGTCCTGGCCGGCCTGGTCAAGCATATCGTGCTGCCGATCCCGATCGTGGTCGCCCTTTGGTTGCTCATGCACAATCGTCGCGCGTTCTTGTGGTATGCCGTATACGGCACGGCGATCGCGGCCCTGGCGCTCGGGCTCATCTATATCTGGTGGGGCGAGGCCTTCGTCGAAAGCATGCAAAGCGCGCGCCAGTACACGGTGACGCATCTGATCACCCGCGTGCTGCACTGGCTGCCGCGTGTCGGCATCATCCTCGTGCTCTGGCTGCTCCTGCTGGTCAGCACCAAGCGCGATCGCGCCAGCGATTTCGTGCATCTCTACGTCATCGTCGCTCTGGCGATCACGACGCTGCTCGCCGGCGGCATCGGCGTCCACTACAATGCCATGTTCGATCTGGTCATCGCGCTCAGCCTGGCGAGCGCCCTGATCGTCAGCCGCATGAGCCTGGTGCCGGAGACCAGCCGTGCTTTCGTGCGCGGCGTGGGCGCGGCTGCGCTGGCGCTGATCATCGCATCGCCGGTGTTCATCCCGTTCGTCGAGGTCGCCTTCGAATGGTATGCCATGCGCGGCGGCACCTTCATCGAGCGCGAAGAGGTCGCCCGGCAGGATATCGCCGCCGTCGAGGCCGTGGACGGTGCGGTGATCTGCGAAAACCTGTCGATCTGCTACTGGGCCGGCAAGGACTTCATCCTCGATCCCTACGGCGCCAATCAATTCTTCTTGCTCGGCAGTCTGGATGAGCAACCGCTGTTCGACAAGCTGGCCTCGGGCGAGATCCGCGCCGTCCACCTGGAGCACACCAGCGGCTTTCTGTTCGAAGAACGCTTTCCGCCCGGCTTCAAGGACGTGCTCGAGCGCCATTTTTCCGAGATCGAAACCGAGGGCCCGGGTAGCCTGTTTGTGTTCGCCGCCGACAGCGGTGACGGCGGCGAGGACGAGGCCCCTGACACCGGCGCGGAACCGGACGCCGCTGCCGTATCCGGGTAACACTGGCGCGCCGGATTGTGCCAGATCGGTCACGCTGGTGGTGGTTGTGCGCCGTGCAATCGGCACGATCGGCGGCGAACGTGCATTATCGCATGGTCGCGGCCATCCTATAATAGGCTAGTCGTTGATCGCCTGCGGCTGCCGGCAGGCAAGTGTGGCATGCCAACAGACAGTGTTGGCTGCTGCCCCTTTTGTGTCCAAGATCGATGCACGCATGTCGCGTGTGCGCCGCCCGGTGCGGCCATTGAGGTTGACGTCGATGTCGTTGCCTGTTGCCCCCGTCGGCACGCTTGATCTGAATCGTACCGCGCGCACGTTCCTGCTCATCACGATCGCTCTGGTGGCGGCGCTGGCGGCGATCTATCTGTTCTTGCCAGTGCTCTCCAGCATGGTGCGCGTACCCCTGGCCTATACCGAGGGCTGGAACGCCTATCATGCCGCCCGCGCCGTGGGTGAGGCGCGCCTCTACCCGAGCGAGCCGGTCTGGATCAACCAGAACTACCCACCGTTGAGCTTCTACATCAACGGCCTGCTCGGCAACGCCATCGGCGATCATCTGCTGGCGGCGCGCTATGTCTCGCTGGCGGCCCTGGTCGCCTGTGCGCTGTTTCTGGCGATCATCGGCCGGCGCCTGTCCGGCGGCTGGCTGCCCGGTGTGTTCAGCGGCGTGCTGTTCTTGTGTCTGATCGGCGCGCTGTTCACCGAATATGTCGGCATTGCCGACCCGCAATTCCTCGCGCACGCGTTCAGTGCCGCCGGCTTGGCCTTGTTCGTCTGGCGGCGCAGCGACGGCTGGCCCTTGGTGCTGGCGGCGGTGCTCATGGTTCTGGGCGGCTTGGTCAAACAGGTGGTCTTGCCGATCCCGCTGGCGGTGTTCCTCTGGCTGGCGATCTATGACCGCGTCGCGGCGGTGCGCTTCGCCGTCTATGGTGCCGCCAGCGCGCTGCTCGCTGTTGCTGTCTGCTACCTGCTGTGGGGCGGCGATTTCTTCGAAAGCATGCTCAGCGCGCGCGTCTATTCGACCACGACGCTGGCCGTGCGCGGTGTCCACTGGCTGGCCATGCTGGCCATGCCGCTGCTGTTCTGGCTGGTGTTGCTGTTCGGCAGCCGGCGCGACCCGGCGGCGGTGTTCGTGCACCTTTATGTTGTGCTCAGCGTTGCGCTCGGTGTCTTCATCGGTGGCGGTGCCGGCGTCGGCATCAATGCCGGCTTCGATGCCACCTTGGCCCTGTCGCTGGCCGCGGGGCTGGCCATGGCGAGGCTCGATCTGAGCACGCCGATGGCGCCGTCACTGCCGCCGGCGGTGAGCAAGCCGGTCATGGGCCTGGTGCTGGTGTCGACGACATTCATGCATCTCTCGACGCTGTCCTACGACCTGATGGCGGTCAAGAATGGCGATCTGGCCGCCTGGGACGAGGCAACCGAGGCCGATCTGGCGCTGCTGCGGGCAAGCGATGGCGACGCGATCTGCGAGACGCTGTCCTTGTGCTACTGGGCCGGCCAGCCGCTGGTCGTCGATCCTTATGGCTCGCGCCAGTTCTTCGCGCTCGGTGTCGCCGACGAGGCCGAACTGCTCGAGGCGCTCAAGCGTGGCGACATTCGCAGCCTGCAGCTCGAGCGGCTGGCGCGCACGCAATGGGACGAACGATTTTCGCCGGCCTTCATGGATACCGTCAACGCGCATTTCCGGCAGGTGCGCAACTCGCGCAACGGCTATTTCTTCGTCTACAACCAGCCCGAGCCGCCTTCGCCGGCCGACCAGCCGCTGACCACGAGCGGCGAGCCGGACGCATCGTCCCTCTTACCGCCTGCGCATGCGCCGACGGATAGCTGAGCCGTTCGCGTGCGGCCGTCAGTAGCGATCGATGAAGCGGACCAAACGCTCGAGCGCCTCCTGCAGGCGCCCATGGCCGAGCGCGAAGCATAAACGGATGCGGTCGTCATTGCCCGGGCCGAAGGTGTAGCCGGGCGCGACGCCGACCTTTTCCGCGCGCAGCAGGGCTTGGGCGAAGGTCAGGCTGTCGCGCAGGCCGGCGATGCGCGGGAAGGCATAGAACGCACCGTCGATCGGCTCGAGCTGCATGCGCGCATGGCTGCCGACGATCTCCTCGACCAGCCTGCGGCCGCCGGCATATTGCTGGCGCAGGCGCTGCACGATGTCCTCGCCCTCGGTCAGCGCGGCGATGCCGCCCGGCTGGATGAACACCGGTGCGCCGGTGTTAAAGTTCACCGACAGGGTCGACATCTGCGTGCCGTAGCCGCTCGGCACGATCATCCAGCCCATGCGCCAGCCGGTCATCGCCCAGGCCTTGGAAAAACCGTTGACGACGATCAGCGGATCGTCCGGCCGTGCCCGCTGCAAGAATGACGGCGCCACATCGCCGTCGAATACCGTGCGGTGGTAGACCTCATCGGCCAGGATGACGAAGCCGCGTGCACGCGCCAGGTCGAGCAGGGCGTCCTGCTGCGCCGGCGGCATGACCCAGCCGGTCGGATTGCTCGGCGAATTGACGAACACCAGCCGCGTGCTCGGCCTGAGCGCCGCCTCCAGCGCGCTCAGATCGAGCGACCAGCGGCCGTCGGCATCCTCCAGACGGAGGTAATCGATCTGCGCGCCGGTCAGGCGCATGGCGCCCTCGATGTTTGGCCAGTGCGGCGAGACGACCAGGCCGTGGCTCTGGCCATCGAGGCATATCAGGGCGGCCAGGCTGACCGCGCTCATGGCGGCACCTGGCACGGCGATACGTTCGGGATCGAGCGTGATGCCGTAAAGGCGCTCCAGATAGGCATGCAGGGCGGCGCGCAGATCGCTGCGCCCGCGCGGCGCCATGTAGAAGGTCTCGCCGCGATCGAGGCTGTCCTTGGCCGCCTGGCAGATCAGGCCATCGGTCGGCAGATCGCCCTCACCGAACCACAGCGGCAGCACCGCCGGGTCGCCGAGCGCATCGAGCGCCACCTTGCTGATGCCGCTCGGCTCGAGTTGTTCGACGACATCACGGAAAATCGGCATGGCGCTTGACCTCGTTCAATGCGCGCATTTTCGCGCGGCGAAAGGCTATGCCACAATCGCCTAGCGTATTCCCGTCGCCGCGCAAGTGCAGCGCGAGCGCCAAGCAACCAGGGGGAGCTTTGACCATGCCGGCAAGCCTGCGCGCCATCGTTCATCCATCGGACTTCTCCAGCGCCAGCGACCTCGCTTTTGCCCATGCCTTGCGGATTGCCTTGGGCTGTCGTGGCCGCTTGCATCTCCTGCATGTCGGCAACGAGGACAAGGACCATGCCTTCGACGGCTTTCCGCGCGTGCGCCAGAAGCTGATCGCCTGGGGCGAGCTGGACGAGGGCGCGCATGCACGCGATGTCGCCGACAAGCTCGGTGTGACGGTCGACAAGGTGGCGATCCATGACGACAGCACGGTCGACGGCATCTGCGGCTATCTCGAAGGCCATCCGAGCGATCTGCTGATCATGGCGACCCATGCGCGCAAGGGCTTCGGGCGGCTCTTGCACCGCGAAGTCGCCTCACCGGTGATGCGCGAGAGCGGGCTGCCCTGCCTGCTGCTGCCGCCGGTGGCGCGCGGCTTCATTGATCCGGACAACGGCACGCCGCGCCTGGAAACCGTGCTCATCCCGGTGCACCACACGCCCAGGCCGGAGCAGGCCTTCCACTGGCTGGCGAGTTTGCGCGATGCGCTCGGCAAGCCCGACCTGAGCATCAATCTGGTGCATGTCGGTGACGAAGATCACATGCCCGAGGTCAACATCCCGGCGGCGCTCGACGATGTCGAGATCCATCGCGGCCTGATCCGCGTCGGCACCGCGATCGACATGCTCACGCGCACCGCCCTGGCGGTCAGGGCCGATCTGATCGTCATGACCACCGATGGTCGCGACAACGCCTTCGATGCCCTGTTCGGCAGCACGACCGAACGGCTCGTGCGCGAGGTGCACTGCCCGATCCTGGCCGTGCCGGCCCGCTGATCGTCAGGCAGATCGCGCCTATTCCGACACCGGCTGGGCTGGCTCGATCACCTGTCTGGCGGCGGCGCCGGCGACCTGGCCCTTGGTGGCCGCTTGGCCATTGTCGTCGCTGCCGTCGTCGTCGACCTTGACGCGCACCTGCTGGCGGTTGGCGAACTGGATGCCGTTGACCTCGAAGGCTTCGAGCACGGCGTTGTAGATCTCGCGCCGCGCCAGGAACTGCCGGCCGGGCTTGGCCATGAACTTGCCGCGGATGATCATCGAGGTCTCGTCGATCTCGGACACGCCCTGCGACTTGAACGGCTGCAGGAAGTCGTTGCCGATTTCCGGATGATTGAGCAGGTCCTTGCCGATCAGCTTGAAGATCCGGCGCACCTTGTTGACGTCCGTGTCATGCGGCACGCGGAATTCGAGCTTCATGATCACCCAGTCGCGCGAGTAATTGGTCAGATGGGTGATCTCGCCGAACGGGATGGTGTTCAACGCACCGCGATGATGGCGCAGGCGCAAGGAGCGGACCGAGATCTTCTCGACCGTGCCCTTGACGTCGCCGACATCGATGTACTCGCCGATGCGAAAGGCATCGTCGACCAGGAAAAAGACGCCGGAGACGATGTCGCGCACCAGCGTTTGGGCGCCAAAGCCGACAGCCAGGCCAACGACGCCGGCGCCGGCCAGCAGGGGACCGATGTTCACGCCGAGCGCGGACAGCGCGATCATCGCGGTCATGACGACGATGGTGATCTGGATGGCCACGCGCGCGAGCGGCAGCAAGGTGGCGACACGCGACAGGCCGGTGCTGCCCATGTCGCCGGCCTCCCCGTCATGGCCGGCGCCGGGACTCTCTTCGGCGATGCGCCGGTCGATGTAGGTCTTGACGACCTGCCACAGGACATAGCTGACCAGGACGATCAGACCGACACTGAACAGAGCGTCGATGACCTCCTCGCCGAGGCCGACCTTGGCCGAGTCGAACGGATTGATGCGGTAGAAGCCGGCGATCACGATCAGGGCGACCAGCCAGATGGCGAGGCGGCTGGCGCGCACGCTGATCTGGCGGTAGCGGCGGCGCTCCTGGTCCTTTGGCGACAGGGGAAAGGCACGTTCCGGGGGCGGAAAGAGCGTATCGAAGGTGGCGCGCACCAGCTTGTCGATGATGGGGATCGTGGCGAGCAGCAGGATCGTCGGCAACGCACCGCCCAGGCCCTGCTCCGGCAGGCGGACGGTGAAGCTGCGCGCGGCCGCAGTCAGGTAGAAGACCAGCAGCAGGGCGGTGAAAACCGCTGGCCAGGCATCGGCGATCAGCTTCGAGGTGCGCGTGCCCGAGGCCGCGATCGCCGGCGAAATCATCGGCTTCGCCCGCCAGATGGTGTCGATGCCCAGGACCAGCAGCAAGGTGATGCCGAGCAGGTTGATCAAGACGTGCTCCGGTCCACTGATGCCGAGCAGCAGGAGGAGATCGCAGAACAGCACGATGATGGCACCGCCGACGAAAAACAGGCGCACCCGGTCGTTCACGAAGCGCGCCGGCTTGTCCTCGAGGTCGTAGAGGCGCAGATCGCTGCGCGCCGGTGCGAACAGGAAACGGATGAAAGCGGCGAGCAGTCTGGAGACGATGACGATCGCCAGGACCGTGATGGTGAGATCGCGGGTCGGTTCATGCCCCTGCCAGAGCAGGAAGAACACCGCCAGGGCGCCGACGGCGGCGGCGATGACGCACAGCCAGTCGAGGATCAGGCGAACGAGCAACAGGCCGAGCTTGCCGAACACGTCATCGGCGTCGTAGGTCTCGATCCGCTTGCGATACCCGCGAAACAGCCAGCGCGCAGCCCATTCGAAGGCCGCGCCGGCGGCGGCCATGAGCAGCATCGCGCCGATGACCAGCAGCCAGACGCTCGCGGGCGCGTCCTCCTGGACGATCGAGATGATCCGGCCGGGCACGAGGAAGACCTGCGGTGTCGCGCCGAGCACAGTGGCGATGTGGTGGCGGACTTGGGCGATCTGGGCCTCGGCCCCGCTGATCATGGAGCTAGTGTCGGCATCGGCTTGTGCCGGTTGCGCCCGCGCCTCCAGCGAGGAGAGCAACAGATCGCGTACCTGCTGATCGCTCAGGCGGGCAAGCAGGGCCTGGACCATGGCCGGGCTCAGGTCGCTCGGCAGATCGGCCGGATCGAGCTCGCCCGGCGGTGTCTGCGCGATGGCCTCCAGTGCGCTGAGCTCTTCCGGTGTCTGCGCCTGCGCCGGGCGCGGCAGGGCGGCCGCGGCCAACAGCATGGCCAGTAGGCACAGGCAAACCAGCGCGACGCGCCATCCACGACCTGTTACCGACAGCACGGCTTTGCGTCCCTCATTCAATCCGGCGCCAGGGCGGCCTTGGTGGTTCGGCAGTGTTCAAACCAAGGCTCTAGCAGGATTGCCGGTATGTGACACCCGTTGCGGCAGCACACTCGGGTGCAAACCATGGTACCGGCGGCTTTGGCGATTTGGCTTGCAAATGGAAATTCGGATACCAATTGAGATTGTTTATAGATCATGTGGCAAACACCGGTCAGGATAGCGCGATGACGCTTGTCGACGTCAACCCGCGGCTCGGCTCCGATCCGAGCCCGATCGCCCAAAGCCAGCACGGGCACGGCGTACGCAATCTGGAAATCGATCTCTTGCGCGCGTTCGTGGCGATTGTCGAATGCGGCGGCTTTACCCGCGCGGTCGAGCGCGTTGGCCGGTCGCAATCGGCGATCAGCCTGAAGATCAAGCGGCTCGAAGACCTGCTGGGCACGACGCTGTTCGCGCGCAGCGGCCGCACGATCGAGCTTACGCCGAGCGGCGAGATCCTCATCGGCTATGCCCGGCGCATGCTGGCGTTGAATGATGAGGCTCTGTCGCGCTTGATCGAGCCGGAAATCGAAGGCGTCGTTCGCCTGGGCGCGCCGGAGGACTTTTCCGCCAAGCACCTGGCGCCGATCCTGGCGCGGTTCAAAGCCGAACACCCGCGCGTGGCACTCGAGGTCAAACTCGATCTGACCTTGAAACTGATCGAGGACCTGGAACGCGACGAACTCGACCTGGCGCTGATCAAGCGCGAGCCGCAGGAGGCGCGCGAGGGCGTTCTGGTCTGGCGCGAGCCGCTGGTCTGGATCGGCGCCCAGCATCAACGCCTGTCACTCGGCGAACGCCTGCCGCTGGTCCTGGCGCCGGCGCCATGCGTCTACCGGACCCGGGCGATCAAGGCGCTCAACGAAGCCGGCCTGGGCTGGCATGTCACCTACACCTGCAGCAGCCTGGCCGGTACCTGTGCCGCCGTGCGCGCCGGCCTGGGCATCACCGTCCTGCCGCGGCATCTCGCCCGCGAGGGGGGCCTGCGCGAGTTCGCCCCGGCCGAGGGCCTGCCGCCGCTGGTCGATACCGAGCTGGCGCTGTATCGCCTGAGCCAGCGGCACGGGCCGGCGCTCGATCTGCTCGCCAACTACATCGCCCAGGCGCTCGAGGATGATCTGCGCCGCTGCTAGGCACCGCCGCCGCTGGTCCTGCGGCGACACATGCAAATCACCATGCGCACGTGCGAAATTGTCATGGCAGCCCTGTCGCCTCTTGTGGCGGCGACGTGCGGGTGGCAGCGTGCCTCCAGCATTGCGCGGCACATGACCAGGAGGTGGCTGTCATGAAGAATTATGTTGAGCTCGGCAAGAATTCCTCGGCGACGCTGAAGCTGCTGCGCGACGCGGCGCCTTCGGCCATGAAGGGTTTTGGCGGCCTGCATCACGGCGCCATGGCGGACGGTGCGCTGGACGTGAAGACGAAGGAACTGATCGCGCTGGCGATTGCCGTGGCCGTACGCTGCGATGGCTGCATCGCCCATCACGCCCGCGCTTGTGTCGCTGCCGGTGCCACGCGCGAAGAGGTCAGCGAGATGCTCGGCGTGGCCGTGCTCATGGGCGGTGGGCCGGCGACGATCTACGGTGCCGACGCGCTGCTTGCGTTCGATCAGTACAAAGAGGCCTGATTTGCGCCGGGCGCAAATCTGCTAGACTGCACGCCGTTGGACTTCACCGCTTTTGTCTTTGGGGGGAGAGGACATGGCGGAACCGGTGCGCATTGCCGCGTTCAATACCGCGCTCAGCCGCAAACAGGCCGGCGAACTCGCCGGTGATCTGGCCGGCGGCGGCGATGTCCAGGCCCAGGCGGTGGCGTATGTGCTGCAAAGCGTGCGTCCGGATATCGTCCTGCTCAGCGAGATCGACTACACGCCCGCCGGCGAAGCGCTCGATCTGTTGCAAAGCGACTATCTGGCGGTGCCCCAGGCGGCGCATCTCGACGCGCTCGATTATGCCCACAGCTTCACGGCACCGGTGAACACCGGCCTGCCGTCGGGCATGGATCTGAACCGCGACGGCGAGATCGGTGGCCCGGGCGATGCCTTCGGCTTCGGTTTCCACGAGGGCCAGTACGGCATGGCGGTGCTCTCGAGCCTTCCGATCGATGCCGAGGCGGTGCGCACCTTCCAGACCTTCTCGTGGGCGGACATGCCCGGGGCGCTGCGGCCGATGCTGCCGGCGGACAACGGTGGCGCGCCTGAGCCCTGGTACGACGACACCACCTGGGCGGCGCTGCGCCTGTCGTCCAAGAGCCATTGGGATGTGCCGATCAGCGTCGGTTCGCAGACCCTGCATATCCTGGCAGCCCATCCGACGCCGCCGGTGTTCGATGGCCCGGAGGACCGCAACGGCCTGCGCAACCACGATGAGATCCGCCTGTTCGCCGATTACGTCACGCCCGGTGCCGCCGACTATCTGTATGACGACGCCGGCGGGCGCGGCGGCCTGGCCGAGGATGCCGCGTTCGTCATTCTGGGCGACATGAACGCCGATCCGTTCGACGGCGACAGCAGCTTCGAGGCGGCACGCCAGTTCACCGAGCATGCGCGCATCGGCCACGAGCCGATACCGAGCAGCGCCGGCGGTGTCGAGCAGGCCGCACGCCAGGGCGGCGCCAATCGGACCCATGAGGGCGATCCGGCGTTCGATACCGGCGATTTCGGCGACCGCGCCCCCGGCAATCTGCGCATCGACTATGTTCTGCCCAGTGCCGATCTGAACGTCGTCGATGCCGGCGTGTTCTGGCCGACCAGCGACCAGGCCGATGCCCTGGCCGCCGCCGAAGCCGCTTCCGATCACCGCCTGGTCTGGATCGACGTGCTCATCGATGATGCCGCCGAAACCCGTGGTGCGCTCAGCACCGGTGCCTTGCGCGCAGCACTCGAACCGACCGAAGACCGTGCCCACGAGAGTGCCAGCCAGGCGGGTGGCAGCCCGTCGAGCGCGCCGCTCGGCGTGCTCGGCATGGCTGATCCGGGCTGTGCCGGCGCCGGCGTCGATGCCGGCTCGGTCTGCGCTGTTTCCAGCGACAGCGTGATCACGCCGGCCTCAGGCGCACCCGGGGATGGCGCCGGCTGATCGATCGGCCAAAGGCCGGTCAATTCGTCCGACATTTACCGAAATCTGGATTCCGAGCTTCACTTTTCCCGGCATTGTGACGACCATCACACCTGGGTGGCAATGATCTCGGCGACGCGGACCGGCGCAGTGGCGCCGCGGCGACAGGCGTCGCTACGGGAATGGTGAGTTGGTTAAACGGTACGCTTTCGGATTCAAACGCAAACTGTTGCGCCTGCGCCGCGACAAGACCTATCGGCCGGGCCTGATCGCCCGATCGCTGTCGGTCGGCGCCGTGATCGGCTTTTTGCCGCTGGTCGGCCTGCAGGCCCTGCTTACCGCGCTCGTCTGCCTGCTCGCCAGCCTGTCACGCTTCACGCGCCTGAACTTCCTGATCGCCCTGGCGGCGACCATGGTGGTCAACCCGCTGACCATGGCGCCGACCTATTATCTGTACTACCGTATCGGCTGCCTGGGCATGACCTGCGAAGCCGAAGTCAATGCCCAGACCTTTCGCTCGCTCGACAGCCTGTTTCAAGTCGGTAGCGAGATATCGCTCGCGGTGCTGATCGGCAGTCTGCCGTTTGTCATTATCGGCGGCCCGATCTTTTACTATCTCGGCCATCTGATCGAGATGATCCTGCATCGCCGTGCCGAAGCGCGCGCGCAAAAGCGTCAGAATGCCGGTATGGGCATCATCGGCCGGTCCGGGTTGCGCGCTTAAACCCCAGCCGCTCAGCCGCCGCCCGCATCTTGCAGCCGGTAGACGATGGCATCGGTGTTGCCGACATCGAGCCGGGCAAAGCGGTGGATATGGCGCAGGCGATGGTCCGGATAGCTGCGCCAGATCGTGTAGTCCTGGGCCACCGCCTCGGCGACCACGGCATTGATCGGATGGCTGCGCGCCGCGTCACCCTCGAGCACGCCGGCCTTGCTGATGATGAAGGCCGGACGGGCGGCGATGATCCGCTCGATCTCGGCGTGCGGATCGGTCAGGCCGTAGGCGCCCTCTTCCTTGATGTGCAGGAAGAACGGCAGCCGGGTCGGCGGCGGCACGTCGAGCAGATGGTAGATGATCGGGTGCTGGTCATAGACATAGACGCTGTCGCCAACGGCGAGTTCCGTTGCCAGATCGCGGGCGATCTGCCGCGGGATGTCGCCAGCGAGCGGATCGCCGTCGGTGAGCCGTTCCTTGGTGAGCAGCAGGCCGTGCAGATAGGTCTCGCGCGCGACGCCGATCAGCGCCAGGGCTGCCAGGGCGATCACCAAAGCGGTCTGCGGCCAGAACCCGCTAAGGCGGGCGAGCAGGCCGCGAGACAGCGCAAAGCCGGTGAGCAGGGCCAGCGGCGGCAGGATCTGCAGGAAATAGTGCCAGTAATAGTGGCGCAAGAAGATCACCGAGAGCACCGTGCACGCCAGCCAGACGAGCAGGAAGGCCAAGGCCCGGCCATCGTGCTGATCGCGGATCAGCCAGGGTGCGGCCAGGACAGCCGCGGCGGCACCGAGCCAGAGCGGGAAATGGTTGGCGATGCCGGTCAGGATCAGGGCCGGGTTGATCAGCGGTTTGCTCTCGCCGAAAAACTCGGTGTAGGCGTGGAAATTGGCGAACAGGTAGGCGTCAAGGGCGCCGGCGCTCAGATACCAGGCCATGGCCAGCAGCGTCGGGATGACCAGTGCGATGGCCATGACCAGCAGCGAGGGCAGCGAGCGCAGGAGGTGCTGCGGCAAGCGGCCGAGACTTGGCGTGGTCAAGATGAACCAGCCGAGCACGAAGGCGGCGGCATCGAAGATCAGGCTGTATTTGACGATCAGCCCGCAGCCGAGCATCAAACCCGCGAGCGCCAACAGCACAGGCTGGCCGGCATAAGGCTGGTCTTGCCAGGGCGCGATGGCGCGCAGGGCGAGGACGAGCCCGTGCAGCGCGAAAAAGGCGAAGAACAGCTCGGTATTGGCGGCGAGGCCGCCGCTGGTCGTGGTCATCAGGACATAGGCCAGACCGGCGATCAGGCCGCTGCGGGCATCGCGCAGCAGTCGTTGGCCGAGATCGAACAGCAGCCAGGCGTTCAGCCCGACAACCACGCTGGCGAGCAGGCGCACGCCAAGGATCGGATCAAAGCCGGCTTTGATGACGCCGGCGAAGATCAGGAAGATGCCGACCGGCTTGCGGTCCCAGATTTCCGTATAGGGCAGGGCGCCGCGCTCGGCGAGGGCATCGGCGATCAGGATGTAAAGGCTCTCGTCCCAGTCGATCACGCTGTAGAGCAGGCTCGGCCAGCGCACGAGAAAGGCCAGGGCAATGAAGCCAAGCGCGAGCAGGACCTGGGCAAACAGGCCGCTCGGCCAGGTCATCTCGCTGCGGGCTTGGCCAGAGGCGGTCATCGCGGCTTGCGGCGCGTCAGTCATCGGTGGTGCGTAGGACACGAGCGTGGCAGTCGGCTGGCTAAGGGACGGGCAACAGGGGTGAGGGCGCGAACGCGCAGCCTCTGGTTACATGATACGCGTGAACAACTGAACGTGGAGTTTTGGCGATGGCGTGGCGCCGGTGCGACCCGCAGCATCACAAGGCCTGCGCCGCACGCCTCAGGTCAAGGCGTCGATCGCCGCGGCTTCCAGATGCCCCGGCACGAGGGTCACCGGTACGCGCAGATCGTTGCCCAAGGTGCCGAGCAGCCGGCTGACCAGCGGGCCCGGATCGGTACTGCCGCGCGCGGTGCCGAGCACGAGCACGGAAATGCTCGGCTCTTCATCCAGCAGCTTGAGCACGACGTCGCGCGCCCGGCCATCGCGCACGAACAAGGCCGGCATGCTGCCAGACAGGGCGACGACATCCGCCGCGAGGCGCTGCAGGACCTGCTCGGCCTCCTGGCGTCTTTCTTCGGCCATTTTGCGGCCGACGCCCAGCCAGGGTTCGGATTCCAACGGTGCCACGATGTACAGCAGGGCAACGCGGCCGCCGGTTCGCTGGGCGCGGCGGCAGGCAAAGCGCAAAGCGGCCTGCATTTCATCGGTGTCGTCGACGATGACCAGAAAGGTGCGGCGCTCATCCAAAACCGGCGTGCCGCCCGATTTACCGCTCGCTGCGTCTGCCTCGCTCAAGCACTAATCCTTCCGAAAGACCCACCCGGCTAGCAAGCCTGACACAACCGCGATGAGAATGGCAACCACGCCGTACATGGCCGGCTGGCCCTTGGCAAACTCGAACAGATTGGCCTCGAGCCCGAGCTTGCTGATAGCAATCACGCTCGACTGGGCGGCAACGACCTGGCCATCGCGGATTTCCAGCACTTCGACGTCATAGGAACCCGGCGGAATGTTGTTGGGAAAATCGATGCGGGTGCTGAACAAGGTGTCGCCAAGAAAACGCACGGCGCCGACTTCGCGGGCGTAGAGCTCGACCTCCTGCTTGTTGCGGATGAGTGCCTGGCGGAACGACGCCAGTTCGCCCTTGTCCAGCGATGTACCGGCGACCGGACGCAGGTTGAGTACATCCAGGCCGAGGTCGAGGCCACGGCGCACATCGGGGTCAGCGATGTCTTCCATGGGCCGGTTGGTGGCGATGGCATAAAACACCGGCACGTCTTCGAACACGACTTCGGCGGCGTTCATCCAGATGCCGGCGATGCGGTCCTTGCGCTGCACGCTGTGGTCGCGCGCCGGGCCCTTGACCACGACGACGACATCGCTGCCCGGTTCACTGGCACCGAACAGCACCACCTGAGCACCCGAGAACGCCGTGGTGATCGCGATCAGGCGTTGGGTGACATCAGCGACGATGCGCGCCTGCGCCGGCAGGCTGGTGGCCACGGCGGCGAGCATGATCGCCAGTATGATCAATGGCTTGGCCATCAAAACGGACTCACCGCTTCAATCGTGTAGCGATCCGCCGGCCGGGCGATCAGGTCATAGGCCAGCTTGGCGCTGACCGACAGCACCAGGATGGCCAGCAGAATGCGGATCTGTTCACCACGCAGCCTGGCGCCGAACCGGCTGCCGAACTGGGCACCGACGACGCCGCCGACGGTGAGCGTCAGGGCGAGCACGATGTCGACGGTCTGCGTCTGCACGGCATGCAAGAGCGTGGTTACCGCCATGACGAAACAGATCTGAAACAGCGAGGTGCCGATGACGATGCCGGTGGGCATGCCGAGCAGATAGATCATCGCCGGCAGCATGAGAAAGCCGCCGCCGACACCCATGATCGCCGACAGGACACCGACCAGCATGCCAAGGCCGACCGGCAGCAGGGCGCTGACATAGAGACGCGAGCGCGGAAAGCGCATCTTGAGCGGCAGGCGATGGCTCCAGCCGCTGCCGGCACTGGCCGACTTCGGTGTTTCGCCTTCGCGGGCGAGGATGGCGCGTAAGGACTCGACGAACATCATGCTGCCGACAGTGGTCAGCAAGATGACGTACAGCAGTGAAATGGTCAGATCGAGCTGGCCCAGCCGGCTCAGCAGGTCAAACAGCGCAACGCCGAATGCCGAGCCGATGAAGCCGCCCAAAGTCAGCACGGCGCCCATCTTGATGTCGACATTGTTGTTGCGTAAGTGCGCCATGACGGCGGAGACGGACGAGGCGAGGATTTGCGGTGCCTGCGAGGCGACTGCCACCGGCGCCGGAATGCCGACAAAGATCAAGAGCGGCGTCATCAAGAAGCCGCCGCCGACGCCAAACAGACCGGACAGTAAACCGACACCGCCGCCCAAGCCGATCAACAGAAGAAGATCGACCGACATTTCGGCGATGGGCAAATAAATATCCATGAAGAGCGCAAGCTAGGCCGCACGGGAGAGACACGAACGCAAGCCGTACGGTATGCCGAAAGTGTACGCCAACGCCGGCGGCGCGGCACAGCTCTGTGGCCGAAAAACAGAAGAACGCAGTGAAGCGCTGTATAAATGTCACAAAAAAAGTCGGCCCGCGCAGGCGGCCGCGGTCACCTTCAGCCGGCAGCGGCGATCGGTTCGTCGTCATCGGCCACGGCATGCAGGCCTTTCGGCTCGGCATAGAGCTGCATGAGCAGCTCCAGCACCTCGCGTGCCTGGGCGCTGGCCAGGGAGTAGTAGATCGTCTGGGCATCACGGCGCGTACGCACGAGCTGATCGCGGCGCAAGCGGGCCAGATGCTGCGACAGGGCCGACTGGCTCAGGCCGACAATACGCACCAGCTCACCGACCGATCGCTCACCGCGCAGCAGTTCCTGGGCGATGACGAGGCGATGCTCGTTGCCGAGCGCCTTGAGCAACCTACTGGCGGCGTGTGCATTCTGGCGCACAGCGAACACAGATGCGGTCATGTCCGTTTTCCCGTGAAACCCCGCGGTTTCCCACCAAGTCAGTGATGGTAGCTTGGCCGTTCAGCCGATCCCCCGGTCGACGCCCCACCCAACATAGGCGCCGCTTGGTCACCAACGACTCCGGCTGAAACCGCCTCTCGAATGCTGATATGCGTCTAAAAAGCTATGCGTCCAGTGCAGGAGCGAAAAGCTGTGAACGAGCTCGATGCCCGCGGCCTCCGCTGTCCCCTTCCGGTGCTGAAAGCCAAGAAAGCGCTGCGCGCGCTGGCGGCTGGCGACGTGCTCACGGTGCACGCCACCGATCCGAGTGCGCCGGCCGATTTCGAGGCGTTTGCCCAGGCCAGCGGCCACCTGCTGGTACGCAACGAGCGAGTCGGCGATGACTTTGTCATCGCCGTGCGTAAGCAGGCAAAATCGTGAAACGGCTTCGACCCTGGCGGGTGCGGCTCAGCGCGGCCTAGCTGGCGGCGGAGCTGTCCGCGGGCGTGACGCTGGCGCCTTGCAGGCTCTGGCTGCTGCCATTGCTCTTGCCGAGCGGATCATCCGAACGCTTGCATTGGCCCTCGAAACTGGCGCCCTCGTCGATGCACAGGCTGCCGTGGTGGATGTCGGCAATGACCTTGGCGGACTTGGCCAGGTGCACCTTCATGGCGCGGATCGTGCCGGTGACCGTGCCCTGAACCACGGCATCGCGCGTGACGATCTTGCCGTTGACCGTGCCGTTCTCGCCGATGGTCACGCTGTCGCCATTGACGTCGCCGTCGACGACACCGTCGATGTGCAGCTCGCCCTTGCTGGTCAAGTTGCCTTCGACCTTCAGGTCGGCGGCCAGAATCGACGGCGCGCTCGGGCGGGCCGGCTGGCTGGCGGGCACGGCTGCGGTGGTGCTGCTGGCGGCCGGCGGCGCTGACGGCGCCGGGCGACGGCTTTCCGCCGGAGCCGGCGTCGGCGCGATTTTGGTCGGTTCGGTAATCTGCGGCTTAGTATTCTTGGAGAACATGGACCACCTGCCTTCCGGCTGACAAAAACTTGGCGGGATCGACCGCCTCGCCGTCAACGCGCACTTCATAATGCAAATGACGACCGGTGCTGCGCCCGCTGCTGCCGATCACCCCGATCGGCTGGCGGTAGCCTACTCTGTCGCCTTTCTCAACCTTGATCTCGGCCATATGGGCGTAGCGGGTGGTCAGCCCGAAGCCGTGATCGATCTCGACATAACGGCCATACGCACCCTTCCAGCCGGCATAGATCACTGTGCCCTCGCTCGGCGCGAAGATCTCGGTGCCGCGCGGGGCGCCGAAATCCATGCCGCTGTGCATGGCCGAGCGGCCGCGGATCGGATCGCGGCGCGGGCCGAAGCCGGAGGTGATGCGGTAATTGCTGATCGGTGCGGTCAGGGGCAGGGCGCCGACCACTTCGCGCAACGCCGCCATGCGGTTGATCGGCCCGGACCAGTCGGTGCGATAGGCCACCGGCTGCGGGTCGACATAGAGCGGAGCGCCGGCGATCTCCTCGAACGGTCCGCCCTGCGGCACCTCGATCTGCCGACTGGCGCGCGTGATCAGGCGATCGACGTCCAGGCCGGTCTCGGCGATGACCGCCTCGTTCTGCTCGATCTGCGCGCTGGTGAACTCACCGAACCAGGCTTGGGCGCTCTCATACGCCTGGCGCAGGCTTTCGAGCCGGTTTTCCAGGATCTCGACGCGCCAGCTCAAGCCTTTTTCCGTACGCCTGGACACATCACGCTCGCCCAGAACGTCATCGAGACGCGCTTCGACGGCATTCAGCCGGGCGATCAGGCTGGTCTTCTCGCGCACCGCCGCCTTGAGCCAGGCCTCGGTCTCGCGCGCACCGCGGCTGAGCCGCTCGGCCATGGCCTGGAAGTCATCGCGCTCTTCGCCGAGCTGCTCGATCCTGGCCTGCAGATCGGCGCGCTCGGCGAGCAGCGCAGTCCGCTCGTCGCGCAGGCTTTTCAGCTCGGCGAGTTCGGTCCGGGCATCGGCATAGTCGGTTTCCAGCCCGGCCAGACGGCCGGCGAGCGCGTCGTGATCGTGCGTCGCCCGGGCCAGCGCGCGCTCGAGCCGGGTATTGGCGGCCTGCAGCGCGTCAGCGCGATCGGCCGCGGGCGCACCAGCCCTCCAGCCATAGCCGGCCAGACCGGTCATGAGCACGGCATAGAGCACAAGCACACTGGCGGCGCCGGCAATGAGGATCTGCCGACGACGGCCCAGATGGACGTAGCGCGCTTCGGCGCCGGTACGGATATAGAGCTGGCGATCGACAAAAGTGCGCTCAAACCACGCACGCCAGCGCCGGGGCACGAGCCCAAGCATGAGGACGATCCTCCGACGTTTCCTTCGTGTGATCGCCACGACAAGGCGGACAACGCCTCACGCGCTCGTTGGCGCGAGCGATCACTAGGTATTTTCACAGACGGCGCGCGGACTATGGCGACGGCGCTGCCGGCTGACAAGAGTCACAATGGTCGAAGCATCACGGGCTACCAGGGGATCGGTCGGCCGAGATAGTCGAAGAATCCGCCGCTGTCCACCGGCCACAGGCCGGCAATCCGGGCGCGCAGGCCGGCGGCGGACTCGGCCGGCGAAATCAGCGCGTTCGGCCCGCCCATGGCGGTCTGCACCCAGCCGGGATGAAACACCGCGACCGTGATGTTCCGATCACGCCAGTCGATCGACAGCGAGCGGTAGGCGGCATTCAGTGCGCTTTTGCTTGAGCGGTACATGTAGCCGCCGCCGCTGGTGTTGTCGGCGATCGAGCCGACCTTGCTGGTCAGCGCGATGCAGGTGCCCTTGGTCTGCGCCAGGTGCTCTTCGAAGGCGCGCGCCAGGAACACCGGTGCGAGCGTGTTGGTGCGGAAATGATCCAGCCAAGTCTCGGCATCGAGCGCGCGCAAGGGCTGGGCCTTGGGCGCATAGATGCCGGCATTGGTGATCAGGATGTCGATCGGCCGCGCGCCAATCTTGGCAGCGAAGGCCTCGATCAGCCCGGGATCGTCGACATCGAGGAAATGCACCTCGACACCGGCATTGAGCGCCAGGGCGTTGAGCTCTTCGGCATGCGCCGGCGCGCGGCAGGTGGCGATCACGCTATCGCCTGCCTCGGCATAGGTCTGGGCCAGCGCCAGGCCGACGCCGCGTGCTGCGCCAGTGATCAGAACGGTTGCCATATGCCGTAACCTCCCGCGTCAGGCGACGCGCGAGGCCGCTTCCCGTTCGAAGCTCAATCGCGCGCCCGTGGTGACATCGAACAGATGGGCGCGCCTGGGATCAAGGGCGAGCGGCAGGCGATCGCCGTAACCAATGCGTGTGCCGCCCTCCAGACGCACGGTGATCGTTGCGGCATCGGCGCCGCAATGGCCGTGCACCACCGTGTCGGCGCCGAGCGCTTCGATCCAGTCAACATCGAGCGTGACGTCCGGCCCGCCGCCGTGATGCACATGCAGATGTTCCGGGCGAAAGCCGAGGGTCACGGGCATCTCGGCCGGGCCCTGGATCGGCAGGCGCACCTGGCCGCCGGCGGCTTCCAGCCTGCGGCCGTCATCGGTGAAGCGCGCTGGCAGCAGGTTCATCGCCGGTGAGCCGATGAAGCCGGCGACGAACGTACTGGCCGGGCGCTCATAGACCTCGAGCGGTGCGCCGATCTGCTCGATGCGACCCGCGTTCAAAATGACCATGCGGTCGCCCAGCGTCATGGCCTCGACCTGGTCATGGGTGACATAGACGCCGGTGGTGCCCAGCCGGCGTTGCAGCTGGCGGATCTCCAGGCGCATCTGCACGCGCAGCTTGGCATCCAGGTTGGACAGCGGCTCGTCGAACAAAAACACCGCCGGTTCGCGCACGATCGCCCGGCCCATGGCGACACGCTGGCGCTGGCCGCCGGAGAGCTGGCGGGGTTTGCGTTGCAACAGATCGCCCAAACCCAGAATGCCGGCGGCTTCCTCGACCTTGCGCTTGATCTCGGCCCGGGGCGTGCCGGCATTGCGCAGGCCGTAGGCCATGTTGTCGAACACGCGCATGTGCGGATAGAGGGCGTAGTTCTGAAAGACCATGGCGATGTCGCGGTCTTTCGGCTCGAGCTCGTTGACCCGCCGGCCGGCAATGGCGATCTCGCCCTCGCTGATCACTTCCAGCCCGGCGATCATGCGCAACAGCGTGCTCTTGCCGCAGCCCGAGGGCCCGAGCACGACCATCATCTCGCCGTTTTCGATGGTCAGGGTGATGGCGTCGAGCACGCGGGTTGCGCCATACAGCTTGCCGACCGCACGGATGGCGACCTCGCCCATGGCTATTTCTCCGTCTCGATCAGGCCGCGCACGAACTGCCGCTGCATGGCGACCACGACCAGCACCGGCGGGATCATGGCGAGCATGGTGACCGCCATGACCTCATGCCAGAGCGGTTCCATATCGCCCATTTCGGCCATGCGCTTGATGCCCATGACCACCGTGTACATGGATTCTTCCGTGGTGATCAGCAGCGGCCAGAGATACTGGTTCCAGCCGTAAATAAACAGAATGACGAACAGCGCGGCGATATTGGTGCGCGATAGCGGTAGCAGAATATCGACAAAGAACTTCATCGGCCCGGCGCCGTCGATGCGCGCGGCTTCGGTCAACTCATCCGGCACAGTCAAGAAGAACTGCCGGAACAGAAATGTCGCCGTCGCCGAGGCGATCAGCGGGATGGTCAGCCCGGCATAGGAATTGAGCAGGCCCAGGCCGGCGACGACCTCGTAGGTCGGCAGGATGCGCACTTCGACCGGCAGCATCAAGGTCAGGAAAATCGTCCAGAAACACAGCATGCGCAACGGGAAGCGGAAGTAAACGATGGCAAAAGCGGACAGCACGGAAATGATGATCTTGCCGATCGCAATCGCCAGCGCCATGATCAGGGAATTCAGCAGCATGGCGCCGATCGGTGCACCGCCGGCGGCCTCGACGCCACGCACCAGCACCCGACGGTAATTCTCGATCAGCTGGTCGCCGGGCCAGAACGGCACCGGTGCCTTGAAGATCTCGCTTTGCGGCTGCGTGCTGGTGACGAAGGTGATCCAGATCGGCAAGGCGACCAGGGCAATGCCGATCATGACCACGATATGGGCGACGATGTCGAGCGCGCGGCGGTTTTCAATCATCGCGCCGGTCTCATTGATATTGCACCCGGCGCTCGATGTAGCGGAACTGGATGATCGTCAGCGTGATGACGATGGCCATCAAGATTACGCTTTGGGCTGCCGAGCCGCCCAGATCGAGGCCTTCGAAGCCATCGCGAAACACCTTGTAGACGAGGATTTCGGTGGCACGCCCCGGCCCGCCGCCGGTGACCGCATGCACGATCGGGAAGGTCTCGAAAAACGCATAGACGATATTGACGACGAGCAAGAAAAACGTCGTCGGTGCCAGTAACGGCAAAATGATCGTGAAGAAACGTTTGGCCGGCCCGGCGCCGTCGATGGCGGCCGCCTCGATCATCGATTTCGGGATCGCCTGCATGCCGGCCAGGAAAAACAGGAAATTGTACGACACCTGTTTCCACGCCGCCGCGACGATGACCAAGATCATGGCATGATCACCGCGTAAGTAATGGTTCCAGTCGACGCCGAAGACCTGCAGCGAATAGGCGACCATGCCGACGGTCGGGTTGAACATGAAGAACCACAACATGCCGGCCACCGCCGGGGCGACGGCATACGGCCAGATCAGCAGGGATTTGTACACCGTCGCAGCGCGCACGATGCGATCGGCCATGGCGGCGAGCAGCAACGCGCTGAGCATGGCCAGCGCCGTCACCGAGACGGTGAACACCGCCGTGACCTGCATGGCGTGCAGGTAATTCGGATCGGCCCACAGCCTGGCGAAATTGGCCAGGCCGACGAAGCGGGTCGACAGACCGAACGCATCCTGCTGCAAGGTCGACTGCCACAAGGCTTGGGCGGCCGGCCAGATGAAGAACACCAGCGTGATCGCAAGCTGCGGCGCGACCAGCAGATAGGGCAGGAGCTTGTTGTCGAAGATGACCCGCTTGTGCATCACCTTGGCTTAAGCCGGTCGTGTGCGGCGCGTGTGACAATGCTGCCGGCAGGCCATCAAATGACGAGGGGCGTGCGTTGTGCGACGTTGGCTGGTTTTGGCGATGGTGGCGGTGCTTGCCGGTTGCACCAGCTATGGCACGTTTGCGGTCAAGCGCGATCGCGCCGGTTTCGTCAATGCGCTCGCGGACAGCTTCAAGGACCAGGTGCTGCTCAATGCCGTGCGCCTGCGCTATGGCGATGCACCGACCTTCCTCGAGGCCTCGCAGATCGTCGCCGGCTACCAGGTCGAGACCACCGCGCGCGGCAGCGTCAGCGCGCTCGACACCGACAATCTCAGCCTCGGGGGCGATGTCAGATTCATCGATCGGCCGACGGTCACCTACCGGCCGCTGTCCGGCGTCGATTTCACGCGCAACATCGTCACGCCGATCCCGCCGGCGGTGGTGTTTCGCCTGATCGAAGGCGGCTGGCCGGCCGGGCCGCTGATGCAACTGGCCGTGCAGCGCATCAACAGCCTGACCAACAACGCCCATGCCTTCGGCCGGCCGCGCTGGGGCGACACGGATTTCGACGAGGTCGTGCGCCTGGTCGACAGCCTGCAAACCGACGATGCCCTGTCATTGCGCGTCACGCCGTTTGCCAACAACACCGCGCGCATCGAGGTGGCCGTCGATCCGGATGTCACGCTTGCTCTGCGCCGGGCCGATCGCATTGCCGAGCTGCTCGATGTGCCGCCGGGTGCCGGCGCCTATCTCGTGGAGTATGGCGCCTTGCCGACGGCACCGGATCGCATCGCCATGCTGACGCGCTCGCTGCTTCAGATCCTGAGCGAGCTCGGCTGGGGCATCGATGTGCCCGCCGAGGACATTCGCCGCGGTCTGACCCAAGATGCCAGCATGCGCGCCGAAGCACCGCTGGTGGCCGTGCGCAGCGGCCGGTTGTGCCCGCGCGATAGCCATGTCGCCGTGACCTATCGCGAAACCTGTTATTGGATCGCGGCGGACGACTACACCAGCAAGCAGAACTTCACGCTGATCATGCTGCTGTTTTCGCTGAGCGAAAAGGGCGAGGACGCCAATCTGCCGGTACTGACCATTCCCGCCGGCTAGCCCAGCGCGAAAGCGATGGCGGCGTGGCAGTGCAGCTCAGTGGTATCGAAGGCGCGCACGGCGAGATCGTCCGGTTGGATCAGCAGGCCGACCTCGGTGCAGCCGAAAATCACGCCATCGGCGCCATCGGCCACCGCCCGCTCGATGATCGCCAGATAGCGCGCCTTCGAGGCCGGTTCGATCCGGCCCTGGCAGAGCTCGTCGTAGATCACCTGATGGATCAGGGCGCGCGCGCGCGGATCGGGGACGACGACGTCGATGCCGTGACCCTCGCGCAAGCGGCCTGTGTAGAAGTCCTGTTCCATGGTGTAGGCGGTCGCCAGCAGCAAAGGCCGCTGCACGCCGGCACGCTCGATCGCTGCGGCGGTGGCATCGGCGATGTGCAGCAACGGCACGGCGGTCGCGGCTTCGATCTGCGCGGCCAGCTTGTGCATGGTGTTGGTGCACAAGACCAGGGCCTGCGCACCGGCATGTTCCAGCGTCTGCGCGACCTCGGCCAAACGGTCGCCGGCCCGCCGCCAGTCGCCATCGGCCTGCAGGCGTTCGATCTCGGCGAAATCGAAGGAATAGAGCAGCAGCGGCGCCGAATGCAGGCCGCCGCGCCGCGCGCGCGTAAGCTGGTTCAAACGCTGGTAATAAAGGGCCGTGCTTTCCCAGCTCATGCCGCCGATCAGGCCGAGGGTCTTCATGGCCGTCGAACTCCTTCCGTCCGCGCGATGCATCGCCTAAGCCTGCACGATGCGTTGGACCGCAGACAACGGGTGCGCCGATGATCGAGCTTACCACCTATCTGGCCTATGTCGCCGCCTGCGTCGTCGTGGTCATCGTGCCCGGGCCGACGGTGACCCTGATCATCGCCAACAGCATGCGCCACGGCACGCGCACGGGCCTTGCCAATGTCGCCGGCACGCAGGCCGGCCTGGCGCTCATGCTGCTGGTCTTGGCATTGGGCCTGGGCGTGCTGGTCGAGGCGATCGGGGCCGTGTTCGACATCATCAAGCTGATCGGTGCCGCGTATCTGGTCTATCTCGGCATCAATCTGATGCGCGCGCCGGCACCCGCCCTTCCGGGGGCGGCCGCGGCGGCGCCGGGTCAGCGCTCGTTCTTCTGGCAGGGCTTTTGGGTGATCTGGACCAATCCAAAGGCGCTGCTGTTCTTCGGCGCGTTCATCCCGCAGTTCATCCAGCCCGCGGGCAACATCACGGCACAGACGGTGCTGCTCGGCGGCACCTTCATGGTCGTCGCGACGGTCCTGGATGGCGGTTATGCCGTGCTCGCCGGCCAGGCCAGGCGTTTTTTGTCGGCGCCGCGGATCCGCTGGCTGCAGATCGGCAGTGGTAGCGCCTTGATCCTGGGCGCCATCGGTCTGGCGTTCAGCCGGCGGGCCAGTTGAGCCGGGCATCCTGCCGGCAACGGTCATGACGCAGGTTAAGCGGCCGGGGTAGCCCGCTTGCTGCGATCGGGCGCGACGGCATGGGCGGGCAAGCGCGCAGCAGGTCTACGAACGTAGCGCCTGGTCACGTCCATCGTGCTGCTTGCACAGCGAAACACTGCCATGGTCCTGCTCGTGCATACGCGCGCTCGGCTTGGCCGGTTCGGCAACCAGGCCGGCCATGAGGGTGACGCCGACAAAGCCGATCACGATCAGCGCCACCTGCCACCAGCTCAACCATGCGGTTTCCAGCTCGCGCCGCCGACCTTTGGGTGCGATGCGGGCCGGGTCGGGCTCCTCGCGGCGCCCGTTCATGCTCTTGCCCAAGAGTGTCCCCTAACTCTGTTCCGATGCAGCGTTCTGCCCCTAACGCCACAAGCCCTGACCTTAAGGGGCGAGGCGCGCCGTGTCGAGGACGTCGGTAGAATTCAGGTGCCGGTCATCAACGCTGAGGCGACGCCCGCGCCAGCCGATCGCGACCGGTGCGGACGTCTCCCCGCGGCGATAAGCTCAGCGATGCCAGGCCGTCAGCCGTTTTGCTCTTCGAACTGGCGCAGCAACTCGTTGCCGCGCTCGGCCGCCGTGTCGAGCGCTTCCTGCGCCGACTTATTGCCGGCCCAGACCGCTTCGAGCTCCTCATTGAGGATATCGCGGATCTGCACGAAGTTGCCGAAGCGCAGGCCCTTGGAGTTCTCTGTCGGCGGGTTCAGCGTGATCTGCTGGATGGCCGTCTCGGTGCCCGGGTTGGCGTCGTAGAAGCCCTGCTTCTTGCTCAGCTCGTAAGCCGCATGGGTGATCGGCAGATAGCCGGTGAACTGATGCCAGTCGGCCTGCACCTCGGGTGTCGACAGGTAGCTGAAGAACGCCGCAATCGCGTTGTAGTCCTCGGCCTCGTGACCCTCGAGCGCCCAGAGCGTGGCGCCACCGATGATCGAATTCTGCGGCGCGCCCTCGATGTCGTCGTAATAGGGCAGCATGCCGATGCCGAACTCGAAGTCCGAGTTCTCCTTGACGCCGGCATAGGATGCCGAGCTGTTCATGTACATGCCGCATTCGCCGGTATAGAACTTCGGCGCACTCTCCGAGCGGCGGCCGCCGTAATCGAAGATCTTGGCCTGTTGCCACTCGGCCATGTTGCCGATGTGCTTGACCTGGGCCTCACCGTTGAAGGTGAACTCGGTGTCCAGGCCGGCGAAGCCGTTCTCCTTGGTGCCGAGCGGGACATTGTGCCAGGCCGAGAAGTTCTCGAGCTGCACCCAGCTCTGCCAGCCGGTGGTGAATCCGCACGGCGTGCCGGCGGCCTGCAGGGCCTGGGCGACCTCGGCGACCTCGGCCCAGGTCTTGGGCGGCGTTTCCGGGTCCAGGCCGGCGGCCTCGAAGGCAGCCTTGTTGTAATACAGCACCGGGGTCGAGCTGTTGAACGGCATCGACAGCATGTCGCCTTCGGGCGTGGTGTAGTAGCCGACCACGGCTTCCAGATAGGCGCTCGGATCGAAATCGGCGCCGGCCTCGGCCATCAGCTCGTAGACCGGCTTCACCGCGCCCTCGGCGGCCATCATGGTGGCGGTGCCGACCTCGAACACCTGCACGATATGCGGCTGCTCACCGGCGCGGAACGCCGCGATCGCGGCCGTCATGGTCTCGGTGTAGTTGCCCTTGTAGACCGGCGTCAGGACGTAGTCGCCCTGCGCGGCGTTGAAGCCCTCGGCGATCTCGTTGACCTTGTCGCCCAGCGCGCCGCCCATGGCGTGCCACCAGGTGATCTCGGTTGCGGCCTGGGCCTGCGTCGCGCTGGTCACGGCCATAGCGCTCGCGGCCGCCAGCAAAATCGTGCGTGCGGACATGGTTGGTTTTCCCCCGTTGGTCGTAGAACGGCCGGCGGCTACGCGGCCGTTGCCTCCACCAACCAGCGCGGCGTGACAACGCCATGACCCGGACATGACAGTTAGGTGACGGTGGCCGCGCGTGCCTTGGGACCCGTCGTCAAGTATCGCGCTGGCCGGCCCAAGCATTGCCGCCCGACCGTGCGCTCAATGGTGCAGCCGCGCGCGGTCGCGCTACGAGGTGAAACGCTCGTTACCTGCGGGATCGTCTGGCTCGCTCGGTGCGCTCGAGTGCGCGCGACTAGGCGCTGGCGGGTCCCGCGCCGGCCATCGCTGCGGAGATCTTCGCACGCGGCCGCGTCCCACGCAGCCCTGGCGGCGCCCGCTGCACCCGACGCTCGAGCGCGAAACCGTGACGCAGACGGGGAGGGCGGCCGGCTGAGGATACCGGCGGCGATGGACCTATATGTAGCGCGTACCCTCCCCAGATTGACGCGGTGTCGGCATCATGGTGCCGGCACCGTCTTGTTTTTGTCTAAAATGCCAGCAAACCGCTTGCGCGAAAGCCGACGCGTGCGCTTTCCTCCTGCCGTGCATGGCGGTGGCGGCCGGCGACGGAGCAACGGGAGGATGGCACGATGGCATCAGGGCAGGCCCGCGCGCGGGCGAACCGGGCGGATGCATGGCTGTCGCCAGCACTTTTGAGCCTGCTCGGCCGTCTCTTGTGCGCCGCCGGCATCATCGCGCTGATCGCCACGGTCAAGGCCGATGCCGCCACACCGCCCTGGCTCAACGACCCCATGGCTAGGCTCGAGGCCGGCCGCTCGGTGCGCGCCGTGCTCGGCGACATCGCCCGCCAGCTCGAGACGCCCTTGCGCCTGAGCGCTGCCGTCGAGGGCACGCTGGCGTTCGATCTCGAACCCGACAGCGCCGGCAACCAGCTCAGCGATCTGGCCATGCGTCACGATCTGGTCTGGTATTTCGACGGCGTCATCCTGGCGATCGCGCACAGCGATGAGGTCGACAGCCGCATTCTCGAGCTGGGTACGCTCGAGCCCGGGCGCCTGGAGCGCGCGCTGCTGCATCTGGACGTGCTCGATCCGCGATTTCCGCTGCGCGCCGGCGATGAGGGCGAACTCGCGCTGATTTCCGGCCCGCCCTATTATCTCGCGCTGGTCGAACGCGTGCTCGACGGCCTGCGTCAGCCGGTGCGCGCCGACGATTCCGCGAGCCCGGCGCAAAGCGTGCGCGTCATCCGCGGCCGGCCGCCCGGCGACGACAACTCCTAGCCAGTGGTCAAGAAAGCGCGCCTGCGCGTCAGCTTGCCTGCTGACGGACGGCGTCACACGCGCTATGACGGCCCTCGGTTTTCGCCTCGTTCGCTGACAAAAAACGTGGAGCGCTTGTCGCCATGCCTGACGCCGGTGCTGTTATCCTTCTCGCCATGGCCGCCATGCTCTTGTGGATGGTGCTGACCTCGTAACCCTCGCCGGTCGGCGCGCGTTCAGCCAAAAAAGACCCCGATATGCCAGGCATACCGGGGCGCAAAAGCGTCCGTCACCCCGCCACCGAACCATCCACGGCCGCCTGGGAACAGGGGGTAACGGAAAGGGAGGAGCGCGCGTTTTACGCGCATTCCGACACACAGCAAGCGCCGAATAAGCGTTTATCAAAACTTTAATCGATCGCCGGCAAGCGGCTGCCCGGTGCGCGTCGGCCGACAGCCGCCCGGTCAGGCCGGCCCGGCGGTCACAGAGCTGTCATCACTCGCGCCTAGCGGCATAGAGACGCGAG